>JAOAJL010000002.1 GCA_026414185.1 Microcaldota archaeon | reverse complement strand
CTCATAGACCTGGATGATTGCAGAGTCGCCCACGATTTTGATGATTTCCCCGGTGAGCCCCTCCCTACCCACTTTCACAAGGTCGTACATCTTCGCCCCGGTCATCTGCCTTGCCTCCACGACCGGTCCTGAAATCCTGTGCAGTATTCCCATGACAACACCTCGCAAACGCAAATACTACTTTTTCTTGCTCAAATCCAAGCCAAGCGCACGCTTTATGAGCACCGAGATTGACTCGGACTGCTCAATCGGCCCTGCCATGTCGGCAATCGGCACCACGATCGGCTTTGCCGTCGCCTCCACGCGCTTTTTCAGCCTCCAGTCTGCTGACTCAAGCATGCGCTCGGTCACTATTATTATCCCGTATGAACTGTCTGAGAGAAGCTCGGAAAGCTTGTCTTCCGCCTGCTTTCCTGATAGGGCGAATGTGCTTTCCACGCCTGCAAGACGGAAACCGACGCAGGTCGCGGAGTCGGCAATCACCGCAAGCTTCTCCCTGTGCTGCGCTTCCTTCTCAGACATGATATTCACCTGCGTCAGGCACGCATCCCTACCCTACCAACACCAGAAGCTCTGCTATCTTCTCCGGGGAAAGCCCGAGGGCTTTTCCCCTCACAATCTTTCTTATGTTGTTCATCTCCTCCTCTTTGAGCAGAAGAAAACCGATTATTGCGCCAAGCGACATCTGGCTTCTGCGCAAGGCATGAAGCGAGCGGCGGGAAATGGAATGCTCAAAGACTACTTCAAAGTGGCTCAGAGAGCCGTCCTGCCGGAAACGCTTTTGCGCCTCTGCAAATTCGCCTTTGCCTGTTTCGGATATGAAAAACTCGGATGCCTGCGAAATGATTTCGTCAAGCCCCTTGGCAGAGGCAAGCTTCTCAAGCTTCTGGCTTTGGAGGCTTCCGCCCGCAATCATGCTTTTGGCTATTGCCTTGTGGTCTGCGCCGGCTTTTTTGAGCCGCATCGCGCTCATCAGGTTCTTTGCGTCAATCTCTGAGCGTATGAGGCGGGCGACCAGAGGGGAGTCTTTCCCTATCTGCGCCAGGGCGGAAACCGCAACCTCGTAATAGTATGAGTCAAGGGCTGGGAGAAGCGCCTGCAAGCCATCTTCGTCAGGATTTTGCAGAATGGAGCGCAGCTTTGACTTTTGGAGCTGGTGGATGGATTTTGAGGAGAAGAACCCCTGCCCGAATTCGGTTGAGCGTATTTCCGCAAGAAGCTGGTCGGGAGATTTTGCAGAAAGCATAAGGGAAATCTCCTTGGGGGTGATGCTTCCTGCCGGCAGGATGAGCATCTCTGTTTCCTCCTTTTTCTTGCCAAGCTTTCTTGCCAGGATGATTGTCTTTATGTTGTGGGCGTCGTATCTTCCAAGAAATGCCAGGAGAGCCTGCCTGTCCTGCTTGGGAGATATGCGGAGAAGCTTTGAGGCAGTCCTCGCGAAATTTCGGCTTACTGCGATTTCTACCCTGTCTTCGTCATTTAGGGCTGGCGGCAAGCCGGCAAAATCCTGCCGGTAGCCGGTGCGAGAGAGATACTCTGCGACTGCGGCGTTTGACTTTACTTTGAGCAGGTCCTCCGCCTGCCTGCGGGAGAGAAGCTGAGTCCGCATCGCCCGCACGCGCGCGTTGGAATAGCCGTATATCAGCGGTCTGAACCTCAGCTTTGAGCGCAATGCTCCGATGACTGATGAACAGACCGCATTTATCCGCTCATTCATCGCAACCACTCAGCCAAAGAGCCTGTCATATATCTTCTTGCGCAAGCCGGCTTTTGCCTGCGCAAAAACCTCTCCCAGAGTCTTATTCACCCGAATCTTGCCATCCTCGGACTCCACTATCGCCCCGCCGGAATACTCTGCTGGCAGGCGCGCCGTGCGATAGCCCGAAACGAGAGGCAGATCGGAATCGCGCACATAGACTATCGCCTGCCTTGCGCCAAGCTCGCGCACCCCTTCCTCAATAAGCCTCCTTAGGATGGCTGGATAATTTTCTTTGCGAAGCGAAGAGGACTTGAAAGCGCCCCACACCTGCTCAAGGGAAGCCTCAACCGCATCATCGCGAGCCTCATCAATTATTTTCTTTGCGGAAAGCTTTGCGGAAGTGAGCCGTTCGGCAGACTCCTGCTTCACGTAGGACTGCGCCTCCTTTCTTGCCGCGCGCAGCATTTCATCTGCTTTTGCCTCCGCCTCTTCTTCTGCCTTTTTGGCATTCTTCTCGGCTGAGGCAAGAAGCCTTTTGCCCTCTGCCTCTGCCTGCTTTTGAAGCTCGGCTGCCAACTCCTCAAACCCCATCAGGACCACCTTCCAGACGCGCAAGATGCTGCTTTGCGGTTTCCATGGCTTTCTTCCTGCGCAGGATGCCTGCAACGAGTGCGCGGCAAGCTTCTGATGCAGGCAAGGCAGGAAGAGATGTGAAAGCGCCGACTCTGCTTAGGCATGGCCTGCCGCAGCAGTAGCCCCTGCCTCCACTTTTCCTATCAGCAGGAAGGCAACCACGAAGCCCAGAA
This sequence comes from Microcaldota archaeon, assembly GCA_026414185.1. Lineage (GTDB taxonomy): Archaea > Micrarchaeota > Micrarchaeia > Anstonellales > Anstonellaceae > UBA10161. Next base: position 103,257 of record JAOAJL010000002.1, on the reverse strand, counting down.
GCACAATGAGCTCCGGAAGCGCCATGTAGATGATGAGCTTCATTGCGTCCTCCGGCCTTTCGGCAACCACTCCCATGATGGATGAGCCGATGGATGCCTGCGCCCACGCAGTTCCTATGGCTCCTGCCGCCATTGCGGCTGCCGCGCCTATTGCTATTGCACCGTTGTTCTCAAACCACACCATTTTCACACCTCTTTCTTTCCTAAGCCTGTCTTGCAGGCGTTAGCATTCCTCAGTGTAAACCCTCCTTGCGGCAAAGGGCCTGAAAGGCAAGCCGTTGCCGTGGTAAAACTTTCCGAAAAACTCCACTACGCTCAGACGTGCGCCGTGCACAAAGGACTCAAACATCGCTATTATGCAGGAAATTACGTGCACCGAAACGTAAATCAGCGCCATGATGACGAAAACCAAAAACCCTGGCAGGGAAAGCTCAAGCCGCGGGAAGAGAAGCTCGTTTATCGCCTCTGCGAGAATCACTCCGCCAACCCCCACTGCGGCAATACGGATATAGGACATTATGTTTGAGGCAAGACCGGGTATCTCAAAGATGCTGACCGCGCCTTCGCTCCATACAAGGACTGCGGCTGAGGCAAGGAAAAGCGCAAGGGCAGGCGGGAACAAAAAGCCAAATGCGCCAAACATGCCGGAAGCTACCAAGAAAAAGCCGGAGATTTCCACTCCAAGCCAGGCAAGCTTTGCGTATGCGTGCTTGCGCGAGTGGTTCCACTCGTTTATTGCGCCAAGGACGAAGCCGAGAGCCAGATGAATCATGCCAAGCACGATCACCACAAGCATCAGAGACTGGACTTCTGAGATGCGGTGGAGGTAAGCCTGGTAAAGCGCTCCCTGGATGCCGAACTTCGCAAGAAGGTGCTGGTGCGTAAAACCGCCCCACTCATCAAAAAGCACCCCTGCGATGAAGGCTGGCACGGCAGAAATCTTCCAGATTTTGGATATCTCATGGACCATGCCGCCTGGCTTTGTAATTTTTAGGAAATAGGATGCCAAGATGAATGAAATGACGGCATAGACCGCATCGCCGAGTATGAGCGCGTAGAGGATGGGGGTGAAGAACATGAGGAAAAGCGTCGGGTCTATTTCCGAATACTGCGGCAGGGAGATGAATTCCACAAGGAACTGAAACGGCTTTGCTGGCTTTGGGTTGGAAAGAAGGGTCGGCGGGCGGTCGCGGTGCCCGTCAATGCCCGCATCGTAGACGTGGATTTTCTTGCCAAACTGCCTGTGCAGCTCAAGGGCGATGTGCTTGAAGCGGCTTGCCTCAACATAGCCCTCAATATAATAAAGTGCTTCGGTGGAGGAGAACATTGTTGAAACCCTGGCTCGCTCCGCCTCTATGGAGAGCGCCTCTTCAACGGCAACAATCTTGGGGTAGTGCGCATCGGAGAACCGGCGCAGGCGGCTTTGGGCTGCTTCAAGCCTCTGGCGCACTGCCTGGGCGGCATTGTTGAGCCGCTCAAGCTCCTGGCTCGGCGTTCCCCTCAAAGCAGGCAAGGGCACGAAAGTTCCGTAGCCCTCAAGAAACTTGGGCTCCTCTGTTTTTGGAATTGCCACAAGAAGCATCCTGCCTGCGGCGACAAAGGAGCAGTTTTTCCGCTTTGGCAAAATCCTGCGCGCTGTTTTGATTTTCTCTTCGCTTGACTTGAGAAGCAGAAATTGGAGGGAATCAGAAGACAGCTCTGAGAAGTCAAGGTTGAAAGGTGCAAGTTCGGAAAGCTGCCTCTGCTGAGCAGCCAGCGCTTCAAGCTCGCGGGAAGCCTCCTCCCGCTCTTTCAGCATTGCCTGGAGCTTTTCCTGCTCTGCCAGAAGCTCATCTGCCTCTTTTATTGGGTTTTCAATTGAGAGCTTCCTTTTCGGAAGCTTTCCGGATTTGCCAAGCAAATCCCGCATTGCGCGGATGCGGACAAGCCTCTGCGATATGTCATCGTATGACGGCAGCGGACCTGCCCTGCCTGTCTGCGGAAGCTCCGCGTCTTTCAGATGCACTGCCTCCATCTTCTGCAAGGCTTTGATTACCGAGGGCGCAATCGCTTTGAGGCAGATTGCCCTTAGCTTGGACATCTTCACCGGTCTTAACATGCCTACCCCTTAGAGGATGCCTGCGGCAAGCTGCTGGACATCCCGCTCAGAAAGCCTCTTGCTTTTTATCTTGTCCGCCTGCCTTTTCGCATCGCGCAAAAGCTCGCCTGCCTCGCTTTCCGCCTTCTGCCTGCCTGCTGCAAGTATCTCGTTTTTTGCCTGCACTGCCTTTTCAGAGGCTTTTGCGAGGATTTCAACCGCCCTTTCCTTTCCCCTCGCCTCAATTGAGGCGGCCTGGCGCCTGAACTCCTCAAGCCTGGCTGATGCGCTTGCCTCGGCTTGCTTGAGAGTCGCAAGAGAGGAGAGGAATTCCTCTTCAGAAGAAGCGGAGCGATGGTGCGCTTGCTTGGTATCGGCTGAGTGTTTATCCACTTGCCCACCTCAAAAAAGACTGAACCTTGTGGCGCTATTACAGAATATTGTTTTTTAAAAGTATCTTCAGGGCAGTTTGTCAGAGCCCCAAGTCCCTTATTATCTTTGAGGTTTTCGCAATCTTCGGGTCCGCCTTCACATCGGAAAGATGGACCACCCGCACGGGCGCAGGAAGCTTCATTGGTGTTTGGTCGTAGCCGAATACCACTACGTCGGGCCTGACACGGTAGAACGTTTCCATTATGTCCTTTGAGCCGACTATCGCAAGGTCAACCCACCTTACGCTTGAAACCATCTCGCAGCGGTATTCCGCGTCGTGGATGGGCTTTCTGCCTTTGAGCTCTTCAACCCGCTCGTCTGTTGAAACCACCACAACAAGCAAATCCGCCTCCTGCTTTGCTTTCTTGAGGGTCAAAAGATGCCCGATGTGCAGAATGTCAAAAGCCCCGCCGGTAAGCGCGACTGTGAATTTTTCCCGCTCCTGCCGCTTGAGCCAAAACTTGCCATTATCTCCCCTGGTCAGCAGTTTCCGCTCCTGCTCCGAAAGCTCTTCCATCTCGTGGTCGGACAAGCCGTTCATCTTAACGCAGAGAAGGTAGAGCTGCCGCGCGTCCATGGAAAAGGAAGGGTGGAATATGATAATAATCTTATTGGCTGACAAGGCGCCTGAGGCTGCTTCTGGCGCATTGCATCAGCTTTGGCTCTGAAAACAGTGCCCTGCTTGTTGCCTGCGAGATGCGCATCTTGGATTTAGTTGGTGGAACATAGGGCGACTTGCGTTAGTGCTGCAGGAATACGCGCACCATCTCCCGGTTTTCAGGAAGCTTCTTGCCCTCCTGCTCAAGCTCGCATGCGAGGGTGCGGAAAACGACAATGGCTGCCAGATAGCGCCTCACAGAATAGCATGTAAGAGGCGGGTTTTTGAGGATTGCCTCCTTCGCTTCATTTTCGCTCAATCCCACCAGCCGTCCAATCCTGCCAAGCTTGCAAAGCACGCGCCGAGAGGGTGCGCAAACAGAAAAACAGGATTATGGATAAACCCTGTTAATAGTCCTTGGGAAGGGAATTGCGTCGCGGATGTGGTCCAAGCCAAGTAGCCACTTCACAAGCCGCTCAATTCCAAGCCCGAAGCCTGAGTGGGGGAAGGGACCGTAGCGGCGCAGGTCAATATACCACTGGTAATTTCTCACGTCAAGTTTGTTTTCCTTGAGCCGCTGCATAAGCTCGTCCAATTCCCAAATCCTCTCCGAGCCGCCGATTATCTCGCCGTGTCCCTCGGGCGCAAGCAAATCGTCGTTGAGGACTGTGCCCGGCTTTTGCGGGTCCTCGCGCATGTAGAACGCCTTTATCTTCTTGGGGAAGTTGGTGACGAAGAGCGGCTTTTCCTCGCTGCGCGTCAGTATCTCCTCTTCATCTGCGCCTATGTCCTGCCCGTGCCTTATGTTTGCGCCTGCTTGTCTGCAGATTTCTATCGCCTCATCATAGGTGATGCGCTTGAAGGGGGCGCGGACTGCCTTTAACTTGCCGATGTCACGCCCAAGCGCCGCGAGGATATCCTGCTGCTCAGCCGCCATCTTCTGTGCGACGTATTCAACCATCCTTTCCTGAAGCTCCATGTTCATCTTCTGGTTGTAGAATGCCATCTCCGGCTCAAGGTGCCAATACTCGCAGAGGTGGCGCACGGTTCGGGATGGCTCGGCGCGAAATGAGGGGGCAAGGACATAGACTTTTTCAAGCGAGGTTGTGAACACCTCTGCGTAAAGCTGCGAGGACTGGGTAAGGTATGCCTTCTGCCCGAAGTAGTCAAACTCAAAAAGGGTGGAGCCGCCCTCGCAGCCCGCCTGCGTTATTATAGGCGGGGTCAGCTCCCAAAAGCCCTCCTTTTCAAAAAACTGCCGAAGGTAGCGCAGTATGTGGTGGCGCCCTTTCATTATTGTTGTGAGCCGCTGGGAGCGCAGCCACAGGTGCCGGCTGTCAAGAAGGAATTCAACCGACTGGTCCTTGGCGATGGGGAAGGGCTCGCCCTGCGCCACAAGCTGGACTTGTGATGCCGCAAGCTCAAATCCGCCAGGCGCGCGCTTGTCTTCCCTAACAAACCCCTCAACCAATATTGTGGATTCTATGTATGCCTCTGAGGCTTCCCTGAAGCTTTTCTCCCCAACCGCGTCCTTCTTCACCGCGCATTGAATTACGCCTGTGGAATCCCGGACTACGACAAAACAGACCCCGCCGCTTGTGCGCGAGCGGTAAACCCAGCCGCGCACTTTCACCTTCTTGCCTGCCTGCCCGCCCTTGAGTATGCTGCTGATTGGGGTGTAATCCTGCGAAAGTGCGTCCATAAGGCAGGAATAAGACTACAAGAAATAAAAGGAAAGCCCCTGCTGCTACCAGCCGTAGTGCTTTGCGCGGGATTTTCCAAGCGCATCCATCGCGGAAATGAAGCCCTTGGCAAAAAAGTGGGGAGCTGCGGCAAGCACCCTTGCGCCTACCGCGGCTTTTTCTGCGAGAGTCACATCGGTGAGGTTTCTGGGTATTAGGCGGCCTATCCTGCTCCACTCGGCATCCGTGAAGTTATAGACTGCCTTTTTTGCGGACAGAAGCCTGCTGTAGTCCGGAAATTCTGCGCGCCAGAGGCTTTCGTATTTCGCAAGCGCCGCCCTGCTTGCATCCCCTTTTTTCAAAGCCCCCACTGCAACTTCGGCGGCGAACTTGCCGGATGTCATCGCCAAGCCGGTCCCGCCTTCAAACATAGGGGAGGTAAAGCCGGCGGCATCTCCGCAAAGCAGTATTCCATCATCAAAGGTCTTTGGGAGGGGGCCTGATGCTGGGATGAAGCCCCCGAAGGCCATCTTGCCAACCTTCTTCTTTTCAGAAAGCCCGAATTGTGAGATGAAGCGGTCAAGGTATCTGCGCGCGTTTGGCGCATCGTCGGTCACCAAGCCCACGTTTGCCCTGCTGTTCTTTTTTGGTATAATCCAGAGATAGCCCCGCGGCGCGAGGCTCTGCCAGAGGAAAAAATCAATAAAGCCGTCATTCTCAATCGGCGAAAGCTCGTATTGCAGCCCGACCACCTTTTTTGGCTCGGGGTTCAGATATAGAAGGCGGGATGCCGCCCCGGCAACGCCCGAGGCGTCAATCAATATTTTGGCGGCATAAGCCCCCTGCGTCGTGGAAACAGCCCAGGTCCCCTGCGAATAGGACAGCCCTGCCACCCTGTGCCTCATCTTGTAGGTTGCGCCTGCCTCTGCGCCAAGCTTGGCGAGGTATTGCTCAAACCTCTCTTTCTCAAGGGTGTAGCCCGGTTCTTCTATGTAGGAGTAGTTTCTGTCGGGATAGACAAGCCGGATGCCCTTCATCCTCTGCGAGATTGCCTCGTCAGGCAAGGAGAGGTTAAGCCTTTTGCAGGCAAGCTCAGAGAGGCACTCGCCGCAATGGACTGGTTCGCCTATCCTTTCGTGCTCTTCAAAGACGCACACCTGTGCGCCAAGTTGCGCTGCCCTGTAAGCCGCAAAGGTGCCGGCAGGCCCTGCGCCGATTATTGCGATGTCAAAATGCTCCATAAAACCTGGGATGTTCAGGGAGAAGAGGGATTAAAAAATTGCGGGGCGGGCTGGATTGCGGCTAATCGCCGTGGCGGTTCCACATTGCGCGCTTTTGCTGGATGAGGTCCTTGGCAACAGAGAGAAGCTGGGTGGAGACGCGCAGGGCCTCATCCGGCGAAAGCCTGATTGCCTGCTGGGAGCTGCTGTTCATTATGCGCAACACCACCAGCCCGTCGCGCGGAAAACCGCTTTGCTCTGTCGGCGGCTCGCTTTCAATGCGGAGGGCATTGCGGTGCGACTCGCCGCGCTCGTCTTTCCACCAATGCACTATCTCTTCCTCAATAGTCGCCATGCTTGAGGCAAAGGCAGAATGCATTTATAAATAGGGGTTGGGTTCAATTCCGCTGGAAGGAACCTGCCATGCAGATTTTTCAGCCCCCTTTGCAACAAAGCAGATTCCACCTCATTGCGTCCATAATACTTGACATCAGGCACTGCCGACATGCGGAGGCCGCAAGAAGGATGATAGAGGCGGGAATCCGGCTTGAAGAGGTGGAGATTGCCTTCAAGCAAAGATACGGCTTGAGGCTGCCTGAGGAATTCGTGAAAGCCCACGCATACGAAAATATGCGGGCTTTTGTGAAGCACCATGAGGATTAGGCAGAGCGCAGGCAATAAGAAAGGCGAGTGCTTGCCTTCCTACTCCTCTTCCTCGTCTTCCCAATCTTCGTCAAAGTCGTCCTCTTCCTCGTCCTCTTCTTCTTCCTCTTCTTCCTCCTCGTCAATGCGGTATATTGGGAAGCGGTATTGGTCGCGCATTTGGCCACCTCTGCCTCTGATAAAAAAGAAAAAGTATATAAAAGCGACCCAATGCCAAAGCCAATGCCAAAGCCGCAGGATGGGATGGATTATATAATTTCACCTGCCTATTTTGGCTGGTGGGAGAATGGCGCTTTTGGACACGCTCACAGGCATACAGAATGCGCTTTTGCAGATAGGGCCTGTTGTTTCAGTCATTCTTATAGTTCTTGGCGGGCTTGCATACGGAATTGCGCAGACGCAGCCTTCCGACCAGAGAGGCAGATACATCACCACTGCCTATGCGCTTATTGCAGGCGGGATAGTGGTTGCGGCGATAACAGGGGCGGCAACGCTTATCGCCAGCCAGTCTGCGAACCTGCTTAGGTAAAGACAGGCGCCGCGTCTTTCCCCTTCAGTCAAGTATGGTGTATTTTGAGAGATAAATCTGCGTCTGAAGGACAATCAGGAACGGCATTATTACCAGGGAATTTGCCACCACTGCGGCAAAGGAGCCAAGCCTGTATGGAAGAAGCGACAGGAAGGCATAGTCAAGCGCCACAAGAAGTGCGAGGGCAACAAAAATCCAAAGCAGGAAGTAGTTGAGCTTTGAAAAAACCATCTTGAAGGACTTTTCTGCCGCTCTGAATGGGCGCAGCTCGTCAATGACCAAGCCCGCTGGGGCGTAAAACAGGGGCAGCCACACAAGAAAGGATAGAATCGGCGCAAGCCAGGACTGCGCCCCAAGCTCAAAGGTCAGAAGCTGGATTATAAGAAGCGCAATTGAGCCAAGCAGAAACAGCATGAATACATTCAGCGTGTAGCCGGTTATGCCGCGCACCACCTCGTTTTTGACGCTGGTCATGGAGCGCTGGCTTTTGATGACTATGTTTATGTTCACTATCGCAAAGGACATCAGGTAAAGAGACAGCAGAAGGGAGATGATTATTATCCCGAAGTCAGCCGCAGAGGCGTCTGGTATTGAGCCTGTGCGCAGAAAAGAGCCGCCCAGGGCGGAAAAGACAGGGGTGTTGACAAGGGCTGGTATGAGAAGCGCAACAAGCATCGGTATTGAAAAAAACGAGATGAGCTTGATGTTCCTGAAATACGCGTTGAGGGCATGCGAAAGAACGCTTTCTGCCATGGCTGAGCAAACGTGCCTGAATATTATAAAACTAATGGAAGAAAAGGCTACATGAGGCAACCTGCGGTCGCCGGCTCATTCTATCCCTTTTCCTCAAGCGCTCTGTTGGCGCAGGTGAAGGACTATCTTTCGGCGGCGCAGCAGGCGATAAAGCCGCAGCAGAGGCTTGCCATAGTCTGTCCGCACGCAGGCTACATCTATTCCGGCAGGTGCGCCGCGCATTCTTATGCCTCGTGCGCTAATTGGAAGGAAAAGGAGCTGACGGCAGTTGTGATAGGCCCCAACCACACTGGGATGGGCGCCCCAATCTCAGTTTCTTTTGAGGACTGGCAGACCCCGCTTGGCAGGGTGGAATGCGATGCGAAGCTGGCTGAGGAGATAGTCAAGGCGGGGAAGATAGCAAGGAAGGACGAGCTTGCGCACCTAAACGAGCATTCGGCAGAGGTTCAGCTTCCCTTTCTGCAAGTCTGCGCGCCCCAGGCAAAGATGGTCGGGATATGCATGGGCTGGCAGGACTACGCCTCTGCCGCCGATTTGGGAGGCGCGATATTTTCTGCGGCATCCAGGACAGGCCGGAACATAATAGTGATTGCCTCTTCGGATTTCACCCACTATGAGCCTGCGGACAGGGCACGGCAGAAGGACATGAAGGCGATTGAGCTTCTTTTGGAGCTTGATGAGGCTGGCTTTGAGGAGGTTGTGGAGGAGCGCGGGCTCTCAATATGCGGCCACGGGCCGATTGCGGCGGCAGTTTACTATGCCAAGCTTGCGAAAGCAAAAAAGTGCGAGCTTTTGAAATACACCAACTCGGGTGAGCAAACCGGGGACTACGGCTCGGTTGTGGCTTACGCCGCGCTGGCAATCTCAAAGTAGCCTAATCCGTGAAGACTATGCTCTTTTCTTTCCAGGGGTATTTAGCAGAGACTATCTTGCGGTGCTGGAAAACGAACCCGCCTTTCTGGCGCAGCACTTCCTTTGTGAAGCAAAGCTCGTACTTGCCCCCCACTTCCGAGTGGTAGGAGAAACGCATCTCCAGGATGCGCATTCTCTCCTGGGAAAGACCCTGCCTTATAAAATCGGAGATGTCGTGCCTGCGGGCTGCGGCTGGATTTGACTCAAAGACGTCAAGGTGCCTCTCTTCAATGGTGCGCTCCGCCTGCCCTATGCGCATGCTGAGGCGAAGGTCGTAAATAGGGTGCTTGAGAGCCTTGTAGAAAAGCTCCGCCCCTCTGCCCTTCGGGTAAAGCTCCCATACAAGAATGGGGCGGACGGCAAGCTCAAGCCTTGCAACATCCTCTTCTTTTTTGGAAACGGCGCTGAAATAGGCATAGTAAAGGAGCGCCAGTGTGGCAATGCCGGTAAGCGCCTGCACGTAGACGCGGGCGGCTTCGTAGCTCATAGTGCCTTCGTTGAAGGATAAAAGGACATAGGCGAATGCGAAAAGCAACGACAGGACGATAATGTGGATGATGTGCTCCTTTATCCAAGCTGAAATGCCCATGGGGCACTATTCGCAAAGTAATTTAAAAATGGAATTCCCAAGCCCATATGGCAAAGTGGGAAAGGCAGGAACAGGGCTGGCAATTTTATGGACATAAAAAGCAGGAAAAGGCAGCATGTCCGGGCGGCGCGGACTCAAGAGGTGGAATATGCCCAGCCCGCAGGCTTTGCAGATGTGCGATTTCTGCACAATGCGCTTCCCGAGATGAGCCTTGAGGATGTTGACAGCGCCTGCAGCCTCTTCGGCAAGAAGATGGCTGCTCCTCTGATAATAGCCGGCATGACCGGCGGCTATGCTGGCGCGGAGAAGATAAATCTTTCTCTGGCAGAGGCTGCGGAAAAGGAAGGTCTGGCGATGGGGCTTGGAAGCCAGCGGGCGATGATTGAAAAGCCGCAGCTTGCCTCCACCTACAAGGTCCGCAAGGCAGCCCCCAGCATACCGCTGATTGGCAATATAGGGGCGGCACAGCTGAAAAAATACGGGGTAAGGCGCATAAGGGAAGCGCTTGACGAGGTTGAGGCGGATGCGCTTGCTATCCACCTTAACCCTCTGCAGGAGCTTGTCCAGCCTGAAGGCGACAGCAACTTTTCTGGAATATTGCCGCAGATTGGGCTGTTTGCCCGAGACCTTGGCTTGCCGGTGATTGTGAAGGAAACCGGAGCGGGCATAAGCAGGGATGCGGCTTTTATGCTGAAGAAGGCAGGGGTCAGCATGATTGACATTTCAGGGTCCGGCGGAACTTCGTGGAGCAAGGTGGAATATCTGCGCTCCGGCAAGCCGCCGACTTTCGCGGAGTGGGGCAACCCGACCTGCGAGTGCATCGCATCCTGCGCAGGCATCCTTCCCATTATTGCAAGCGGGGGGCTGAGAAACGGGCTGCACGCCGCAAAGGCGATTGCTCTGGGGGCTTCCTATGCGGCAGCCGCTCTTCCTTTTCTGAGGGCGAAAAACCCGGCAGGCGAGGCGGCAAGGTGGAAGCGGGAGCTGAGGATTGCCATGCTTCTGTCAGGAAGCAGGAACCTTGGGCAGCTGCAGCAGGCAAGGCTCATCATCATAGGCAAAACTGCCAGGGCTCTTGAGAGGCTTGGGATTGACGCAAGCAGCTTCGCAAGAAGGCGAGCTTAATCCCCTCCGCTTTTGCTTAACGCCAGGAAAGCGCGCTCAAGCGGCCTTAAAATAAGCTTCTCTTTCAGGAAGGCGGCAATCTGCCTTCCGTGGAAAGTCCCTGCTACCGGAAACAGCAACATGCCAAAGAATGCCGCCGTGCATTTCGCAATCTTAATCTGAAGCTCGTTTTCCCTTATGAATTCCGCAAATTTTTTGTCAGCAGCCCTCTGCTGCTCTTTTTCCCTCTTTCTGTCCTCCTCCAGCGAATATGGGATTAGGGAGGCTACCGCCTGCCTTGCGGAAGACCTGCCTTGCAACGCCTCTGCAAAAAGGCGATTTTTGCTCTGCTCTGCCTCATTGGCGCCCTCAAGGAGCCTGATGTGCAAAAATACCCCCTGCGGCTTGCGGACCAGCCTTGCCTTTGCCACTCCCTTGACAGTATCGTGGTCGTAGGCAGAGCGAGCCTTTAGTGCGAGGTAAAGCTTTGAGACTGCCCAGCTTGTTTTGGCATTAAGCGCAAAGTGCGCTATTTTTCTTTCGGACGAGTCTGTTATGAGGCATGCTATTTTGGACATGGAAATATTTTATATGGTAAAAAATATAAAAGTATGTATTATTTTGGTTTGGCTTATGATAAACTCTTAACACTTCTTTTTGAAATCTGAGCATGGCAACCCTTGAAGAGGTCATCCGCAAATGGACGCTGAAAAACGCAGCGGACTACAAGCTTGCCATACCCGCCAGAGTGATAGGCAAGGTGATTGCGGAATTCCCGCAGGCAAAGGAAGACATGAAGGGCCTTATGAAGCTCATAAACGAGGAGGCAAAGCGGGTCAATGCGCTTTCTTATCAGCAAGTTGAAGCAGAGCTTGCGCAGTTTTCGTTTGAAGAGAGGAAGGTTGAGGAAAGGAGGGGGATTGAGCTTCCCTCTGCGGTGGAGGGTGGGGTGGTGACCCGTTTTCCCCCCGAGCCCTCAGGCTACCCGCACATCGGGCATGCCAAGGCGGCATTTCTTGACTATGAGGCTGCGCGAAGTTACGGCGGCAAGATGATTCTGCGCTTTGACGATACCAATCCGGAAAAGGAAAAGCAGGAATTCGTGGATGCGATAAAGGAGGGGCTTTTGTGGCTTGGAATTGACTGGGCGGATGAAACCTACACTTCTGACAGGATGGAGGAGCTTTACACCTATTGCGAGGAGCTTTTTGTGAAATACTCTGCCTATGTGTGCACCTGCCCGACTGAGGAGGTGAAAAGGGGCAGGGAGCAGAAAATGGCGTGCGACTGCTCCGCCCGGGATGCGCAGGAGAACATGGCACTCTTCCGCAGGATGAGGGAAGGCAAGATGCAGGAGGGAGAGGCGATTGTCCGCTTCCGCGGCAATATGAAAAGCGAGAACACCGCAATGCGAGACCCCACCCTTTTCCGCATCATAAAAACGCCGCACTACCGGCAGGGGAGCAAATACTGCTGCTGGCCCTCATACGACTTTGGCGCTCCGATAATGGACAGCCTGGAAGGCATAACCCACGCCATGAGAAGCAAGGAATACGAGCTGCGCAATGAGCTTTACTTTGCCATCCTCAAAGCCCTCGGCTTGCGCGCCCCCGTGCTCATAGAGTTCTCCCGGCTTGAGATAAAGGGGGCGCCGATTTCAAAGCGGCTTATTGCCCCACTGGTAAGCGAGGGGAAGGTTGAAGGCTATGATGACCCGCGCCTGCCCACCCTTGCCGGCTTGAAGCGCAGGGGGATTCTCCCCGAAGCCATAAAGGAGTTCGTGCTTGAGTTCGGGCTTTCAAAAGTGGAGTCCGAGCCGGGCTGGGCAAAGCTCCTTTCCCTTAACCGAAAAATGCTTGACGAGAGGGCAGAAAGAAGATACTTCGTTGCAGACCCTGTCAGGCTTGCTGTGGAGGGCGCGCCGGAAAGGGAGGCTTTGGTAAGAAACCACCCTGCACGGGAGGAGATGGGGGAGCGGAAGATTGCTGCCGGCTGCGAATTTTGGATTGCAGGGCAGGATGCGCAGGCGCTTTCTGTGGGGGAGCTTTTCAGGCTAAAGGAGCTTTACAACGCAACGGTGGTTGAGAAAAGGGGGGACTTGATAAGGGCAAAATACGAATCCGATGAGGGAATCGCTGCAAAAAAGCTTCAGTGGGTTTCTGCCGATGGCGCGGTTGCCTGCAGGATAAAAAAGCCGGGCGACTTGCTGGATGAGAGTGGGAATTACCGCCCAGACAGCCTAAGCGAGGAGAGCGGCTTTTGCGAGCCTTCCTGCCGCCAGCTTGCAGAGGGCACAGTGGTCCAGTTTGAGCGCTACGGCTACGCTCGGCTGGATAAAAAGGATGAAAAAGGGCTTGTTTTCATCTTCTCCTGCTGATGGAGGGGGGAGCATGCTGAAAGCTGGAGAAGAGGCGCCGGATTTTGAGCTTTCGGATTCTGGCGGCAGGATGGTGAAGCTGTCCTCATTTAGGGGCAGGCGGGTGGTGCTTTACTTCTATCCGAAGGACGACACGCCCGGCTGCACTGCGGAGGCATGCGGTTTTCGCGACATGAGCAGGGAGTTTGAGAGGCGCGGGGCGGCAATAGTGGGGGTTTCTCCTGACAGCGAAAAGTCGCATGCTGCATTTTCGGCAAAATACGGGCTTTCCTTCACCCTTCTTTCCGACAGCGGGGCGAGGGTGGCGAAAAAATACGGTGTGCTGGCTGAAAAGAAAGTGCAGGGCAAAAAGACCATGGGGATAAAAAGGACCACCTTTGTGATAGGCGCTGACGGGCGGATTGAGAAGGTATTTGAGAACGTCAAGCCCGAAGGTCATGAGAAGGAGGTGCTTGGCTGGCTTGGCGGCGATTAGCGCTGCTCGGCAAGTATGACGATGTCCGCCGTGTTGCGCAGGGCTACTGAAAAGCCAGGCTCGCTGCCGACCACTATCGTTTCCTTCCCAAGCTCCTTTGCCTTCACAAGCACTGGGCGGAAGTCAATGTCTCGCGTCATGAGCGCAATCGCCTGGATGTGCGGGTTGTATACCTGCACCATCGCCTCAACCGCCATCGTCACGTCAACATCGCCAGTGGTTATCACCGGCTCGTAGCCTTGGTTGGTCATCGCCTCAATAAGCTTGTCCGAGGCATACTGGTCAAGGAAAATCTTTGCCACCTTGATGGCGCCGTGCTTCTCAACGGACTTCCTTACCTGGACCAAGTCAAGCCGAACGTCCTTTCTGATAACGTTCGGCCCGTCAATCAAGAGGGCGATGTTGCGCTCCTTTTTCTTCTGCATCAGCGCCTTGAGCTTTTCAAACATCAAACCACCTATCTAATCCCGAAAAACAATATGGTATTCATGAGGGTTGCCTTGCGCACCGCCTCCTCGTCCAAGCCCTTTATCTGCGCAATCATTTTTATAGACTCGGCTGCAGCCTCAGGTGTCTTGCCTATCGCCGGCGCATCTGACTCAGCAACGAGCTTTTCCAGAGGCAGCGAAGCGATGAACTTTTTCCTTTCGCTCCCGCTGACGGGCGGGATTGAGACTGTTCCTCCGGACGAGGCTGCCTCTTTCGCCTGGCTTTCTGTTCCCGAAAAGCAGTGCATCATGAAGCGGATGTTGAAGTTGCGCAGGATTTCAAGGCACTCTTCCTCGGCATCGCGCGAGTGGATGACTGCGGGGAGGGATAGCCGCTCGGCAAGCTGGAGTTGCGAGATGAAGCACTCGTATTGCAGGTGCTTTTGCTCCTCTGTTTTTGCCCAGTGGTAATCCAGCCCGATTTCCCCTATGCCAACGAGTCTGCCGCTATCGGCAAGCAGGCTGGAAATCGCCTCCTCCCACTCAACAAGCTTTATCTTGATGTCCGGATGCCTCATAGCCTCTTGAGGCGAAATTCCTGCGGTAAAATAGACGTTGTGGTTTTCGCCGGCTATCCGCATTGAGCGCAGGTTGGTCTCGTGCGAGGTGCCGCAGGTTATCATGAGAATGTGTGGCAGAAGCACTCCTGCGCAGGAATCAAGGTGGCAGTGCGCATCAGCATAGTAGTATTGTGGCATTCTACCCCCTCTTGCGCGCTATTCCACATCAACAAGCCTCTGCCTCGCCCTCTTTTGCATCAGGTGGTCGTGCGCAAGCATCCCCTTCCTAACCTCGTGGAGAACGGAGATGAGCAGAAGGAGGAAAACGAACTCAAAAAGCGACGGCAGAATGCTTGCGGAATCCTGCGGGATGAGCCTGAAAACATACATGACCTCAACTATGAAAAAAAGGACTATCGCCAGCAGAAGAAGGCGGATGGTGCGGGAGAAGGAGCTTATGGAAGGCATCCTGCTCATAAGAAAGGCAAAGTAGATGAGATAGGCGGCAACCACTATGTTTGCAAGCCGCAAAAGAAGCATGAGGACGGCAAGGTAGCTTTCCATGCCCTAAATTCTCTTGCTTGGCTTATATTACTAACGGTGGAAAGGATGGCATGAGGCTTTTTGTAGGCATCCGGATTCCGCAAGAGGTTCTGCCGCAGATACGGGCAGCCTGCCAACCCCTCTCTGATGCGCTGGGGGTCAGGATGGTTGGCGAAAAGAACCTTCACCTCACGCTGAAGTTCATAGGCGAAGTGGATGAGGAGGGCGAAAGGATGGTTCAGGACGCCTTGTCGCGCGTGGAGTTTGCCCCTTTTGAGGTTCTTCTCTGCGGAGCAGGGGCTTTTCCAAGCAGGCACTTTCCCCGCGCTATATGGATTGGGGGCAGGTCCGAGGGCTGCCAGAGGCTTGCTGCGAAGGTGGAGGAGGCGCTTTGCTTCCTTGGCTTGAAAAAGGAGAAATTCGCAATCCACCTTACCGTCGCGCGCTCGCCGAAGGGGACGGCAGACATTGAGGAATTCCTGGAGAAAAACGCGGGCAGGCAAATCTGCTCCTTTGTCGCCTCTTCTTTTTGCCTTTTCAGAAGCACTCTTCTGCCGCAGGGACCGGTGTATGAAGTTTTAAGAGAGTATAAGGCGCAAGGATGAGCGGGAGTATGGCATGGCGGCGGAGATTGAGATTGTCCCTGCAATATTGGCAAAGACCCCTGAGGAATTTTCCGCCAGGCTTGGCGCTGTGCTTCCGTTTGTTAGGCGCGTGCAGATTGACGTGATGGACGGCAGGTTCGTGCCCAATGAGACCCTTGCGCCCGAGAAGCTCCCTCCCATCCCTTCCAAGCTTCTGGCGGAATATCATCTTATGGTGGAAAACCCGCTTGATTATATGAAGCGGATTGGGAGGAAGAATGCGGTTTATGAGATACACATTGAGTCGCTGACTGGCGCTGGCGGAAGGGGAGGCAGGGGCAGGAGAAGTTTGGGGGAGGCGAAAGCGGGCTGGGCGCTCCTCAAGTCAGAGGCAAAACGGCTGGAAAGCCTCCTGGCCCTTGCCGTCTCCCCAGACACCCCTGTGGAAGAAACTGAGCCGTTCCTGAAAGATGCTGCGCATGTCCTTGTGATGAGCGTCTATCCCGGCTTTTCTGGGCAAAAGTACCTGCCTGCGATGGAAGAAAAGATGCGCTGGCTTAACAAGAGGGGCGTTCTTGTGGAAGTGGACGGCGGGCTGGATGTTGGGACTGTCAGAAGCGCTGCGAAAGCCGGCGCCAGACTGATTGGGGTTGCATCTGGCATATTCTCAAAGCCGGATGCCGGCAAAGCGATTGAGGAGCTGAAAAAAGATGCGGATGCCAATTAGGCTGCTTTTTAATTGTGGTTGCGGCAAATAGCAGGCAGTGTCGGTGCGGATATGAAGCTTGGTTCGGTCAAGGAGCTTCGGCTCATGGCAAACACAATCAGGCAGGACATCATCCGCATGCTTGCTGCCGCTCAGTCCGGGCACACCGCAGGTCCGCTCGGGCTTGCGGACATATTCGCAATCCTCTTTTTTCACGAGATGAATTATGATGCAAAAAACCCGCGATGGGAAGGGCGCGACAGGTTCGTGCTTTCAAATGGACATGTGGCGCCTGTTCTTTATGCCGCGATGGCACGCGCGGGTTATTTCCCGATTGAAGAAACCCTCAGCCTCCGGAAGCTTGGGTCGCGCTTTCAGGGGCACCCCTCCAAGCACTGGATGCCGGAAATTGAGAACTCCTCAGGTCCCTTGGGCGAAGGGCTTGGCATAGCCTCAGGAATCGCCCTTGCGGGCAAGATGGACAAGAAAGGCTGGCGGGTATATTGCGTCACATCTGACGGCGAGCACCAGGAAGGGGCGACATGGGAGGCTGTGATGTTTGCCGCAAAGCACAGGCTGGACAACCTTGTGGCGATTTGCGACCGCAACTTCATCCAGATTGACGGAAAAACCGAGGATGTCATGCCGCTTGGGGACTTGGCGCAGAAATACCGAGCATTCGGCTGGAACGCCGTCACGGTGAACGGGCATGACTATGCGGCACTCATGCGCGCCCTTGAGGGCGCCGGCAAGATGAAGGGGAAGCCAACCATGATAGTCGCCGAGACTACCCCGGGCAAGGGCGTGTCCTTTGCGGAGAACGACTACCGCTGGCATGGCAAGGCGCCTTCCAAGCAGGAGGCGGAAGCCGCGCTTGCCGAGCTTGCTGAGGAGCGAAAGAGGATAGAGGCGATGCCGTGAGGCTGAACCCGCAGATGCATCTTAACGACCCCCTTTCCCCTGCGCTGAAGATGGCTGCCACGCGCGAGGGCTTTGGCGAAGCCCTTGCCGAGATAGGCTCCATGGATGCGAATGTGGTTGCCCTCTCCTCAGACGTGATGGGCTCTGTGCAGATTGGAAAGTTCGCGGAAAAATTCCCCCAAAGGGCGTTCAACGTCGGGGTGGCTGAGCAGAATCTTGTCGCGGTTGCCGCAGGGCTGGCATACGCCGGCAAGACGCCCTTCATCGGCGCTTTCGCCGCATTTTCTCCCGGCAGGAACTGGGAGCAGATCAGGACGACTGTGTGCTATGCCGAGGCAAACGTGAAGATAGAAGGCTCGCATGCGGGGCTTGATGTTGGAGAGGACGGGGCGACCCATCAGATGCTTGAGGACATCGCCCTTATGCGCTGCCTTCCGAATATGCTTGTGCTTTCTCCCTGCGATTATGAGGAGGCGAAAAAGTGTGTATATGCCGCCTGGCAGCGCAAGGGACCTGCCTACATAAGATGCACGCGCGGCAAGCTTCCCACGATAACCACCGCGCAAACTCCGTTTGAGGTCGGCAAGCTCAATTTGCTTGCCGAGGGGGAGGATGTTGCGCTTGTTGCCACCGGCAACATGGTCCATCCTTCGCTTCTGGCTGCAGACGCGCTTGAGAAGGAGGGGATTTCGGTGGCGGTTGCCAACTGCCACACTCTTTCGCAGATGGACGTGGAGAGTCTTGTGTGGCTTGCGAAAAAGTGCGGCAGGATAATAACCGTGGAGGACCACCAGGTGAAGGGCGGGCTTGGAAGCGCGGTTGCAGAAGCGCTTTCTGAAAGATGCCAATGCAGGCTGAGAAGGCACGGCGTCCAAATGCAGTTTGGAGAATCGGGGAGCGGGGCGCAGCTTCTGGCAAAGCACGGGCTTGGGAAAGAGGGCATAATCAAGGTTATTAAAGAGGAGATGGAAAGGGGATAAGTTGCGAGGTGCTTCCCATGAAGATATTCATTGACAGCGCGGACCCGCAGAAAATAGGCAGGCTTGCGGCAAGCGGGCTGGTGGACGGGGTCACGACCAACCCCACTCTCATGCTGAAGGCTGGGCTTAGGCAGAAGGACGCCATAACAAGGATTTGCAGGATGATAAGGGGACCCGTCTCAGTGGAGGGAGTGGGCGAAACCGCGGAGCAGATGGTAAAAGACGGGCAGGAGTTTGCCTCATGGGCAAAAAACGTGGTGGTGAAAATCCCAATGGGCCAGGAGGGGCTCAAAGCCGTCCGCGCTCTGAACAGGAAGGGAATCAAAACCAATGTCACTCTTGTCTTCTCCGTGAACCAGGCGCTGCTGGCTGCGAAAGCAGGGGCGACTTTTGTCTCGCCCTTTGTGGGGCGGCTGGACGATATAGGCGAGAACGGCATGAAGCTTGTTGAGGAGATAATGCAGGTTTACCGCAACTACGGCTTCAGGACGCAGGTGATAGTGGCTTCTGTGAGAAGCGAGGCGCACGTTGCGCAGGCGGCAAAGGCAGGCGCCCACATCGCAACCGTGCCGCCCGAAATCCTTGAGAAGATGTTTCTTCACCCGCTGACCGAAAAGGGAATTGCGAAGTTCAAGGAGGACTGGGACGCAGCCAAAAAAGGACAGAAGTAGGGGTTTTTAATTTCCCCTTCCAATTCTCTGCCATGAAGTGCCTTGACCCGAAAAAAGCGCAGGCTGTTTTTGCCCGCGTGCTTGAAAAGATAAAGCCGCATCCTGCCGAGACAAAGAGGGCGTTTGAGGCGGCTGCGCAGCTTATCGGAAGGCTTGAAAAACACGTTCCGAGGGATGCGAAGATAAAGCTGGCAGGCTCGCTTGCCAAAGGAACGGACTTGGCAGGAAAAAAGGAGTTTGACATCTTTCTGCTTTTCCCGCGAAACTACCGCCACGAGCAGATGGTAAGGGCGGGGCTGTCTTGTGCGCGCAAAGCCCTTCGCGGAATGCGCATTGAAGAGAGGTATGCTGAGCACCCGTACATCACCGTCCATTTTGGCGATTACCGCGCGGACGTGGTGCCTGCCTACAACATAGGCAGTTCGCATGAGAAGGGCTCCTCGGTTGACCGCTCAGCCTTGCACACGGATTTCATAAATTCAAGGCTGGATGAAAGGCAGAAGGACGATGTGCGACTGCTGAAGGCATTCATGAAAAATTTCGGCATATATGGGGCGGAGCTTCGCATAGAGGGATTCTCCGGCTATCTCTGCGAGCTTCTTATTGTCCATGCCGGCTCGCTTCTTGCGCTTATGGAGGAGGCGGCGGACTGGAAGGAGCCAGTCATTGACTCCGCAATGCACCACCAAGAAGGGCACAGGAAGATGTTCCCCAACGCGCCTCTTGTGGTGATAGACCCTGTGGACCCGCGCCGCAACGTTGCCGCGGTGGTGGCGCAAACCTCGCTTTCGCGCTTCATTTTTGAGTGCAGAAGATTCCTCAAAGCGCCCTCTGAGAAATTCTTCTTTTCTCAAAAAAGGGAAAGGAAGCTTTCCGAGATTGCGTCCATGATTGAGGCGCGCGGGACATTCTGCCTTCTTGTCCTGTTCCCTGCGCCGAGGGTTGTGCCCGATGTTCTCTGGCCGCAGCTGAAAAAAAGCGCGCTTGCCGCAAAAAAATGCCTTGAGGCACTTGACTTTTCGGTTTTCGGCTACTACCACTGGAGCGACGGGAAGGAGTGCGCCATTCTTTTTGAGCTTGACCGCTGGCATCTGCCTGCGATAAGAAAGGCAACGGGCCCATCTGTGAAGCTTGCGCAGGATACCGAGGCATTCGTAAAGAAGCATCTGTCTGCGCTTAACCTGCACTTGGAGCACGACAGGATGGTTGCCGTGGAAAAAAGGCAGGTCCAAGACGCAAAAGAAGCCCTCGCCCGCATCATAAAAAGGAAGGACGCCGGCTTCCCGCGGATGATGGCGCGGGCTCTTTTGAGGGCTCGCCTGCTTGAAGGCAGGCAGATGGTGCAGGAGAGATACCGCCAGATGCTCTCCGATTACTTTTTTGCGAAAATTTGCTGAAAGGCGCAAAGCTTTTTATTTTGAGGATGGAAAAAGCGTCAGAGGCGATCAGATGAGTTTGATGCGCGTTTGCTTAGCGGCACTTGTTGCGCTGTTTTTTTCAGCATCCGTTTCCTTTGCTGCCGGCGTTTGCAGCGACGGGACACCCTATGGGAAATGCTCAACAGTCAATCCGGGCAACTACTGCACCGGAGCGCTTGAGAGCCCTTCGCTTTCAATGTATCCTCGGCTTTGCCGCTGCGAAGCCGTGCCTGGCTGGGTGCAGCAGGGGGAAGGCGACACCGCCACCTGCATTAGGGCAAAATGCTCAGACGGCACGGCGGCAGGGGAGTGCTCCTCAACCAAGCCAAAGCAGTGCGTAAATGGCGCTCTTGTGGACAATGCCACAAAGTGCGGCTGCCCTGCGGGAAGGAAGCCAAGCGCCAACGGCATAACCTGCGAATATATACCGTGCAACGATTCGGGAGTCAGCGTGCCTGAGGGGACTTGCTCGCCAAAGACAAGCGGCAAAAAATGCGTAAATGGCACTCTTGTTGACAAGGCGTCAGACTGCAAATGCAAAAGCGGATTCCAGCAGAAAGCAGAGAGATGCGTTGCTGTCTGCTCCGACGGCACGGAAGCTGGGGAGTGCTCTTCTGCAAAACCGAAAGAGTGCGTGCTTTCCGGAACAGGGGTGCCTGTGCTTCTTGACAATGCGGCAAAGTGCGGCTGCCCGGCAGGAATGAGAGCGGTTGGGAAGCTGTGCACAGAATCTTCGCTGGGCGGGTTCGGAAGCTCGGAGATAATCCCTGTTGGCTCGCCTTCTCCATCCGAAGCCGGGGCGCCTGGACAGGCAAGTGGCACTGGCTTGTGCTGCTGCCTGCCAACCATGCTTATCGGAATAGCGGGAGGGTTTGCATATTGGAAAAAACCAAAAGGATATAGATGGATATGAAACGCAAGCTGAAGAAAGGAGAAAGGCGCACGGCTGGAAAAGAAGAAGGGCAGGCATCATCAGAGTATCTGATAATAAGCGCCTTTGCGATAATTATCGCTACTGTGGTTATTGCGCTTCTTTCTTTTTATCCAGGAGTATCAACTGGCAACAAAGAGCTGCAATCAAGAATATACTGGGGGAAGACAACGCCCATCTCAATTACAGAGGGTTCCATGACAGGAAAAAATGAATTGGCTTTTTCTATGGAAAACAAAGGCGCCGAGCAAGTAAGGCTTACCAGACTGGAAATAAATGGGCAGGCTGTCGCCTTTGGATTATCCCCCACCAATTCCACAAACAACACTATCGTATTTGGTCCTGGGGAAAAAAAGCTCATCATCGCACAGCCAAGCTCGTTTGAGTGTGTGGAGGGAAAAACCGCAAGCTTCCCCATCGCTCTTTACTACACTACTTCCTACGGGACGGAGGGAGAAATCAGAGGAACTACTGATTTTGTAGTCAGCTGCCGCTTTGGAGGGGCAGGCGGTTCAGGAGGAGGCAGTGGGGGCAGCGGGGGAAGGAACTGCGGAGACCCATGCACGCGAGGGGAACCCGACTGCGAGCTTGCTTCTCTTTGCCCAGCAAGCTACGTAATAGGAGGCGATAGTTGTCCAGGTGTTGTTCCCCCGACAGGATGCTGCTCAGTCGGCGAACAATGCGTTGTAGGGGTAGACTGCTGCGTTGGAGGTTCGGAGTGCATCGACGGCACATGCCAATACGGAAGCGGATGCATTCCTAAGGATGAGGATTGCTCAACAGCTCCAGATAGCTGCTGCTCTGGACTTGTATGTAACAAGAATGGCATCTGCACGTGTACAGAAGAGGGCGGGGGTTGCGAAGAAGGCAAACCGGATGCTGTTCCCTGCTGCCCAGGTCTCAGATGCAGCGGCGCGGCGGGCTTCTGTATGCCAGAATGAACTTTTGCTGTGAAAAAATCGCCTATTTAAACATTTTGCCGACTAACTATTCCCTGTCCCGCCATAGCTCAACCTGGTAGAGCGCCTGGCTGTAGTCAAGACGGCACGGCGGTCAGCGATTGTGCTGGCAGTCATCAGGATGTTGTGTGTTCAAACTTAGGGGGTGGAAAAAAAGCCGCTTCCTGTTCCATCAGGCGGAAAAGTGCGCCGAGGCAAAAGGGAAATATTAAATTCATCCCCTTGGGAAAAAATCACACTGGCGGGACATCAAATTCAGCCGCGCCTCGATGGTGTAGTGGTTAGCATCCGAGATTGTCGATCTCGTGACCCGGGTTCGAAAGCCTTGGCTGGCGCCAAAATTTGCCGGCTATCGCCGCCAATCCCGGTCGGGGCGCTTCGCTGTTTTTGCTGGAAAGGAGAGGGCTACTGGCTGACGACAAGCGTGAATTCCTTGGAGGCAGATGAGCGCCCGTCGGAAACTGTTATCACGAGGTAGTAGGTCCCGTGCTCAAGGGTGACTCCGGAAATCACGCCTGCCTGCGAAACGGAGTAGCCGCTTGGAAGCCCTACTACGGACCAGTAATAGCGCCCGCTGCCTCCAGTTGCCTCAAGCCCCACGCTGTAGCGGGCATCCTGCTTTGCTGTCGGGAGGGAAGAAGTCAGTATGGAAAGCGGCTCGCCTGGCGGGCTTGAGGGCGGAGTTTCGGGTTGCTGAGGGATTGCGCCTGACGCGCCGGCAGGAATTGAGCTGTGTTGGGAGGGGCTGCTGTAAATCACGCTTAGCGTCTTGCCGGCTGGCAGGGTGGCGTTCAAGCCAAACTTCCGCTGCCCGATTATTATTTCCTGTATTATCAGCGTGCCGTTTTGCTCGTTTGCGATGGAGATTTGCGATGGGAAATCCAAGGAGGGGGGAAATGACGGCTTTTGCGAAATTGGCTGCTGCGGAGGAGTCTGCGCAAATGGGCAGTCAGAAGGCTGCTTTTGCTGCGGCATGAGGAAAAAAGCCGCTGCCGCGACCAGAAGCGCCCCGAGGAAAATTCCGGAAACGAGGCTTCTTGCTTCAAAAGAGACCAAGCCCTCTGGTTTGGCAGCCGATGCCCTTTTTTGCGCCATGAGGAGTTCTCTGCAATCAGCTTAAAAAGCAGAGGCTGGCAAGAGCCTCTTGATGATTGAGGCTGTAGTGTTTGACCTTGACGGCGTTGTCTACCGAGGCGCGCATGCCATACCCGGCGTGGCGGCAGAGATAAGCCGGCTTGAGCGGAAGGTTGCGGTTCTTTTTCTGACAAATAATGCGACTAAGAGCCGATCAGACTATGTCCGCACCCTCGCCCGCTTTGGCATAAGAGCCAGCGCGGACAGGATAATGACTTCTGCTTATGGGACCGCGAAGCTGATTGCAAGGAAGTGGGGCAAAGGCAGGAGGATTTTCGTGGTTGGCGAGCAGGGGCTTTGCGAAGAGCTTGAGGCGGAGGCTGGGGCGAGGCTTGTTGAGGAGAATGCGGAGATAGTAGTGTGCGGGCTTGACAGGAAGATAGATTACCGCAAGATTACGCTTGGGATTAGGAACCTTCTGGGCGGCGCAAAGTTTGTTGTGGCAAACAGCGACCCAACATATCCTGCGGAGGACGGAGTTTGCGCTGGGAGCGGAAGCATATCCGCCTCCCTTGCCTACGGCGCGGCAAGAGAGCCTGATTTGGTGGTCGGAAAGCCCGCCCCCTTTCTGATGAGGGAACTGTTGCGCGCCTGGCGCATAAGCCCAAAAAGGGCTGCCTTTGTCGGAGACAGGCTTGAGACTGACATAAGGATGGCAAACGCCCTGGGCATGAAGTCTGTCTTGGTGCTGAGCGGCATTGCGAAAAAAGAGGATGTTGCGAAAGCCAAGAGGACCGACCGGCCTTCTGTTGTGCTCAAAAGCGCGGCTGAAGTGGGAAAGGCGCTTGGCATCTGAAATCCTTGCTTTGCGGCTTTTGCCCTTGCCCTCAATACTT
This sequence comes from Microcaldota archaeon, assembly GCA_026414185.1. Taxonomy (GTDB): domain Archaea; phylum Micrarchaeota; class Micrarchaeia; order Anstonellales; family Anstonellaceae; genus UBA10161. The sequence goes on along the minus strand of JAOAJL010000002.1, from coordinate 79,175 downwards.
GAACAGGTCGCGGACCGCCTGCTCAATGTTTTCGTTTGTTTCCTGCTCAATGTGCGCCTGCGCAACTTCGCTTTGGGAGGCTGGCTGCCGCGTTTCCTGCGAAGCTGACTGCGGGGAAGCCGAAAGAAGCGAGGAGACGCTTATGGCAATTGAGTTGCCGCAGGATGGGCACCTGGCAGACAGAGTTATGTCCTCAACCGCCATGTCGGACTCAAAGGAGAAGAAGTTGTTCGCGCCGCAACGGCAGGGCACGTATTTTTTGAGCGAAACCATGCGCATCACCGAAATCAAAACGAGGGGGAGATTAATAATCCTACTCAACGGTGACGCTTTTTGCGAGGTTTCTTGGCTTGTCCGGGTCCCTTCCAAGCCCGACTGCCATATAGTATGAAAGCAGCTGGAGGGGGATTGCATAGAGGATTGGGACTGCGAAGGGGTCGCATGACGGCATCCTGAAATGAAGCTCGGACTTTGAGAGGGCATCCTTGCTGTCGGAAAGCACCATAAGGGTTGCGTTCCTCGCCTTGCACTCCTCTATGTTGGAAATCGTCTTCGGCAAAGTGCCGTCGGATGGGGCAAGCGCAAGCACCACAACGTCCTTCTCAAGAAGCGAAAGCGGACCGTGCTTGAGCTCGCCTGCCGCATAAGCCTCGGCATGCAGGTAGGTTATTTCCTTCAGCTTCAGCGCTCCCTCAAGCGCCGCCGGGAAGGCAAAGGACCTGCCTATGAAGAAGAAGTCGCGCCTGCCCGACAGCTTTTTTGCGATTTTTTGTATTTCGGCTGAGCGCCGGATGACGCCCCCGATCAGCTCGGGAAGCGCATGCAGCCTTGCAAGCTCAGCCTTTCTGCCTGAAAGCAAAAGCGCGATTTTGAGGAGGGCTGCCACCTGGCAGGTGAACGACTTGGTTGCCACCACCGCTATCTCGGGCCCTGCGCCTATCATGACATTCGCATCTGCCTCGCGGTAAAGGGAGCTTCCTGCCACATTTGTGACCGCAATTACTTTTGCCCCGGACTTTTTGGCAAGCCGCACCGCAGAAAGGGTGTCTGCTGTTTCGCCGGACTGGCTGATTGCAAGCACCACCTTCTCCTTTCCTGTGCGCATATAGGCAAACTCCGAGCCCAAAATTACGTCAACGCAAAGGCCGAGCCAGCACTGCATGGCTGTCTTCAGGACAAGCCCGGCATAATAGGAGGTTCCGCATGCCACTACGGTCAGCTGCTTGCGGTTGCGAAGGAGCCGGATTGCGCCGGAAACGTCGCAGGCCAGGGCTTCCCGCATCTTTTCTTCCTGCTCTGCTATCTCCTTTAGCATGAAGTGCGGGTAGCCCCCTTTCTCAGCCATATTGGCAGTCCAGCTTATTGTGTGCACCTTTCGGTTTTGCCTCTTTCCGTCTTTGCCCACTATCAGGTAGCCGTTTTTTGTGAGTATTGCGCGGTCACCGTCTTCAAGGAAAACCACCTCTTTGGTGTAGGGAAGAAGGGCAGGTATGTCCGAGGCGCAGAACATCTCGCCGCTGCCTATGCCAAGCACCAGCGGGGAGCCGTTTCGCGAAACGTAAATCGCCTGCTCTCCCTCGCGCATCGCAACAAGCGACCAGGAGCCTGAGAGCTTGGAGACGGCCTTTGAAAATGCTTCCGAGGCGTCCTTGGTTTTTTTTGCCTCTTCCTCAAAAAGATGCGCCACGACCTCGGTGTCAGTTTCCGAGGAGAGCTTGTGCCCCTGCGCAATGAGGCTCATCCGCAGCTCGTCAAAGTTCTCAATAACCCCGTTATGGACTACGCAGAATCTGCCCTTGCAGTCGGTGTGCGGATGCGCGTTTTTTTGGCTCACGCCCCCGTGCGTCGCCCATCTTGTATGCCCTATCCCGATTTTTCCAGCAAGGCGGAAGAAGTTGTGCTTGGAGTGTATCTGCTCTATTCTTCCCTCGTCTTTTATGAGCGAAATTTTTCCGCCATCAAGCGTCGCAATCCCTGCAGAGTCATAGCCGCGGTATTCAAGGGTGCGCAGCCCGCTGTATAGAACCTCGGAGGCTTTGCGGTAGCCTATATAGCCGATTATTCCGCACATGGAAAGGGTTATTCCGCAATTTATTAATAAACCTTTCTTTCACAACAAGAAAAAGATTTATAAATAAACTTAAAACTACACCTTTTGCGCAACCGCAAAATTGCGCTTTATGGACGTTATGCGAATCCTGCAACGCTCCCCGACGTTTGCCCCAGCCACGAACACCACAAAGCCCTCAATGTGAGCAATGCCATCCCCTTTTCCCCCTTTGGCATCTATGACAACCTCGTATTCCTTCCCCTCTTCAACAGGCCTTCCAATGCCTCCTCCCATGGCGCCACCCGCAGAATGCTTGGCTTTTTTTATTAATAAGCATTACCTGAAAGGCCTGCTGTCCCGGCGAAGAGGGGCAAGCAAACCTGAGAAGCCGACCCTGGCATAAAGCCGGTGATATGCGCGCTCAAAGTCCTGCTCGGAAAGCGCGGCGCGCAAATCCGCCTCAATGAGAATCGCAGGATATGCGTATGATTTGTGGATTGAGGAGAGGGAGAAGACGAGGCTTGCTGTCTGCGAAAAGGTCCTCTGCCCAGAAAGGAACTCAACGCGCAGGGGCCTGTCGCCTCTGACCGCTTTTAGGTAGAAGGAGGCTATCTTGTCCGACCAGCCACCAAGGTCCTTGAGTATCTGGTGCTTTTTTGGGGCGCTGGAGTAGGAAAACGCGCAGGTGCGCTCGCCTTCTGAAAGAAGATAAGAAAGGAAAGAAGTGTCTGTTGTGCGCAGAAATCCGCCTTCGTTTGCGGAGTGCTTTTGCAGTATCTCTATGAATCGCCTGCTTCGCGAGTCTTTTATCACCCCGACAAGCGCGCAGTTTTTCTCCTGTGCGACCTGGTAGAGCTCGCAGTAGGAAGCGACAACGGAATCATAAAGGCAGCGCATCGCGGAATCCTCGGATGGCTTGTCGGAAAGGAGGGGGGCGATTGAGCCGTCCAAAAAAAGGTAGTCTGGCTTGTGCTTTTCTATCAGTTCTCTTGCCGCATCAAGCTCGCCTTTGAGGCGGAAAAGCGATTTGTGCCAGGTGATTTCGTAGGACTCAAGCCCGCCCCTCACGTCATACGAGATGGGCGGGCTGGCGGACGGAAAGTAAAGGTGCGACACCACTTTGGATTGCCTGTATTCAAACACCGCGCCTGCCACCCTGAGCGCAAGAAAGTCAAAGCCGTGGAACTCCTGCCCTACGACCCCGGCATCAACTGCGGCTATCCTGCCATTGACTTCGCTTTTTTCCACCTTAATGCAGAGTTCCTGCTCCAGCGTTTCTGGGTAGCTTATCTTTCCTGAGTTGAAGCGCAGCCTGCTGGCAAGCTCCTTCCTTTGCGCTTCTTCCTCAAATATCTTCTGCGCGATTTGCTCAAGCTGCTGCTCAAGCGGCATAGCGCTTATAATAATCGCATGGGTTTTTATTGGCAAGCAAAGAAGCATTCCGCTTGGGGCGGGATTGCATGGGGCTCAAGCAGGCGATAATAATAAGGGCGGACTTGAAGATGGGCAAGGGCAAGATTGCTGCCCAAGTCTCGCACGCCTCTCTTTCAGCCTACAAGAAGTGCGAGCGCGAAAATCCAAAGGATGCGCGAAGGTGGGAAAGCGAGGGGCAAAAGAAGATAGTGCTTAAGGTAGGGAGCGAAAGGGAACTTCTTGAGCTTTATGAAAAGATGAGCAAGGAAATTCCATGCGCCCTCATCCGCGACGCGGGGCACACGCAGGTGGAAGCAGGCTCAATAACATGCTTTGGGGCAGGACCAGCGCAGGAGGCGCTGATTGACAAATACTGCGGAGGCCTCAAGCTGCTCTAGTAGGAAGAGTTGACTGCGACTTTGCTGAAAAGCGGCGGCTGGGAAGGCTCCCTGCTGATTGCGGCTTTTTTCACTTTTGTGTAAATGCGCATTATCTCCCCGACCGACCATGCCTGTGAGACCGCCCCTGCTGGCTTTCCGCTGGCAGGCTCGTAAATCTCAGCTATTGAGCCGATGCACCCCTCGCTCATCTTCTCGTAGATTGGCTTGAGGGAGGCGAGAACCTGCCTTTCGCTTCCTGGCTGAACCCGAAGCTGCGCATCGTAGAATGCCCCAAGAAGCCAGGGCCAAATCATCCCCTGATGGTAGGCAAAGTCGCGTTGCGGCGGCGGCCCTTCGTATCGTTCGCAGTAGCGGCTCTCGGATGGAGCAAGCGTGCGCAAGCCAAGCGGGGTGTAAAGCCGCGAGCGGACGGCATTGAAAACGTGCCTCTGCTGGAGGTGGTTTAGGGGCGAGGCGGGCAAGCTGACTGCGAAGATTTGGTTTGGGCGAAGAGAGGAGTCGTTTGGCTCAATGACGTCAAAAAGCCAGCCGTCTGCCGAGAGGATCTTTTGGAATGAAGAGGAAGCCTGCTCCGCCGTATTCAAGCAGAGCTCTTCGGTGCGCCTGTCGCCGAATTTCTGCGAAAGCTGGGCAAGAAAAACAAGGCAGGAGTGCCACAGGGCATTTATCTCAACCGGCTTGCCTTTTCGCGGAGTGACTGGCTTGCCGTCCACTTTCGCATCCATCCAGGTTGAGGCTGGGTCCGAGACATAAAGCAGGCAGTCAGACTCCATCCGCACGAGGCTGTTGCCCTGCATTGTGGAGGAAAGCCACTGGCGCATTTTCGTCCAGAGGGACTCCCTGATGAAATGGTGGTCCCCAGTCGCCTCTATGTAATGGCGGACGGCATTCACAAACCACAAGGAGGCGTCGGCAGAATTGTAGTGCGCCTCGCCATTCTCATCAATGAAGTTTGGCAGAAGCCCGTCTTCCATCTTGTTTGCGTAATGCAAAAGCACCTCGCGCGCCATGCCCGCCCTGCCGGTCGCAAGAAGAATGCCTGGAAGGGAAATCATGGCATCCCTGCCCCACTGCGAAAACCAGTGATAGCCGGCTATTATGCCCCTTTGCTTTCCATCCTGAATGACGAAGCTGTCTGCGGCAAGAGCCAGGGCATCGCCGAAATCCGTCCTTTCAATTCCGCCCTGCCGCGCATAGGACTGCAGAAGATGCGCAATTCTTGCCTGCTGCCTGTCTGCAAGCTCAAGCGCCTCGGCAACTGAAAGCTGCTCCAGCGAAGCGCATATGTGGAGCTCCTCGCCGCGAAAGAGCGTGCCTGAGAAAGACCCTGCGGAAAGAAGGTTTTCCATATGAGGATAGCCTCTCTTCTTTTCAGCCTCGTAAAGCATATTGTAGTATTTTTCTGGCTTGGCGCGGAATTTTCCGCATAAGCAACGGATGCGAAGGGGGGCTGGCTTGGCAAGGCGCAGACCGTCTGGCTCTGGGAGAATCTCCGCCTCGCAGGAGGAAGGGTCGGCGTGGATTGGGCGGAGGGAGAGAAGCGGCTTTGCCTCAATACTCGCCTCCTTGCCGGACAGAAGGCGATATGATACCAAAACGGTGTTTTTCCCATGAATCATTCTCACGGACTTTTCAATCCGGCAGTCGCCCATTGCGTAGGTGAAGGTCGGGTGAGTGGAAAACGAAAAGCCAGTCTGGTGGCGGTAGCCCGTCGGGTAGACCGCGCCCGGATATGCATTTGTGGAAAGGGAGAATTCTGTTCCTCCAATCACCGCAAAGTCCTCCAGCTTTGAAAGAAGGACGTGCCTTGCTTTCCCAGCCTGCAGCGGCGCGACAAGAAGCCCGTGGTATTTGCGGGTGTTCATCCCTATGACCGTTGATGAAGCATAACCCCCCAAGCCGTTTGCAACAAGCCATTCCCTGCCAGCCGCCTCGGACGGGACAAGCTGCATGGCAGAAAGGGAAAACATGGTTGGCAAACTCTTGCATCAAATAAAAAGGTTTGTCTTGCAGGCTTGTCTTGCCTGATTCTGCCGCTGCGCGCCGAATAGAAGTAGTGCCATTTAAAAAGATTGCCAGAAAATTCCAGCAAATTGCCATTTGATTGGGAGGTGAGCGGAATGGCTGAAAAAAGCGCGGATGCTGAAAGGGGAGAGTATGCCATAGGTATAGCGGTGATACTTGCAGCTCTTCTTGTTTCGGCGACAATCTGGATTTCTGCAAGCGGCATACAGCAGGCGATTTCAAAAATAAAGCTAAGCGCAGGCGTTGCGCCTGTTCAGCAGGCGCCTTCTCAGCAACAGCAGGAGGCTCAAACACAGCAACCCTCGGAGCCGCGCCGGCTGACCGCGGCGGATTTCAAGCCCTATCCAATCAAGCTTGCGGACTACTCTTCAGCCCAGACAAAAGGCAAGCCGGATGCCAAAGTCCGCATTGTGGAATATTCCGATTTTGAGTGCCCCTATTGCGGCAGGGCGACACCGACCATAAAGCAGATTGCGCAGAATTATGACGTTGCGGTTGTTTTCCGCCACTACCCGCTGCCGTTCCACCAGAATGCGCAGAAGGCGGCTGAGGCTGCGGAGTGCGCAGGCAGGCAGGGCAAGTTCTGGGAGATGCACGACATCCTGTTTGCCAACCAAAAAGCCCTCAAAATAGAGGATTTGAAAGCCTATGCGGCAAACCTCAGCCTGAACATAACCGCATTTAACGCCTGCCTTGACGGCAACCAGACTGCAGGCACGGTAAGCGCGCAACTTTCAGAAGGGCAGAGATTCGGCGTGCAGGGAACGCCAAGCTTCTTCATCTACTCCCCCAAGGACCGAAGCGATGCGCTGAAAGCAAAGCTTGCCTCTGCCGCCGCGACCATAGCCAACAAGTACGGAGGGCAGCTTGAGCTGGCTGTTGTTGAGGTTGACGGGGCAGGCGCCGGGGTGTTTTTCGCAGGCGCCCTTCCATATGAGGACTTCCAGACTGTGCTGAAAGCATTCAATTGAGGTGCTTGCCATGGGACAGAAGCAAGAGAATAAAGCGGATTATGCGGTGGCTATTGCGATTATGCTGGCGGCGATTGTGGTTTCAGGCACTACCTACCTTGCCCTCTCCGGCATAGCCAGACAGATAGAAAGCAAGGCGGCTGAAATTGAAGCCGCCTCGCAGCAGCAGCCTGCCCAGCAGACAGCTGCTCAACAAAATAAGGCGGCAAGCCCGATGGAGGCAAAGCTTGCGCCCACAAAGGAAGTGACCATGGACTTTCTTTATGCCGACTGGTGCGGGCACTGCGCCAAGATGAAGCCCATAGTCCAGAAGCTTGAGTCTGAGCTTCCCGCTGAGAGGTTCGCCATAAGGCGCTGGCGGGACGAGGACAGGCAGTCCGATTCAGCAGTCGCGGAGGTTTTCAGCTACTATGCGCAGAAGGGCGACTTTGTGGGCTTCCCGACTTTCATAATAAACGGCAAGCAAGTGCAGGCAGGCGAGATGCCTGAGGAGCAGTTCCGCTCCTGGGTGTGCGGCCAGTTCTCATCCCCAAAGCCGAAAGCCTGCGGGGGCTGAATAAAGGGGATGAGAGGAAGGCGCACTCCTCTCTCTTTTTATTCTTTCTTTTGCTTTCTTCCCAACATGGCTTCCATGCGCAACTTCATACAATCCTGCCTCCTTTCCGCCGCAGAGGCGATTGAGCGGGAGAAAAAAAAGGGTTTGAAGATAACGTCTAAAGGAAGGAACGACTGGGCAACTTCCGCTGACTTTGCTTCTGAGCGGCTGATAGTCGGCAGGATACGCAGGCACTATCCGGACTCGCTTGTGCTTTCCGAGGAAAACTACCTAAATAGCGACCTGCTTGCAGATTCGCTTTTCGTGGTTGACCCCATTGACGGCACGCACAACTTTGCCGCCGGCATCCCGCTTTATGGGGTTTCAATTGCGCACTTCTGCGGAGGAAAGCCCACTGCGGGCGGGATTTACCTGATACCCCAGCGCCAGCTGTTTTATGCGGAGAAAGGCGCCCAAAGCACGCTGAACGGCAAGAAGATAAGCGTTTCTTCCACGGCAAGGCTTGAGGACTTCTTCCTGCTTTGCGACAGCAGGCTCCACGTGATTGCGGAGCAGGGGCTCCTTCCAAATGTGGTTGCCCTTGAAAGGATGAGCCGGCACACGCGCTTTCTGGGCTCGGCAGTGCACAATATGGGCTATGTGGCATGCGCAGTTGCGGATGCCGAGATTGACTTCAAGCTCAAGCCCTATGACTTTGCCGCCGCGGCATTCATAGTTGAGAGGGCAGGCGGAAGGGTGACTGACTTTGAGGGCAGGGCCTGGACGCTTGAAACGCGTCGCTTCGTTTCGTCAAACGGAAGGCAGCACAGCAGGATACTTGAGGTGCTCAACGGCAGGGCTTAGGATTTGAGCTGCCCGCCTTTTCCGCCCTCTTTGCCCCCGCCTGCCTTTCCGAAAAATGAAAATCCGGCTGAATGCAGGGAAGAAGCTGAAAGAAGAAAAACAGAGCCGCAGATGGCTTCAAGGGCAACAAAAGCCGCAAGGGAACCTATGTGCAGGCTCCAAAACATCTGCTGAAAGGCGGCTTTGGCAACTGAAAGCGAATTTTTGGCATCATAAAGGCTCTGCTGCGCCTGTGAGAGAGAAGATTGCGAGGCTGAGGCTGAATTTGCCGCAAGGCGCAGAGCCGCGCTTGCGTTTGAAAATGAGGCTGAGGCTGACTTCAGCCTGGATGCGGCAGATGAAAGGCGGCTGTCAAGGGAGAATGGAGGGATTGAAGCTATGCTTGAAAGGCTGGCGGCAAGCTCGGAAGTGGAGGAGGCGTAGTTTTCAAGGGAGTCAGCCGCCGAATCTTCGGCTTGCCTTATGCCGCCAAGTGAGCCGGACAGCGAACCTGTCGTTTCAGCCGCAAAGCCAAGCAGGGCTTCTGCCTCATCAAGCCTTGGCATAACCGCGGCGCTGAGGTTGCCAATTGAAAGGAAGACGAAAAGGTAGGAAACTGCCAAAAGCAGCATGCCGGAAGCTGAAAGCGCGGCTGAACATAACGCAAGGGCGGTCTGCGCATTCAGCTTTGCCTGCAACTGCATGGGATGCTAGCCCCCTTGCCTGCTTTCTTGTCCCTGCCGAGCCTTCTTGTCCTGCCTTGCCCTCTTTTTCTCGGCTTCTGCCCTTCGCCTAAGAAGGTGGAGGTAGAAGGCGGCTGCCAGGACAGCTATCATTATCACGACAATCAGCACTGCCGCAACAGCCACTGAAAGTGCCCGGGCCTCCTCCATCTTTCTTTCGGCGGATTTCTGCGCATCCTGCGCCATCTTCACTGCGAGGGCTGGGCTGGAAAATGCGGTTTCCCTTGCCTGTGCCACAAGGCGCCTCTCCTCAGAAAAGTCTGGCGCAAGAAGAACCGGCTTTGAGATGGTTTCATTCATCTTTGCCTCTGCGGATGAGATGGCTGAAAGGGCGGAGTCTATCTCACCTGCGGAAGAAGAAACCGTCGCTTCAAATGATTCTATTTCCAGAATGGCAAGCGAAATGGTGCGGTTGAATGACTGCAGGTCGCCCTCTCGCGCAGAGCGGTTTGCTTCTGCTATGAGCGCTTCGGAAAGGGACGTGTTTATTGGCTGGCGGTATTGCGCCGCCTTCTGCTTGAGGGCGTCAAGCCTGCCAACTGCATCAGCCATGCGGGCAAGCATCTCCTTTGCGACTTTCCCTTCTTTTCTTTCCATCTCCTCTTTCTGCTGGCTCTCTGCGCTTGCGATGGCTTGTGAAGCCAGATTGGGCAACGACAAGGCGGCTTCTGCTGCGGCAGAATATGACTTTGAGGAAAGCTTGGCGTTTATGTCTGCCACCTTGTTGTCAAACTGCGAAAAGAGCAGAGGCGGCTTGCCTGACAGTCTGCTGCGGTAAGGCAGAAGGCGCTCTTGCTGCTCTTTTACTATCCTGCGCACTTTGAGCTCAACTGCCTGTGCCAAAGCATTGTAGTCGGATTCGGCTTTCTGCGACGCACGCTGCGCAAGGACGGAAGCTGAGGAAAAGAGGAAGTGGTCATAGTCCTGCTGCGCGGCTGCCAAGTCCTCAATTGAGCTTGACGGGTCGGAGGGCAGTGAGAGCTTTGATGCGACTGCCTGCAGTTCCAGAAGCCTTGAAACGGAATAGTTGGCTGAGAGAATGGAAGCCCGCACGCTGTCATTTCCGACCGATAGGTTGATGGAGAACACCTTGAGCAGCCTGTTGCCGCTGTCTGCCACGAAGAGCCGTTCCCCGTCCACCATCACCCCCTCTGGGTAGGAGAAGTTTCCTTCAGGAGTGCTTGCATTCAGCACTTCTATCGGATAGCCGTCAAGGCTGAACACCACCACCCTGTTTGCGCTTGCATCGGCGACATACAGCCTCTCATGCGCTATGTCAATTCCTCTGGGGGAGAGAAGCTCTATGCTGCCCCTGCCACGCCCTATTGAGCCCAAAAAGCCGAAAGACTCGTTATAGACAAAGATGAGCTTTTTGGCAGAATCGGAGACGAAATACCTGCCCTTGTATTTTTTGATTTGCTGTGGCGAAGAGAGAAAGCCGTCGGAAGGCCCGCTTTCAATCGCGACACGAGAATAGCCGCGCGTTGAGTTTGAATAGGCAAAGACCTTGCCTCTGTCAAGGTCCGAGATATAGACGGTTTCGCCTTCTGGAAGGATGGATGAAGCGCGGATGAAGTTGCTTCCCTGCGACCAGTCCAGGACTTCTGAACCTGCGCCTTCCCAGACTTTTATTTTCGCCCCGTCAGGAATATAGAGAAGCCCACCCGAATAAGCCATTCTAAGGGGGCTGTCAAATGAGCGCATTGAGCCTATCATGCCTGTCCGGTTTGGCAGCTGGGGGCTTACCACATAAACGGCTCCTTTGCCCGCATCCGAAACGTAGAGGCTTGCTCCGACACGAAGGAGCCCCACGGGCCTTGAGAACTGGAAGTAATCGCTATTGTCATCTGGGTTGGAGCCGTTGAAGGAATAGAGGAAGCTGAAAGAGGCAAAAGATGATGCACAGAAAGCAAGAAAAGCAAATACTGCAAACGCACGCATAAGCCCCACCCCGGCAAGGCAAGCATCCCCCTTGCCCTTGCCCATATTGGATATGCGCCTATTTCCAGCGGAGATTAAAAAGAGTTTTGGAAATGCGAAAGCGCTTATTCAAGGCCAAGCTTTTCAAGCTCACAGGAGATTTGCCTTCTGGTTCTTTTTATCCTTGCCAGCCCCTCCTGCATTGCCTTTGCCGCAACTGCCCTTGCCACTGCCGGCACCACTCGCCTGTCAAATGCGTCAGGCACGACTTTTTCCTCTGAAAGCTCACCGTCCAGCACCTTGGCAATCGCGTGCGAGGCGGCAAGCTTCATTGCGTCGGAAATCCTTCTTGCGCGAACGAAAAGCGCGCCCCTGAAAATGCCTGGGAAGCCAAGCACGTTGTTTATCTGGTTGGGCAGGTCAGCCCGAGCAGTTCCGTATATGGCAGCCCCGCCCTTTTTCGCCTCAGCTGGAGAGATTTCAGGAACGGGATTGGACAGTGCGAAGATGATTGGTGAGGACGCCATTGATTTCACATCCGCGGCTGACAGTATGTTGGGCGATGAGACCCCGATAAATGCGTCCGCGCCGGCAAGAGCATCTTTGAGGCTGCCTTCCAAGCAACCCCTGTTTGTGATTTCGGCAAGCTCGCGCTTGTGCGCCTCTTTGGCATTCTCTCTGCTTATCAGCCCGCTGCGGTCGCACACCAGCACCTCTGAGAACCCTTCTGCGACAAGGAGCTTTGCGATGGCATAGCCAGCCGCGCCTGCGCCTGCCAAAACAACCTTCGCATTTTGCTTTTTCTTCCCCACAAGCTCAAGAGCATTTGCAAGCCCTGCAAGCGCCACAACCGCAGTGCCATGCTGGTCGTCGTGGAAAACAGGTATGTCAAGCGCGGAGACAAGCCGCCGCTCCACCGAGAAGCACTTGGGAGACTCTATGTCTTCCAGGTTTATCCCGCCAAATGAGGGGGAGATTGCCTCCACTGCGGCAACCACCTCGTCCTCCGAGCGGCAGGAAAGGCAAATAGGCCAGGCGTCTATCGCCGCATAGGACTTGAAAAGCGCCGCCTTGCCTTCCATGACAGGAAGAGCGGCAAGGGGACCTATGTTGCCCAAGCCAAGCACCCTGCTTCCATCAGAAACTACGGCGACCGTGTTCCATTTTGAGGTCAGCTCATAGACGGCATCTGGCTTGCGCGCTATTTCCTGAGAAACCGCCGCAACTCCCGGGGTATAGGCGAGGGAAAGCCCTCTTTTTGTGCTGCAGTCAACCTTGGGCAAGACCGCAAGCTTGCCTTTTGCCTTGCGGTGAAGCCTTATTGCCTGCCTGCCAATCCTCTCAACCATCGCCCCACCGATGGCAAGGATGCAGTCCTCACCCTATTAATTGTTTGCTGAAGGCGCAAGGCTGGATTCTTACGACTTTTTTAGTCTTTCTGACTTAAAAAAATGACGAATTTATAACTATTTTACATTTTTTGTTTCTTTTTTAGTTGCAAAATAACGATTAGTTTTTAAACTGATGCCCCCAGAAGCAAAGCCATGGAAGAAAGGCAGGCTCAGCCGGAGAGAAAGATAAGGCTGGCATACATAACTTCCCCGCGGGAGCTTGAAAAGGAGGGGGTTGGAAGCGACAGCCGCATAGTGCCAACGCTGGAATACCTGCAGCGCGCAATTGAAGCAGGAAACCCAAATGTGAAAAATTTGGAGATTGCCGCTGTCATAGTTGATGACAACGGGGTTGGCAATGGCACAGGCAAGATGAAATCGTTTCAGTTCCTTGAGGAGTTTTGCCGGACCCGCGGGATTGCTTTTCATGTTGAGGAGTCTTCAGGCTGGCGAAGCATGCCCTCAAGGATAGAGGAGGGCGGGCAGAAGGTTGCCAACCCGCAAAAGCACCAGGCAAAGGTGGAATACGAAAGGAGGCTTTTGTCCTTCCTGCGCGAAAAGAACATAGACTTGGTGCTTTCCGACTCCTACGCCGTGCTTTTCAACTCGGTCATGCTTGATGAAAAGGAGGGCTACCGAGGGCTGATACTCAACATACATCCGGGCATTGCAAGCGAGGTGCCCGGCATAACCCCCACTGCAGACGCGCGCCTTCGCTCAGTGCTTTACGCTGAAAGCAGGCAAGAGAAGCACGATGCTTTCAGCCAGCTTGCTTCAGGAATGGATTTGCATATCCGCAGGAACGGCAATGAAGGTGCAATGAGAAGGATATTTGAAAGGACTGGCGTGAAGCACGAGTTTTTGGATGGGCAGGTGCGCATTTCCGCAGGGCAGGGCGGGGTAGCCAGGGCAACCACCGGCGCGACTTTGCATGTGGTTGATGAGCTTGTGGACCACGGGCCTGCCATAATCACATCAAGCGGCACGCCGATAAGGAAGGGCGATGGCGTGATGGACTTGAGGGTGCGCAACTACCAGACGAAAAATAATGCTGTGGTGCGCGGGCTTGGGATGTTCTTGCGAGATGAAAAAACGCAGAGGCTTGTTTTGGAAAACAGGATGAAAAACCGCGCCTTCAACTCAGACTGCCTGCCTACTTACGGCTCTCTCCAGGCGCGCGGAATCATTCCGGATGCCAAGAAAAGCCAGAAGCCTGCGGTGAATTTTTATGGCAGAGGATTCTGAAGCCCTTTCTCTCTTGCGGAAGCTAATTTCCATAAATTCGGTCTTTCCGCGCGAGCGCAGGCTCGCCGAATTCTGCGCTTCCTACCTTCAGCAGTGCGGCTTTTCTGTCCGGCTTGAGGAGTTTGCGCCCAACCGCTTCAACGTGATTGCCCAGAAGGGGAAAAGAAAAGGCAGCCTGCTTCTCTCAGCCCATCTTGACACCGTCCCGCCGTGCGATTACGGCAGGAGAAACCCCTTTCGCATGCGGACAGCAGGCGACAGGATACTTGGGCTTGGCTGCTTTGACATGAAGGCAGGGCTTGCCCTTGTGCTTTTGTGCGCAAAATACTGCAGACCGGCTAAAAGAGGCATCAGGATAGTGCTTACTGCTGACGAGGAGAACATTTCGGAAGGAACTTGGGCAGCGCAGAGGGCAGGACACTACCGGCACTGCTCGCTTGCGATATGCCACGAGATACCGGATGCGCCTGGCTGGAAAGCCAGGGGAAATGGGCGTCCGCCGATAATCCTCGGACGGCGGGGCAGGACAGTCTTCCACTTCCGCATCAGGGGCAAGGCAGCCCACGGAGCAGTGGAGCTTGGGGTAAACGCGATAGACCTCAGCATTAGGCTTGGCAGAGCCCTCGGCAGGGTCCCAATTCCAAAAAGCACGTTCGGAAGATGCCGGCTTTTCATACGCAAACTGGCTTCTGATTCATCTTTCCTTTCCGTCCCTGTGGATGCGGTTCTGGAACTGGACGCCCACTACGCCCCGCCGCACACGCCGGAAAGCCTGCTTGCGCACATAAGAAAGCACCTGCGGGGGCTGAAACTTCCGCAAGGAAGCAGCTGGTCCGTCTGCATACCCAAAAGAAAGACGCCCTATCTTGCGCCTTACAGGACAGATTTTCGCAACCCGCAGGTCCGAAAATTCCTATCCCTTTACAGGCTGCATTTTGGCAAGCCATCCCTCTCCTGGGGGATGACCGTTGCGGATGAGAACATACTTGCGCTTGAGATGCCGGTGATAACCATTGGGCCTAAAGGAGGGGGCGCGCATTCTGCGGAAGAATGGGTTTCAAAATCGGACTTTCTGCTGCTGGCAGGGAAGATGCCTCTGCTATTGCAGAAGATGCTTGAATGAATTGGAGGTGGAAAAATGCAGAGCATGAAAAGCCAAAACGGCGTTGTAGCCTTGGGCAAAGAGCAAAGCAGAATCGGCGCTTTTTTCAGGCGCTACCTTGTGCCAAGCTCCAGGGAATTTATTGACCGCAAGCTTTTCAACAACCGCAAGAAGATTGAGAAGCGCATCCTTAGGGATTACGCCTGGCTGGCGTCAGAGGGCATGAACAACCAGCAGATTGCCGAAAAAATAGGCAAAAAGCTTGGCTTTGCGCCGGAAACAGTGCTTTTCAGAATCGCCCATCTTGAAAAGATAGGAGCGATAAAGAAGAACCAAAACCCCACTCCGACGGCTACGCAGGCGCACGGCTGCTAAGGCAGGGTTTGCCTTTTTCACCTCCATTTTTTCATTATTATCGCCAGCTCGGTCTTTTCCACGCCCTTAATTTCCCGGATGGCGTCTATTTTCGCATTGAGGGACTCTATGTCCTGCGCAAATATGCTAAAGGCGATGTCTATCTGCCCTGAAAGCTCGTAGAGGAAGCCGACCCCATCAACTTTGGAAATCTCGCCTGCTATCCTTGGAAGAGGAATCTGCGGGGAGGCGCGAACAAAGACGATGGCTGAAACCGCGCCTGCCTGCGAGACTTCAATTGTGAATCTGCGTATTACTCCTCGCTTTAGGAGGTTTGCCACCCGCCTTCGCGCCGCGGGCTCTGAAAGCCCTACCTTTTTTCCAAGGGCGGCATTTGGGATATTTGCGTTTTCGCGCAGGATTGCAAGTATTTTCCGGTCAATTTCGTCCATCTTCCATGCCATAATGCCGTTTTTGTCCGCAATTAATATAATTGGATAATGGGAGCACGAGCATAGGCTTTTAATGCTACAAAGCGAGATTGTTTTATGAAGGCGCAAGGCTCCTCTGAATACCTCATGCTTCTTGCCGCCGTGCTTGTTATTGCCATCGTTGTTGTCAGCCTTCTTCTTTTTTATCCAAAGGTTACGCCTGACATCAGGCAGACACAGTCGGAGCTTTATTGGAGCACTGCAAAGCCCATTGCGATAGTTGGGGCACTGGGCGGAAGAACCTCTTATTCCTGTTCATCTAACGCACAGGGGTTTCTTTTGAAGCTCAAAAATATGGAAAGCAGCAGGATATACATCAGGGGAATCAACATAAGCGGCTCCACCAATAGTCCGCTTTTTGTAGAAGGAGATATTGTGGTAGGGCAGGGGGGCATTGCTGGAGAACCGATTGTTTCCACGGAAAACTTTAGAAGCTGCACTGGGCTGCTACATAGAAATCTGAGCTGCCCGGATATTGTGCTTAACCCAAAAAAGGAAAAGTTTGTGGTAGTGATGCCGGCTTTTGGTTTTTGCAGTTCTGTGGCGCAGGGATGGAACTCAATAAACCCCTATGTGCTTGCCGATGTGGATATATACTATGAAACAAGGGGGCTGCTAAAGCTTCAGCGAGGCACCCAGAAGCTTTTCATTCCCTGCCATGAGTATTTCTACTGCAAAAGCAATGAGGAATGTGAAGACCTCTACGGACGAAACTTTGAATGCGTGAGTGGCACGTGTCTTCCGTCTAGCTGCACCTAAGAGGCGCCTTTTTTATCTTTTTGACGCCCGCGGTCCTGCTGAAAGGCTGGAGTAAAGCTGGATGTCAAAGTTTGTCTGGTTGTAGGTTGGGTTCTTGGGGAAGTAGGTTCCGCGCTCGGTGGTAAACGGCATGGGCACAGTCTGGAACTGGTTCCAGCCCGTCCACTTGTAAAACATCATGTCAAAGGCGGAGTTGGACTTTTTGAAGCCCCAGCCCTGCGCGCCAAGGTTATAAAGGCGTATTGCTGCGTAGGCAGGCTCTGTGCCGATTTCCTTCAGAATTATTCCTGCGTCTGATTTCACATCCACAGAGGGCATGTCCGTTTCGCCGCCGGCAACCGCTTCCATTGAGTCCGCAGGAGTGTAAAATCCGATGGATTCGTTTGTGAGGTAAAAGCCGCCTTTCTGCCCTGTGGAGTTGTTGCCTGCGGGAATAAATGCTATGATGCTTTGCGGGTTGTTGAATTCCAGGTATTCCCAGTTGAAGCATGACCTTGTCGGCAGTTTAGCAAAAACGCGCGGGCGCCAGAGGTGCTTTGGCGCGTTTCTGTCCTGTACTCCAGAGAGGGTTTCGTTAAGCTCCACGGTCCTGCCTATGACGTCAATATAGATAGTGGTGAAGTAATAGTTGCCGGGAAGGACGTCCCCAGGTCCTCCAAAAGAGTTGATTCTGCTTGAGTTGAGGCGGATGACCTCGGCACAGTAATAATACCAGTCAGTATTAGGGTCGCAAGGAACATCGCCAGGCGCATTTGCCAGCCTGATGGTGTCTATGCCGTGGCTGTTGCACGGATAGCCGACATATGAAAAGGCAGTTGTCATCTGCGTCAGCACTCCTGCGCTTAATATGGCAGGCGCCACGAGCAAAACGAATGCTACAAATGCCATCCTCATGTTTTTCACCTCTCAACAAAAGCACAACTGCCTTCTTTTTGTGGCAAATGGTTTATAAATGGTGATGATGAGTGGGAAGGCCAAGTAAGGTCAACTTTTTTATTGCCATAAGCAAAAAAGGGAGGGTATGAAGGCGCAAGGCTCATCTGAATATCTTCTTATACTTGGAGCAATATTGATTATCGGGATTGCTGCTGTTTCTTTTGTGATTTCCTCGGCAGGAAAATCCGGGGAAATCAGCCAATTGCAGTCAGAGGCTTACTGGAGAAGCGCCAGACCGATTGGCATTCTTGAGGCTTACGGTTCTGTCATACGGATTGGCAATAATGCTCAAGATACGCTGGTTATCAGGGTTGTGAACAACGAACCTTACCCAATAAAGATTCTGAACATTACGGTAAACGGAAATGCAAGTGAAATTCGCTACGGGAACCAAAAAAGTTATGACGACTGGCAGCACGTTGTCATTGGGCCTTTTAGCTGTATCGGAAGATGTAGCATAAATCTAGCTACCTCCGAATCTGTTTTTATCCAGATATCCCACGATTCTATCTGCAACAAGCCGCGCTTATATGGCCGAAGTGCCTCTGCTAATTCAATTGTAAAGGACGCTAAGGCGCAGTTGAGAGTTTATTATGAAAAAAAAGGGATTACTCAGGTAATGGTGCCTGAAATAGAACTGAAGTTTACCTGTTTAGACTATTTCCTTTGCAAGGAATCTTACCTAAACACTTGTATGCAAAGGTATGACACGTTTTCTTTCTGCGATGAGGACGGCGCCTGCGTCTATATTCAAAACTGAAAAAAGATGCGGACGCCGGGATTGGCAGACAGGGGCTGCCAAATTTTGGGAGGCAGCCCAAATCTTTTGAACCCGGACCATTGACTTTCTTCCGAAGCCATTTCCTGGGGGAACCCCGCTTGGAAGATGGCGCGGAAACCCGCCTTAGGAAATCCTTATGGGTTTCCCGGTGGAAGGCCAAGATACTAGCCAGGTTATACTACGTCCGCACCAGATTATTGAAGATACCCAACCAATATAAATACTGTCGCTGTCCTAATTTGCGTTGCGGGGGGTCTGGGATAAAGGATTGAAAGGCTAGCCGCAGGGCTCCTCGCTTCAGGTGGGAGCATGGCGGTCTGTCCGATTGAAACACGCTACAAAACAGAGATGAACTCCCTTTTTGACGAGCAGGCGCGTCTTTTGTCTTGGCTGGAAGTTGAGGTTGCCCTCGCAAAGGCGCACGCAAAGCTTGGCAACATCCCCAAGGGCGCGGCTGAGGAGATTGAGAAGGGCGCAAAGAAAGTGAGCCTGCAGCGCGTGCTTGAGATAGAAAACGAGATACACCACGACCTCATGGCGATGGTGAGGGCGCTTTCAGAGCAATGCCCAAAATACGGGGGATACGTGCATTACGGGGCAACCTCCTATGACATTGAGGACACTGCCACCGGCTTGGTGATGAAGAGGGCTTTGGGCAGGATTGAAGAAAGGCTTAAGGATACGATGAAGCTGCTTGGCGGGCTTGCGCTGAAGCACAAGAAGACCGTCTGCATCGCCCGCACCCACGGGCAGCATGCCGTGCCAACCACCTATGGAATGAAATTCGCGCTTTATTATCAGGAGGCGAAAAGGAACCTGCAGCGGCTTGAGTGGGCGGGAAAAAGAATTGCAGTCGGAAAGATGAGCGGTGCGGCTGGGACAATGGCGACTTTTCGCGGCAAGGGCTTTGAGGTCCAGCAGGCAGTCATGAGGGAGCTTGGGCTTGAGCCGGTCGCAGTGGCAAACCAGGTGGTCCAGCGCGACAGGCATGCGGAAGTGCTTTTTGTGCTCGCCCTCATCGCCTCCGGCATGGAGAAGATAGCGAAGGAAATCCGCAATCTTCAGAGAACGGAGATAATGGAGGTGGCTGAGCCTTTTTCCGCAAAGCAGGTCGGCTCGTCCACCATGCCGCACAAAAGGAACCCGCACAAATGCGAAAGGGTATGCTCGCTTGCAAGGCTGGTGCGGAGCAATGTGGCGGTTGCCATGGAGAACATCGCCCTTGAGCATGAGCGAGACCTGACCAATTCGGCAAATGAGCGCTTCATCTTTGCCCAAAGCTTCATAATAACCGACTACATGCTTTCGCAGATGAACAAGATACTTGCCGGGCTTGAATTTTTCCCGCAGAACATAAGGCGCAACCTTGAGTTGACCGGCGGCGCGGTGATGGCTGAGCGGGTGATGATTGAGCTTACGGAAAGGGGGATGGGAAGGCAGGAGGCTCACGAACTGATGAGGCAGTCCGCCATAGAGGCGCGGCAGAGCGGAAAGCGGCTTTTTGAAGTGGTTGCCGCAAAGAAGGAAGTGGCGGCGCTCATAAAGAGGGCGGAGCTTGAAAAGCTGTTTGACCCTTCCACATACATCGGAGAGGCTGAAAGGATAGTGGAGAACGCCGTGAAGGAGTAGGGGGGAAAGGATGGAGAACTTGCGCAGGGTGGACCCAGAGGTCTATGGGCTTGTGCGAAGCGAACTGCAACGCCAGCGGGAAGGGCTGGAGCTCATCCCGTCTGAAAATTTTGCCTCTCTGGCTGTGATGGAGGCGCAGGGCTCGGTATTCACCAACAAGTATTCCGAGGGCTATCCGTTCAAGCGCTACTACGGAGGAAACCAGTTTGTTGATGAGGTGGAAACGCTGGCGATTGAGAGGGCAAAGAAAATATTCCGGGCAGAGCATGCCAATGTCCAGCCGCACGCGGGCAGCCAGGCAAACATGGCAGCCTACTTTGCCCTGCTCAGCCCGGGCGACAAGGTCATGGGGCTCAACCTCTCGCACGGAGGGCACCTTACCCACGGGGCAAGCGTGAACTTCTCCGGCAAGACCTACCGGTTTGTTGCCTACAATGTGGATGCGAAAACCCACCTGCTTGACTTTGACGCTATTGAAAGGCAGGCGCGGGAGGAAAAGCCCGCGCTTATCGTGTGCGGCTTTACTGCCTATCCGCGGCAGGTTGATTTCAAGCGATTCCGCGAAGTGGCGGACTGCTGCGGGGCAAAGCTGATGGTGGATATGGCGCACATCGCGGGGCTTATTGCAGGCGGGGCGCATCCCCACCCCTTTCCTTATGCGGACGTGGTAACTTCCACGACCCACAAGACCCTTCGGGGTCCGCGCGGGGCGATAATCCTGTGCAAATCCGAATATGCGGCTGCGATAGACAAGGCGGTTTTTCCCGGCTTGCAAGGGGGTCCGCTGGACCATGCGATTGCCGCCAAGGCAGTCTGCTTCCGCGAGGCGATGCAGCCTGAGTTTTCCCGCTATGCGCACGAAGTGGTGGAGAACGCAAAAGCCCTCGCAGAGTCGCTTATGGAGGAAGGGCTGACGCTCATTTCAGGCGGCACCGACACCCACCTGATGCTTGTGGACCTGACTGCCCTCGGAATAACCGGCAAGGAGGCGCAGCTTGCGCTTGACGAGGCAAACATAACCGTGAACAAGAACACCATTCCGTTTGACAAGCAGCCGCCTTTCATCACTTCTGGGATAAGGCTTGGCACGCCCGCCATAACCACGCGGGGGATGGGGAAAAGCCAGATGAAGCAGATTGGGCAGATGATTGCAAAAATATGCCGCTATCCATCGGACAGGGAGCTTCAGAAAAAGGTGAGGGGAGAGGTGCTTGAGATGACGGAGAGGTTTCCGCTTTATCCTGAATTGGGATAGCTTTGAGTGGTCTGCATGCCTGCAAAAATAATTGACGGAAAGAGGATGGCTTTGGAAATACTGGCAAGATTGAAAAGGCAGATTGCCCCCCTCTCCCCCAAGCCCTGTCTTGCCATTGTCCTTGTCGGCGACAATCCAGCTTCCGTCCTTTACACGCAAAAAAAGCACGAGGCGTGCAAGATGGTGGGGATGGAGTCGCGCAACATACGGCTTGCTGCCTCTGCAAGCCAAGATGAAGTGGTTAGCGCTGTAAGGAAGCTTAATGCGGACAAAGGGGTGCATGGGATATTGGTCCAGCTGCCTCTGCCTTGGCATATTGACGAGAACGCCGTGCTTTCCGAGATTGCGCCTGAAAAGGACGTTGACGGCTTCCATCCTGAAAACATGGGCAGGCTGGCGTTGGGCTTGCCTTGCACCGCTCCTTGCACGCCAAAGGGCATAGTCAGGATGCTAAAGGAGAGCGGAGTGCGCCTTGAGGGGAAAAACGCCGTCGTGATAGGAAGAAGCAGGATAGTGGGAAAGCCTCTTGCGCTTATGCTGCTGAACGAGAACTGCACCGTGACGGTCTGCCACAGCAAAACAAGAAGGCTGGGGGAGATTACAAAGAGGGCGGACATAGTCTGTGTTGCTGTTGGAAAGCCAAACACCCTTGTCGGCAGGATGCTCAAAAAAGGGGCAGTGGTTGTGGATGCCGGAACAAACAGGGTTGGCGGAAGGCTTGTGGGGGATGCGGATTTTGATTCTGTGGCAAAAAAAGCCTCGCTGGCAACTCCCGTGCCTGGCGGGGTCGGCCCGATGACGATTGCGATGCTGATTGAGAACGCTCTGGACTGCTACAGGAAGATAACTCGTCGGCAATAGGGTAATCGCATGCGCCGCAGCACTGCTTATGAGCGGGTGTTGGAGGAGATTTACTCGCTGGACAGGTTCGGAAGCAAGCTTGGGCTTGAAAGGATAAGAAAAATCCTTGCTGCGGCAGGAAACCCGCAGGAAAAATACCGCTGCGTAATTGTTGGGGGAAGCAACGGCAAGGGCTCAACGGTTGAGATGATTGGGAAGATACTTGAGGCGGACGGCAAGAGGGTTGGGACATATTTTTCTCCGCAGGTTGAGGAATTTTCCGAAAGGATAAGGATAAACGGGAAAAACGCATCCAAGGGCGATATCTGCTGGGCTTACGCAAAGGTCAAGGGGATATGCCAAAGCCTTCAGGTAGAGGCGACTTTTTTTGAGGTTGTGACCGCGATGGCTGCCGCCATATTTGAAAAGAGGGGGGTGGAGGTAGCTGTGCTGGAAGTCGGGCTGGGAGGAAGGCTGGATGCGACAAATGCCTTTGAGCCATCAATCTCGGCGGTATCTTCAATATCATTTGAGCACACCGACATCCTTGGAAAGACGATACCGGAAATAGCGCATGAAAAATGCGGGATTGCGCGCAAGGGGAAAAAGCTTGTGCTTGGCAGCCTGAGCGGAGAGGCAGAGGACGCTGTAAGGAAGGAGTGCGAAATCATAGGCGCGACACCGATATTCACAGACGCGGAAGTTTTTGTGCCAAAAACAGAGGAAAGGGATGGGAAGTATTCCTTCAAGGCAAGATATTGCGGGCACGAGTTCCATGTTTCTCTTTCAGCCGCAGGAAGGTTTCAGGTCAGCAACGCAAAGGTTGCCCTTGCCCTCTGCCACGAGCTTGGCGCAAGCAGGAAGGCGATTGAGAGAGGGCTTTTTGCTGCAAAGCCCCGCTACCGCATGGAAACCATCGGGAAAAACCCGCTTGTGATTGCGGACTGCTGCCATAATCCAGAGGCGGCTTATGCTCTGGGGCTGGAAGTGTGGAGGCTCCATACGAAAAAGAGGGTTTTGCTCTTTTCCGCGATGGCAGATAAGGACTACGAGCAGGTGCTCTCCATCCTCAGGCCGCATTTTGACGAGGTGGTGCTGACGCAGCTTCCCCTCAGGCGAGGCGCGGGCATGAAGGAGCTTATGAAAGCCGCGCATAAGACTGGCATAAAAGCCGCCTGCCTGAAAAGCCCAAAAGCCGCGCTTTCCCTTGCCAAGAAAAAAGCCGGAAAGGACGGCTGCGTAATAATCGCTGGCTCAATCTATCTTTTGGCTTTTCTTTTTGGCAGGGATAAAAAGGTTATCGCCCAGTAAATCTGGCGGTGAGCAGGTGAAGGAAAAGCTAAGGCGCGAGCTTATTGCGGCGCGGGAAGCGCACCACGCAAGCGGAGGGCACGTGCACTGCATCCGCATAATGGACAGGTTCATCCACACGAAGGAGTTTGAAGCCGCCAGATGCATACTTCTTTACTCCTCAATAAAAAGCGAGGTCCATACGGAAGGCATAATCCAGTCCGCACTTTCGCTTGGAAAGAGAGTTGTGCTACCTGTGACGAACAAGGAGGAAAAGAGGCTTGAGCTTTACGAAATTAAGGATGTTGGGGAGCTTTCGCCCGGCGCCTTCGGCATATTGGAGCCGAAGAAGGATGAGGCGCGGAGGGTTGAGCCGCAAGAGGTGGATTTGGCGGTTGTGCCGGGAGTGGGGTTTGACCGGAAGGGGCACCGCATCGGATACGGCATGGGGTATTATGACGCCCTTCTAAAAAGGGTTGGGGGCAAGAAGGTCGCCCTTGCCTACGGCTTTCAGGTAAAAGACAGCATTCCAAGCGAGCCGCACGATGTCTCGGTGGATATGCTGGTCACTGAGGACGAAGTAATAGAATGCAAAAGCGGAGGGGGGCAAAAGGAGGAGGGCTTTGGGAAAAGAGGCAAAATCAGGGTTGCGGTTCTGGCTTCGGGGAGGGGAACGGACTTCCAGTCAATAATAGACGGGGTGAAAGAAGGCAGGGTGGCGGCGGAGATTGTGGGGCTGATTACTGACAACCCATCGGCAGGGGCTATTGAAAGGGCGAAGAAAGCAGGCATACCCTACTTTGTCGTGCCCTACGCGACAAGAGAGGAGCTTGACGAGGGGATAATGAAGGTCCTTGACGGGCTCCAGCCTGACTTGGTGGTCTTGGCAGGCTATATGAAAATAATCAGGAACAAGAAGCTTCTTTCTTCCTATTTTGGCAGGATGATAAACATCCACCCTTCTCTTCTGCCGAAATACCCTGGTGCGCATGCGCAGAGGGATGCCTTTGAGGCAGGGGAGAAGGTTTCCGGCTACACCATACACTTTGTTGATGAAACCCTTGATGGCGGGCCGATAATATACCAGGAGAAAGTGGATATCTCTGACTGCAAAAGCGCGGATGAAGCTGCTTCAAAGATACTGGCGCGCGAGCATGTGGGGCTTCCTATGGTTGTGGACAGCTTCGCAAAGGGAAGATACAGGATTGAAGGCAAGAAGGTCAGCTACGCGCCTTTTTAATTTTTAATGGGAAAAAGGCAGGCTTGGAAGTGTTTGGATGATAGGCAGGCTTTTGGACTGGCTTAAAGGCATCTTCGGGAAGAAAAAAAACATAACGATTGGAATTTACGGGAGCCCCAACGTAGGCAAGACAACGCTTGCCAACAGGATATGCGTGGATCTGGCAGGCGAGCCGGTCGGGGCAGTCTCTCCGGTTCCGCACGAAACAAGAACCGTCCAGCGCAAAGACAGGGTGGTGCTCAAGCTCAAGGGCTACGCTCTTACCATGAACGTCCTTGACATGCCTGGGATTGCGGTGAAGGTGGATTACAGGGATTTTCTTGAATACGGGCTTTCCAAAGAGGAGGCTCAAAAGAGGGCAAGGGAGGCGACCCGCGGCGTGGTGGAGGCAGTGAGGCATCTTGACAAGGTGGATGCCGCCCTTTTCATCATAGATGCCACTGAGGATCCCTACACGCAAGTCAACATAACCATACTTGGAAACATTGAGGCAAGGAACATACCGGTAATCATAGTTGCCAACAAGATAGACTTGCCAAAGGCAAACACCAAGAGGGTGCGGGAAGCCTTCCCCGGCTACGAAGTCGTTGACATATCTGCGATGACCGGGGAGAACCTTGAGGCGCTATACCTTGGGATAGCAGAGAAGCTCTCCTAATTTTGGTGGATGCATGCACAAGTGCGTAAGGTGTGGAAGAGCGGCAAAAAGCCTAAAGGAGATAAACGACGGCTGCCCTTGCGGCGCCAAGGTTTTCATTTTCAACAGGCAGGCAGTTTGCGATGCCGGCTCGGAAGGTGGCAAGCCGGCGGGGGAAGGAGCAGGCGGCGTCGCCACGGAAGAAGGATGGCGGGATGCAAAGGCGGGCGCTGAAGGCAGGGTGCCGCCATCTTACCACGCCAGGATGAGCTTCAGCTCCGAGGACGTGGAGAACATAAAGATAATCTCCAAGGGAGTCTTTGCCCTTGAGCTTCATTCCCTTTCGCGCGACCCGATTGTGCTGAAAGACGAGGACGGCGTCTATTACGTGAAGATACCCTTTGAGCAGAACGGAAAGGCGGCGGGCAAGGACAAGAAAAGAACCCCTCAGAACCGAAGCGGAGGGGGCTTTGCTCCTTTCTAAACATCAAGCAGAATCCTTATCGTCCATTTTCCATCCTCGTTTTTGACCATAAGCTCATGATATGTCACCGCCTTGACGTGGTCGCGCGGGCGCACTTTTTCGCCCCACGCCTCCATCTCAAGCCAATTGCGGGAGGGGTCAAAGTCAAGCACCTTCATCTTGGCAAACACAACCTGGTGGATATCCATATACGCAAGCAGCTCGGAAAGCGCCTGCACGGTCAACTCCTCAAGGCTGTGTGCCGAGAGCGAAAGCACCGCCCTTTTTTTCGGCTTGGCTTTGCCTATGACTGAAAAAAGCGCGAGGGCGGCATTTTCAAGGGCTTGCGGGTAGCTTTTGCCGTACGCCTCAAACATTATGTCTGCCGTGTGCTCAAGGAAGCGGAAGTCTCTTTTCATAGAAGAAGGATGAGGCAGGAAAGATTAAGAAATTTCCACCTCTGCGCCTATAGCCTGCCCTGGCAAGCCCTTCTCAAAGCGCGCAAGAACCGCGCCCGAATTGCCGTGAGCCTTGCTTATCCTGCCGACAATCTCCTTTCCAGTCTGGGTTTTGAAAACCACCCTTTTGCCAACCATGCCTTTCGCAGACTGCCGGTCGCGCACCCCATCAACTTCAATGACGTATTGGTTTGTGTATTCAGTGTGAACGCCCCTGCGGTAGTTTGAAATCCTGCCCTTCATCTGCAAAACCTCCGTCGCTCCAACTCTTTTGTGGCAAGCCTATTTAAACGCTACCCCTGCGATAAGATGGTTATGCCGGATGGGATAAGGATAAGCTGGCAGGAATACCACCGCAACATATCTGCGCTTGGCAGGAAGATAAAAAGGAGTGGCTTTGTCCCGGATGTCATAGTCTGCATAAGCAGGGGAGGGCTCCCTGTCGGGCTGATGCTCTCTGAATACTTGAAGCGGCCGTTGGCAGTCATCACGGTGCAGTCCTACCAGAATAAAAAAAGGGGCAGGCTCAGATTTGACACGAGGATATCGTCGGTTGAGCCCGTAAAGGGAAAGATACTGCTTGCCGACGATTTGGTGGATTCCGGCACGACCATGCGGGTGACAAAAAGATACCTGCAAAAGAAGGGCAAGGTCAAAACGGCGGTGATGTTCCGCAAGGAATGCTCTTCCTTTGAGCCTGACTACTTCGTTAAGTGGATGCCACGCGACAAGTGGATTTACTTCCCATATGACCTGCGCGGCTGAGCAAAAAGCGCAAGCAAGATGAAAAGCCCTGGCAGGCAAGGAACGGCTGGCGCTGCCTCGGCAGACTGCCTGGAATCCCCACTAGCTGCGCCTGGCGGGGAAAGCTGAGGCTGTTGGCTTGCCGCCCTCTCGGCGATTTCCTCCGAAAGCTGCGATTTGAGCAGCCGCATGCCCTCTCTTGCCTCGGAAAGTTGCTTTGGGGTTTGGGGGGAAGAGAGGTTTTTGCTGTAATCTGCCAAGATGGCAGCGTATTTGCTTTTTGATGAATCGTCCAAAAGCCAGGAAGAGCGCTCAAGCTGGTTGCTTATGTCTGAAAGAAGCTTTTGCGCCTCATTATGGGCTTTCTCGTCCTGCTCAATCCTCGCCGAAACCTCACTGTGCTTTTGGTTGAAGGAGGATTCTGCGGAAAACGCCTGCCGGTAAAGGCTGCTTTTGCCAAGCAAGGCTATCTGCCTTGAGAGATTCTCCAGCTCGGCAAGCTGCATTTCAAGCTGCCCGTCTTCAACCTTTCCAGAAAGCTTCTCAGCCCTCTCCCTGAGCTTTTTTGCCTCAGACAGAGTCCTTATCCTCAGCTTTTCAAAATCTCTTCCGCGACTTGAAACATACTCGTCTTGGCGCCTGCTTGCCTCTGCTATCGCCTTTGCCCGCGACTGCTGAGAGGCAATCTCCGAAAGCGCTGCCTTGAGCAGGGCGAGGTTTTGCTTTTCCTGCCTTATCCTGGAGGCTGAGTAATCAATCTTTTGGCAGAACTCAAAGCAGCGCACCGTGCCGCCTGCCGCGCACCCCTCGTCAGTCCTGTTTAGGAAAATAGGGTTTGCCGACATGTTGAGCGAAAGGGCTTCAAGCCTCATCAGGACCGCCTCCGCGCTTTCTATTGAAGATGCGTTGGATAAGAGCGCGTTGAGCTGCATCCGGTATTCTCCAATCGCCGCGTCAAAAGCCTTGCGCGAGGTTGTCCAGTCAAGTATTGCCTCCCAAAACCCGTCCGAATAAAGGGGAGTGGAGCACAGCGGCACCGACATGCAGGAAAGGATACAGGAATGCTTGTCAGTGCAATCGTGCAAATCTGTTCCGGTATACTGCATGCACTTTTTTTCTGCCTCTGCTTTTGCAGAGGAGACCTCGTCTGGAAATGACAATGCGGAGGAGAGAATCGCCTCCAGCTTGGTGCGGCTTTTGGCATCTTCCACAAGAAGAGCCTCTATCTCCTTGGCTTCGCGGAGAGTTTTGCCCGAAACGGCTTCAATGACGTAGATTTCGGCTCCGTCCGCCTTGACTATCGCGTGCGTCCTTTGCGGCAGGAGGAAATGGAAGCTTACTTGCTGGTCTGGCTCAAAAGTGAGATTGGCAAAGCGCTCAATGGGCGCCTGGGCGCAAAAGGCGGGCTGAAAAAGAAGCAGAAGAGAAAACGCCAAGGCAAGCTGCCCCATCTGCTTTCCCATGTCCGCCCCTATTTGATGCGGGAATTTAAAACAGTAGCGGAAGAGATTCGCTTGGGGAAGATTAAAAAATAAATGCGGCTAAATGTGGGCTAAATTGCCAATTGCCCACAGGCACGGTTTGAAGGGAGGTGAATTTGTGCGCATTTCCAGCCGGACAGCCAACCTAGGCACAGAAACTGCCTTTGAGGTGCTTGCAGAAGTCAACAGGCTTGTGAGGGAAGGAAACGACATAATCAGCTTTTGCATAGGGCAGCCTGACTTTGACACTCCAAGGCACATAAAGGATGCCGCAATAAAGGCGATAAACGAGGGAAAGACCGGCTACACAGACTCTGCTGGGCTTTATTCTGTGCGCCAGTCTGTTGCCCGCTTCATCTCAAAAAGCAGGGGGGTGGACTGCAAGCCGGAGCATGTTGTGATAGCGAACGGCGCGAAGGCGTTTATTGCGTTTGCGATTCTCTCCACAACGGACTACGGGGTTGGCGACGAAGTGATTTATCCAAACCCGGGCTACCCGATTTATGAGTCGCAGGCTGTCGCAAACGGCGCGGTGCCTGTGCCTCTTCCCCTCACCGAAAAAAAGGGGTTCAGCTTTGAGCTGGATGAGCTCAAAAAGAGGATAACGCCGAGAACGAGGCTCCTGATTATAAATACCCCGCACAACCCAACAGGCGGAATATTAAGCCGCCAGGATTTGGAGGGCATAGCCGCTTTGGCGGCAAAGCACAACTTCTGGGTTTATGCGGATGAAATCTACTGGCAGCTTTCCTACGACAGGAAATTTGAGAGCATCGCAAGCCTGCCTGGCATGTACGAGCGGACCATAATATCCGACGGGGCGTCAAAGGCATATGCCATGACTGGATGGAGGATGGGTTTTATGGCAAACCCTGTTCTTGCCCCTCACATGGCGCGCTGGATGACCAACATAGAGGCATGCCCGAACCACATGGCGCAGTATGCGCTGCAGGAGGCGCTTGACGGGCCGCAGGACGAAACGAAGAAAATGATTGCTTCCTTCCGCGAAAGGCGCGACCTCATCGTGAAGCTGCTGAATGACATAAAGGGGGTGCGGTGCCTGACGCCAGGCGGTGCGTTTTACGTTTTCCCGAATGTTACGGAAGCGCTTTACAATCTCGGGCTTGAAAGCTCCGAGCAGCTGCGCAAGCTCCTTTTGAAAAACGGCGTGGCTGTCTTGTCTGACATCCACTTTGGCAGGAAAAACCCGGAAGAAACCCAGCAATATCTCCGGCTAAGCTACGCGACCTCAAAGGAGAACATTGTTGAGGGCTTAAGAAGGATGAAGAAGGCAATTGAAGGGGGGCTGTGATTGGCATGGGGATAATTGACAGAAGCGGGCAGGAAAAGAATTATTCTGCTGAACAGATAAGAAAGGCTGCGGCTGAGATGCGCGGCTATGCCCTCATCTCGCTTTGCTGCGCGGGAAGCGGGCACTCTGGCGGGACGCTTTCCTGCATGGATATCGTAGCCTGCCTTTATCTGAGGGTGATGCGCCACAAGCCCTCTGAGCCTGGCTGGGAGGGGCGCGACAGGCTGTTTTTCTCTGGCGGCCACAAGGCGCCTGCCTGGTATGTTGCGCTTGGCTACTGCGGCTACTTTGATGTGAAGCAGACTGCCACCCTGCGCAAGCTTGGCTCCCCTTTCCAGGGGCATCCTGACAGAAAAAAGTGCGTTGGAATTGAGGCTTCCTGCGGCTCGCTTGGGCAGGGGCTTTCAATAGCGGTTGGCGATGCCCTTGCCGCGAAGCTTGACGGCAGGGATTACCGCGTTTTCTGCCTAATGGGGGATGGCGAGCAGCAGGAGGGGCAGATTTGGGAGGCTGCCATGGAAGCTGCCCACTACAAGCTTGACAACCTTGTTGGAATAGTGGACAAAAACAACCTGCAGATAGACGGACCGGTAAGTGAGGTCATGAACATAGAGCCGATTGCAGAGAAATACCGTGCATTTGGCTGGCACGTTATTGAGTGCGACGGGCACGACGTTGAGGCTCTGCTTTCCGCTTTTGAGCAGGCGGGCAGGACAAAAGGAAAGCCAACAGCCATCATATGCAGAACCGTGAAAGGCAAGGGGGTTTCTTTCATGGAGAACCTCGCCGGCTGGCATGGGAAGGCGCCAAACAAGGAGGAGCTTGGTAAGGCGCTTGCCGAGCTTGGGGTTGAATACCTGCCGAAAGAGGAGATGTTTGCCATTGCGGAGGCGCATCAGAGGAAGGTGGAAAAGCAGATTGAGGATTCCATGCCGAAGTTTTCCAAAAACTACTGGTGGAACGCGCAGGAGAAGATGAAGGTGGAGATGAAGGCGACGCGCTTTGGCTTTGGCGAGGAGCTTCAGCAAAACGAAAATCCTGCAATTGTTGCGCTGGGGGCAGACATATCAGGCTCAATCTGCATAAACCTGTTTTACGAGGGAAAGCCTGAAAGGAAGGGCCGGTTTTTCTCCATGGGCATAGCAGAGCAGTCGGGCACGTGCGTGGCGGCTGGCTTTGCCAAGGAGGGCAAGATACCCTTCTTCGGGACATACGGGGTTTTTGCCGCAGGCAGGGCGCTTGACCAAGTCAGAACAACTGTCGCCTACGGCAACTGGAATGCGAAAATAGTCGGCGCGCACGGCGGGGTGTCTGTTGGGCCTGATGGGGCGACACACCAGGCGCTTGAGGAGATATTTGTGATTGCCGGCCTGCCGAATATGGGCTTGCTTGTGCCCGCTGACGCGGTGGAAACCAGAAAAGCCACGAGGGCGATGATTGAAACTGCGGGGCCGCAATACATTAGGTATGCGAGGGAAGCCACGCCAGTCGTCACGGACGAGAAAACGCCCTACAAATACGGAGTGGCGACAGTAATCAGATACCGGGGGGAGAAGCCGCGCTTTATGGACGCATTTGAGCATGCGCTTTCAACAGAAGCGAAAAACGAGAATGAGGACATTGCCATAATCGCATGCGGACCCGAGGTGCCCGAGGCAATGCGGGCTGCCTGGATACTGAAGGAGGAGTTCGGGATAAAGGCGCGGGTGGTGAATGTTTCAACCGTAAAGCCGATAGACCGGCAGGCGATAATAGACGCGGCGAATCAGACCGGAGCGGTCCTGACTGCCGAGGAGCACCAGAAGGGCGGGCTTGGAAACATTGTTGCCGCCATAATACTTGAGGAGTGCAAAAAGCCGATTGCTTTTGGCAGGATAGGGGTAGAAGACAGCTTCGGCGAGTCTGGCGCGCCTTGGGAGCTTGTCAAAAAATTCGGGCTTGCCGCAGAGCACATCGCTGCCAGGGCAAAGGAACTGGTGCGAAGAAAAGAGAGGGCATAGGCGCGTGCGTTTCCATGCTTTTTGCCAAGCATTTCCGCCTTGATTTGCGCTTGCAGATTGCGATAGCTTTCATACTCGCCAGCTTTGCCCTTGTCATATTCGGATATGACAGGGCGGTTGCGGAATACTTGCGCGGGCTTGGGGTTGCCGGCGCCGCTTTTGCCGGCGCCTTTTACACGCTTGGCGCGACCACGCCCTTTGCCATGGTGGTCATACTGGAACAGATGCAGATGGGCAATCCTCAGCAGGTTGCGCTTGTCGCCTGCCTTTCCGCCACCTTTGTGGACTGCGCCCTTTTTTGGGCGGTAAGAAAAACCCTTGAGAAAAACTCGCGCGCCCTTCTTCAGAGGCTCCGGGATAGGTTTGAGCGGTTCTCCTACGCTTTTCCGATTGGGGGCTTTTTCGTCTTTGGGCTTCCCCTGCCGGATGAGCTTGGGCTTGCGCTCATGGAGATGACCACTATTGACTTGGCAAAGCTGGCAGCCGTCATTTTCCTTGCCAAGCTCATAACCCTTGTGATGCTTTACGAGGCGTTCGCAGCATAGCTACCCTTTTAAGCCGATTGCGGAAATAAACGCTAATAAGGGGTCGTGGCGTAACTTGGTAGCGCGGCAGGCTCCAGATCTCGCCTGCGCAAAGGCGCGGGCAACAGAATACACCTGCATGTTAGGGTTCAAATCCCTACGATCCCATCTGCGAAGCAAATGGGCAGATAGGGGAACCGCAGTTCCTCTGTATCCCTAAGGTTGTGGAACGCCGCCCCTCGCCCCAGCCGGCAAAGCCCGGCACTGAGTTTATGTCGCTTTCCGTCTGCCCTTCAATAACAAACTCCTGCCGCTTCTGCACCGCGCGCTGCTGCAGGGGGCTTGCCGTTGTCCTGACCATCCCGGAGGCAAAACGGATGGTTGCGGAAACGGGCTTGAAGCCAGAGGAGTTCTTGGAGTTTTCCGAAAATATTGAGGGGAAAAAGACGCCGCACTATCCCCTTCTTGTCCAGCAAGGAGGCAAGGTCCATGAATATTTCATTATACTGAAGCGGAGGCAGAAAAAAGAATGCATTTTTTTGGAGGAGGACTTGCGCTGCGGTGTTTATCCCAAAAGACCCGCCGTCTGCCGGCTTTATCCCTTTGAGCTTGACGGCAGGGCGGTGAAAAAAGGCGCGCTTTGCCCTGCCGGGTTTGCCCGCGAAGAAGGCACGGAGGAAGTTGCAAGGCGGCTGGGCAAGGACCTGCTTGAGCATGGAAAGCTCGCGCGTGCCTGGCATGCTAAGTTCGGCAGCCAGGCGCCTGACATTCGTAAGCTTTTGGAGTACTTTCCATAGGGGCGGCAGGGAAGATTTCCCTTTGCTTTTCTTTGGCAGTTTCGCTTTCAAAGCCGCCCTTTATGGTCATGACCACTGGGTGGAAAAGAAGCCTGATGCTTCTGAAAAGCCCGATGTGCCTTACTGCGCAGACAGAGCTTTTGGCGAGCTTGCGCAAAAGAAGGGCAACGCCCCGCAAGTCAATCTTTTTCAGCAGCCCTTCTGCCCTGTCTTTGAAGAGGTCTGCGAGGGTGTCAAGAAGGAGCATTGCTGTTGTTATGTTTTTCCAGAACTGCTCGTGCGCTTCCCCCTTTACGCTTGAAACAAAGAGCTTGGAGAGGGCTGCGCCCATCTCTTCCCGCACCTCCAGGAGCAGTGAGAGCTTCTGCGGGCGAAGCTCTTTTTCAAGCACAGGCTTTATCTTTCTGAAAAGCCCCGCTTGGAGGCAGGAGGGCCGGATGGCTTTCTTTGTAAGCTCCATCCTCCTGTCAAGGCGCGCAGCCTCAAGCCAAAGCCGCATGGCTTTTTCTTTTTCCTGCATCGGGCTGCCGCCCACGGCGAGGCTTATTTCTTCCACGCAAAGAAGGCAGTAGAGGTATTTGTAGTCCTTGTAGGACAGGCGCCTTATGTTGTTTTTGAGTGCAAACACAGCAATCTGCCTGTCACGCGGGTCGGAAGAGCTGCAGATTGAGGAAAGATTCCGCATCCTGTATATCGCCATTTTTATCCTCTTTTTGTAATTATCACAAGCAGTTATAAAATATGATGGAACGGGCTTTTAAAGCCGCACAAGCAGAGTGGTTCGGTAGAGGCGCTTTCCGCTCCGTTGCCCTGCCAGTTTCTCAGTCCTCAAAAAGCCAAGCGAGAGGGAATTGAGGGCTGCTATGGCTTCGTTGCGCGAGCCGCAATACAGGTCCAGCCCCTCCTTCAGCTTTTCAATCTTAGGGACGAACGATTTTTTTTCCAGCAGCCCAAGAAGCCTTCTGGCTGTCCTTTCAACTTTCTCTTGCGCTCCCCTAAGCTGTATTATGGCTTCAAAGTAGCTGGATGCCGCACGGCTACACTCTGCGCAGACTCCCTGGCTTTTGAGAACCGCTACAGGCTGGCTTATTCTGCCAAAAGAAGAGTCGTATGAAACTGAGGATGAGGCGCCATCGTATTCGGCGTTTTTCCGCCTCAGCCTAAGCAGGCGGACAACCTCCTCTGACAGGGTTGCCTGCTTTCTCTTTCCTGCCCTATCCATTATTGCGCCGCACTTTTGGCACAGCACCAGCCGGACGGCAGGCAGGGAGGGCAGCCTGGAGGCGGCGCATTGCTGGCAGAGCTCGCCGCAAAAGGCGCCTTGCGAATCAGTTTTTCCGCACAGCGGGCAAAAGCGCATGCCGAATACCCCCCTTGGCAGGCATTTCAGATGGCGATGGAGAGGGATATCTATATATAGGCTAGCGGCTGAACTTTTCTCATGGAAGGGGAGGAGGAAAATCAGAAGGCGGCTGCCAACTCTGAAATGCGCTACATCGCCCTTGAGCTTATGAAGATAGCGCTGAAGACGAAGAGGAAGTTTTCCGATGTCGCGGCGGAGTATATAGAAAACACCGAAACGCTCGCGAGGATGATTGCAGGGGAGGAAGCTGTGAAAAGGGAGGCAAAAAAGGAGTCTGCCAGGCAGAGATAGGCTGCTTTTTGCGGTGAATGGATGCAGGAGGCAAAAAAGGAAGCGCTGAAAATGACACGCTATTTCGTTTCGCTTCCGCACCCTGCCAAAACCCTCTTTGCGATATTCGCGGTTTCGTTTCTTTTCGGCGTGCTTTTGTCCCTTGTGGGCGGGGGAGCGGAGCCGTTCGCCCTCTTTACAGGCGGGGTGAGAGGGATTTTCCTGCTTGGCTTTCCAGCCATACTTTCCTCGCTGTGCCTTTTTCTGATGAGGAGGAAGGCAGTATTCCGACGCGCAGCCTTTCTTAGTTTTCTAAGCGCTGTCATCTACGGCTCGTTTTACCTTGCCTCCGAGCTTCTCTCTCCGCACTGGAGCGGCTCGGCAAGCCTCGTTTTCATAGGGTTCGGCATCGCCTTCGTGTTTTGGTATTTCGTCCTTTTGGTTGCGTTTGACTTTCGGAAAAGCGCGTTTTTGTTTTCCACTATGCAGATGATTCTTTTCGCCGTGTTCCTGCTTGGGGGCGGGGGATTTGAGGGAGTTGCCAAGCCGGCTGAGCTTCTGATAAAGCTCTATCTTGCCTCCTTTGTCTTTCTTACCGCACTTTATGTGCTTTTCTTCATAATCTCCGCTCCGATGAAGAAGAACCTGCGGATTTCCTCCCTTGATGCCCTTTCCATGTTCCTTTCCCAGTGGCTCTACGGGGAGAAGGACCTGGAAGAGGCTTTTGAGGAGATTGGGGAGGAAGTGGAAACCATAGTTTGGATTGGGAGCTTTGAGGGGAGGAAAAACAGGGCGCTTTTTGTGGTGCCCTACATCCACTACGGGCCTTTCGGAAATCTTGGCGGAAGCGAGTTTACCTGGCAGATTTCGCAGGCGCTTTCAGGAAATGGCTGCGAGGTGTTCGTCTTCCACGGCACCACCACCCACGACTTCAACCCGGTTTCCTCAAAGGAAATAGAGAAGGTCGTCCTTGCGTGCAAGAGGGCAATTTCAAGGCTGAAACTTTCGGATGCGAGGATTTCTTTTCCCTCCTGCCGCTTCGGAAGCGTCAGGGCCTCTGCCCTTCGCATAAACGACTCGGCGTTCATCTCCTACACCAGAGCGCCGAGGACGACTGAGGATGTGAATTTTGGGCTGGGGCTTGCCCTCATTGAGAAGGCAAAGAGGCACTGCGCAAGCGCCTGTGTGGTTGATGAGCACAACGCTGAAACGGGCGACATCTCCTCTGTTGAGGTTGGCTCTCCAATCGGCTTTGAGATGCTGGATGCGACCGAGAAGCTCTTTTCGCTACAAGACAGGCAGGAGAGGTTTCTCTTTGGCTGTGCAAGCGCCGCCCTCAAATCGGAAACGCTTGGAAGAAGCGGACTGAAGCTTGCCCTGTTTGCCAAGGGGAAGAAAATGCGCGCCGTCCTTCTTGTGGATGCAAACGGGATAATCCCCTCTTTTCGCGAAGAGCTCAACGAGCTTCTTGCGCAGCTTGGCAGCGAGTGCGGCTTTGATTGCCAAGGGGAAGTGATGACGACCGACACCCACCAGATAAACACCATTCGGGGAGTGCTCAACCCCCTCGGAAGCGAAGGCAGGGGGGATGTCTGCCTTGCTGTGCGCAGGATGTTTTACGATGCAATGCGGCGGCTTGAAAAGGTGCGGTTTGGCTCTGCTGAGGAGAGGTTCAGGATAAAGGTGTTTGGAGCAGGCCAGTCTGCAGAAATAACTTCAACCATCAACGCTGTCGTTGCGCTTCTGAGGCTTGTCCTGCCGCTCATCCTGATTGCAAGCGCGCTGCTGCTTGTATGGGCGCTTGGGAAGATTTAGCCGACCTCGCTTCCGCCAGCCTCTCGCTTGAAGCCGAAGTCGGACTGGCTTGCCTTGAACCAGCTTCCGTATTTTTCAGACGCCTGCTCCTCAACTGGCTTTGAGTTTGCTATTGCAAACTTGACGTCCTCTGCGCTTATCATGTTCCGCTTTTCGGAAACTGCCAGATCGCCTGCCATCTTTATAGTGCCTGAAAGAAGCCTGAGGCGCAGGGTGAGCCCTGAAACCCCGTCTATCTCCTTTGCCTTCTTTCTTGCATAGCTGATAAGCGCTTCTATCGCCTCCCTTTCCGCATGCGGAATCCTGCCGTCGCGCACTATCTCCTGGGCAAAAAACTGGACAAGCTTGAGCTGGTTTTCCTCTGTGTCGGGCATGTAGCTGTTCATCAGAATCTCATAGCCGTTCCCGAGGATCCGGCTCCTGAGGGGTGGAAGGATATTCGGAACATCGTTG
This sequence comes from Microcaldota archaeon, assembly GCA_026414185.1. Lineage (GTDB taxonomy): Archaea > Micrarchaeota > Micrarchaeia > Anstonellales > Anstonellaceae > UBA10161. The sequence goes on along the minus strand of JAOAJL010000002.1, from coordinate 42,644 downwards.
AAATTGACCGCGGCGACGAGGATGAAGTCGCACGGCACCCCATCAACGCGCACTGAGGAGCCTGTTGAGGACTGGTTGCGCCCCGCTATCGGATAGCGCTTGTCCTGCATGGCGGTAAGAAGATAGCGCTGCAGCCTGCCAAGCGAGGAAAGCTCGTCTATGAAGAGCACGCCCTCGTGCGCCTCGTGGATGGCGCCTGGCACAACGCGGGTGTAGGGCAGGGAGCCTATCTGCGGGTGCGAACCGTAGGGGTCGTGGCGCACATCGCCCAAAAGCTCGGTTTCAGAAGCGCCTGTCGCCTGAACGAAAGGGGAGCGGTCAATGGGGAGAAGGACCTTGTATGCCGCCTTCTGCTGCATCTGCGCCATCTTTGCAAGCTCTTTTTGGGTCAGAAGGGCTATCCGGCTGCCCCTGCGCTCATAGACAATCAGCTCCTCTCGCCCGTCGCGAATGCGGGTTGTGTGCACGCGCTCTTCTTTGTCAAATGCCCCCGGACCGACAAGCAGGTCCTCAAAGGTTCCTCTTATGCGCCTGTATTTGTCTGCGCCGCAAAAGAAGCACGAGGACGCATCAGGTGAAGAAATCCTGCCGCAGCGGCGGCACCGAAATCCGAGCTTCTCGGAGACAAAGGCAGGCACCATCATCGGGTCAAGAAGCTCCCCTTGCGGCTGCTTCAGTGTTTTTTTTACTGGGTGTGTCCGTATTTCTATGAGGGGGCGCTCTGGCTTTTCCGGGTTGTGGAGCACCAGCACCTCTTGCCTTGGCTTTGGAAGAGTGGAGGCAATCGCCTGCGCAAGCATTGACTTTCCCGTGCCGGGGGGACCTACAAGGAGAAGATGGCGCCTCTGAAAGCCGACCAGCCTGCCAATCCTCACCGCTTCGTCCTGTCCAATCACCTGCAGAAGAGGATCGGATGGTATGCGCACGTCGGCAGTAGAGGAAATGTCTGAGAGATTCATGACAAAAAAGGGCAGGCAGGATATTTAATGGTAGCTTTTTTTCAGGGCAGAAGGCAGAGGGATTATTTGAAATATTTAAAAACATGAATATTTACAATTGAACACGGAATTGACGGGGGAATTTGGATGATGGCGCATTACAGGAGCATAAGGCTGGTGGTAAGCGGGCTTAACCTTATGGTGCCTGTCAAGCAAAAGAGCATAGTCAAGAGGTTTGCCCGCAACCCGCAGGAAGCGCTAAGCTACTACGCGAGAAAGAGGCTTGACCCCGATTCCTCACTTGCCCTTGAGTGCGCTATGAAAAGATGGGAAGCCACGGGGCAGGTAGGGCTTGCGGCAGACTACCTCAAGATTGACCTTCATGAAGTCGCGCGAATCAACAAGGCGACAAACCAGAGTGAGAAGGAGGCTTTGAGGAACAAATTCAGGAGCAGAGTGCACCGCTTGGAATTCTCGCCCCTCATGTAGCGCTGCCTTATCTCCACAAAAAGACGCGCATCCGCATCGGCTTTCCGTCAAGGGTCGCTCCGCGATGGGCAACTGCAACCTCAGTCGCGTTCTGCGGATAGCGCTTGCCGAATTCGTAAAGCACGCCGCTTGCATCATCAGTCTGCTCAATCACAACAAGGTAGTTGCCGCCTGCCCTCAGAAGCCTGCCAATCTCGGCATAGTTTTGCTCAAAATCGCCCGCGGATGAATAGCCTATCCCTATGAGCCGCTTCATCCTCTCAAGCTTTTCTTTTGAAAGCTTGCCTGAGAAGTCCGAGCAGAGCCCTATCTGCTTTGCAGCGTATAACTCCTGCTTCTCCCAGTCTGGCGGTGAGCCTGGCGAAAGCAGCGATTCTGCAATGCGGGATGCGTCCGAATATAGGGAGTGCAGGCGGGACTCTATTACCGACTGGGTGCCAAACCAGTAGGAAACAAGCGAAGTCATGGCGATAACCATGATGACTGTTGCGATAATCGCGTCAAATGAAAAATACTGCCCTCTCATGCTCATCCCTTTGAAATCCTGATTGTGCCGTTCATGTTTTCCATCCTTATGGTCGGCCTGCCGCCGGGGTAGCCTGCGGGGTTTATTTCTATAAATCCCGTCTCTGCGTTTGTCTCTATGAAGCCGGAGTAGGAAACAAGAGAATATGAGGAAGTGATGGTCGGGGCGGAAAAACTTGAGTTTTGCGACGGCCCCATCCATTCCACATAGACAAAGCCTGTTTCCGGCACCAGCGCCATCGTAGATGGCTTTCTGCTTATTGATATCCGGTAGGGCTTGCCAAGTATATCGGAGGGAAGCGTGACGTTCTGAACAAAGCCAGGGCCTGCGACAAAGGCGGTGTGGATGTGGTCTGCAAGCTCATAGGCTATCTCCTGCGCAAAGGAATGCTCTGCGCGTGAAATCTCAATTGACTGCATCTGAAAGAAGACTGCGGTTGCCACCACAAAGCCAAGGAGGAAAAAGCTGGCGTAGGATAGGACTTCCACTGCCGCCTGCCCTTTCGCACCGCCAATGGTGCGTCTGGCGCGCAATTCATCTGCCGGGCGCTCAGCCGTATGTGACATTGACATAGTCTCCCATGTTTTCAATCTTTATCCTCTGCAGGCCGGCGGTCCTTCTTCCGCTCAGGTTCCCTTTGAGAGGAGCAAAGGTGGCAGACAGGACATCCACCCGCCTGCCGTCCGCATCAACAGTAAGGGCAACCACGCCGTTTTCCGCCGAGCCGTTTATTACGCCTTGGGGATAATTGACCAGTATTGTCTTTTTTGCGCCGTATCCTTGAAGGTAGATTTCGCCCGCCTCATCTGCGATGGTTCTTGTCGTTGCTTTTGCCTGGGAAAATGCCGTCTTGCCAAGCTCGGAGTTGGAGGATGACATGAAAAGGAAGACAAGCGGCAGGATGAAGGCTACTGAGAACCCTGCAAGCACCAGAAGCTCTGTTGCGGACTGGCCCTTTTTCTCTCTCATCAAATCACTTGTCGCATGGGGCGGAATTCTGGCTGTTGCATGCTATTTTCCCAACCCCGTATCTTTTTATGGCATCGATGGAAAGCCGGAACTTGCCCACCCCTTCTTTGACCGGCTCCGTGTTGGAAATGTCGCACATCTGGACGCTTTTGCATCCAGGCATACCCTTTATCCTTGCCGGCTGCGTGGCTGGCGCTTGTGCGGAATAAAATTCCCAGTCAAGGCGAGAAAGCCCGTCATGCGACTGGTCAAGCTTCCCCCCAGCCCACTGCCCCACCACAAAGGTTTCAATCCCGAGGGGATGCGAGCTTTCGGAAGGAGGGAAGGCGAGCATGCGCTGGAAGAAGGATGGAGCCTGCTCCGATGGGACGTAAAAACCGCATATTGCCATGTCGCGCAGGGCAGTTATGTCATAGAGCCTGTGGCTGCCAAAGAGCTTTTGCTCTGGGAGGGCGTATTCGTTGTCAATGAGGACAAACTTCTGCCTGTCTTCGGGGGAGGGCAGCCCTGCCCTGTAGACCCATGGGATAGAATCCAGCCAGTTTTCATCAGTGGCGCTTCTTGTCACCACTATCATCGGCTTGTCCGTTCTGTTCTCCGAGAGAATCTCATCTGGCCTGTTCGGGCAGCCCGCTGTTGTAGGGACGTATCGGCGGATGCAGTTGAGGCAGCGGCTTTGGGTGGAAACGTTGTAGACGCAGTTGCCTATCGTTTCTGTGCCTCCATCCACCCAGACCGGCGGGTCGGTCACTATCACGGCGCCATACAAGTCCGCGTAGACCGGAAGGCTGTCATCCCAGCCATGGACAAGGATGTATTGGGAGAGCTTGCCCAAAGCAGACTCGTTTATCTGGTCTGGATACTGGTTTGTTATCGGTCCGTAGAACCACCCATAGCCCTCTCCGTCGGAGCCGAACTGGTCAACCACAAGCCGAGGCGCAACATCAGAGGCAGAGTTGTATTTCGGATTCCTGAAAACCTGCCTTTGAGCAACCGCGGTCGGCGCAGGCGCGGGAACCCGCTGGCGCATGTCGTTGCGGAATATATATGGGTCAAGAAAACCGCTGAGGCTGATGGTGGCGTTGGCGTATAGTGTCTTGTTTTGGCGCATTGTCCCTGCGAAGTCCGTTATGTCCATGTCCATCTGGAAGGAAACCCCTGCTGTCCAGTGGTCAATCTGCCTAAAGGAGAAGTTTCTGGGCTCGGAGAAGCTTGCGTTGAAGCCAAGGACATTTGCCGCGGAGCGAATCCTCTTCTGCCACGCGGCGAATGTGTAAGCTTCCATCTCCTCAGTGGTATAGACTATGTCCTTTGAGCCGGCGGCAAAGGTGCCGTTCCTCATAAGCAGATAGACGCCTTTCTCCACCATCCCCGTGCCGTTGTTGCGCGGGTCTGAGGAATCCGCCTGCGCAAGCCCTTCGTATGCGGAGTAATTGACAAGCCTGTGTAGAGCATAGAAGGCAGAGGCATTTGCAAAATCAGAGATTGCCTTGTCAGAGATGGAGGAAAGTACAATCCTCATCGCCTCGCCTTTGAAGCGCTGTGAAGCGCGCGCGTCCGACTGCTCAAATGTCCGCACCCAAAGCTGCACGCTTAGCAGCATGAAGGAAAGGAGAGCAAGCGCCATGACTGTGAAGAAAAAGCCGCGCATGCATCCGGGGCGGAGTTTTGGTTTCATCAAATCACGCATAAACCACGAACCTTACAAGCTGGATGGTGTTTTTGCCAGCCATGAAATTTGAAATGGGAAAGTCGCAGGGAGTTGCGTTGCACGGCACGAGGTTGTACGAGGGCGGGTTGGAAGGGTCAAAGCCGTTGCAAGAGAGGTAGCAGAAGGGGGATTTGCCCTGGAACGGCGCAACTGCGTATATTGAGCCGAAGGCGGTTGCGGATGCCTGGACCTTTGAAAATTTCTTTCCGTATCTGTCGGAAAGCACATCCTCGCTTGAGTCATAAAGCACAACCCACCTTTGCTTCTCGGAGGGGAATGCGCCAAATTCGTAGGTTTCCAGCCGGAAGCCATAGCCTTTCGGGATGATGGGGCGGTATCGCACCCCTCCGCCCTCCGCGGATGTTTCCCTGCCCCCTGCCACGCGATACATTATCTCATTGACCGGCAAGCCGCTTCTGCCTATTATCTGCTCAAGATAAGTCGGGTTTGATGGGCTGTCCGAGCTTGTGGCAAGCACCCGCAGGGTGTCGTGCGCAAGCTGGTGCGTCTGTTCAAGGGACGGGTAGTAGGGCTTTGGAGTTCCTATCGTGAAAATCAGAAGCCCTATTGTCATCATGATGAGGGTGAAAGCCACGAAGGCGTCAAGCGAGAAGATAAAACCCTCTTTGCCCATGTTTGAGAAATACCCAAATAGAATATTAAAATGATTGCTTGCGCTGGAGCAAAAGGGCACAGTGCAATGCGACCGCCGGGATTTTCACCAAATTCTGGATTTGAACCCGGCTCGCGAGATTCTTGCGGCCGATTCCGCAAAAAACTGCCTGCCAGCCCTGGCAATCTCGAATCCTAACCAGGCTAGACTACGGTCGCAGCAGGCTTAATTTTGCTCCTTCAATTTAAAAAAATACCGCAAGAAAACCAGCTGTGGCAAAGGCAGGGCGGCTTGCGGCTGGCATAGCGGTGGCGGGATTTGTCGCGTTCAATTTTCTTCTTGCGCAGGCAATTTCAGCAAACCAAAAATTCAGGCTGCTTGAAAACTACCTTTCCGACCTGGGAGCCCCGCTTTCGCCTTCCGCCATCTACTTCAACCTCGGCTGCGCAATCGCAGGCTGCGCGCTGGCTGCTGTATTTTATCTGCTCGGCAAAAAGCCCCTCGGAATCCTTTGCGGCGCGGCGCTTTTGCTGGTCGGACTGTTTCCGGAGGGAAGCCCGCACTCCCTCCATTTTGTGGCTTCGGCGGCTTTTTTTGTCTTCGGCGGACTACAAGCCCTCTTATGGGCGGTTGAAAGGAAGATGAGGACGCCGTCGGCTCTGTTAGGCTCTTTTCATGCCCTGGCAGCCTCCTGTCTTGCGGTTGCTGAGCTGGCGGGCTGGAACGCCCCGCTTTTTGAGACGCTTGCCGCCTTCACCTTCCAGATTTTCGCCCTTGCCGCAGTTTTTGAGAATTAGCCTGCTTGCTTTTTCTCTGCCTTGCCCAGCTGTCTCTCTTTCTGGCAAGCTTGCGCAAGGACGGATAGGGCTTTTTTCTTGCCTCTTGCCACTCATCATCCATCGTTTCCCTCAAGCCAGCATGAAATAGGCGCAGGAGAAGGTGTCGCCAAGCCCCACTGTCTCAACAGGGCGCTCCACGAAGGCAGCCTCCGCCCCTACAAGCTCCTTTTCCGAGGCGAACTTCCCTGTTTTAGCCTTGAATGCCGCGCACCTTCGCGCAAACTCAAGCGCCGCGGCGCTTTTGCGCCAGTGCGGAAAGACTTCCTGCTCTCTGGGAGAGTGCAGAAGGACCGTCAGGCGCTCCGAGGCAAGCTCGTGGGGCTCGGCGGAAAGCATGCCTGCCTCAACCTCGTTCAAGCCGACAAAATCAACAAGCGGGAAAAGCTCCCTTTCTGCTGCTTTGAGCACCTGGCGCGACTGAAACTGCCCCATCTCGCAGAAAATGCGCAAGGACGGATTCTGCCTTTTCCAGCAGGAAAGCTCTTCTGTAAACTTGCGCAGCTGCTCTGGCGAGCCGAGAAGGTGGAATCCGCCTACAAATGCCTTGCTTATGCCGTGAATCTCCCGCCTTATGGCTTCGCAGAATCTGCTGTCTGGATGGATTGGCAGGGGGTCATAGGATGCGATGAAGCGCGTGCGGCTTTCAGCATGCTCAAAGACAAAGTGGTGGGCGGTCGGCGCGCTGGAAGAAAATGAGGATGCGGTGACAAAGCCCTCTTCGCAGGCAAGCATTATGCGGTCAGGATGGGCAAACCCCTGCGCAAGCTGCTGATTTGCGAAGTTTGTGTGCAAAAAGCACTTGACGCCCAGGGCGGATGCTTGCTGTGCGGCATTTCCCGCCTGCCCTCCGACAACCGTCTTTTCAAAGCTGAAATTGGAAAGAAGAAGCTCGCAGTCTTTGAGGCTTATTGTGACCTCTTTTTGCACCCCCCAGGAAAATGCCTCCTCCATCTGCGAGGCAAGCACGGGTGAAAGCTGCTCCATCTTCTTCAGGTCTTCTTCGGCGCAGTGCTTGATGTGGTCAAGGTTGGCATTGAAAGCGAATATGGCGCTTGACGGGAAATCCATGGAATCTCTCTTAGGCTTTAAAATAGGCGAAGGGAAAGGCAGGAGGCTTTGCTTTTTTCGCCTTTGAGCCCCTTAAAATTTCCATATGGGCTTGCCCTGCGCCTCCATGTAGGCATCGTAGCCGCAGAAGAGCGACCAAAGCAGGTTGATGAGGAAAAGCGTTGTTATCCAGCCGATGAAGAAAAGGGCAACCCAGATGACGAACATCGCAGCTGCTTTCTTCTGGTTCTTGTTTATCAGAAAGTGCCCCAGCCCCGGCACCAGGAAGCTTAGCACTCCGGCAATCAGGGGTTTGTTGTCCTCTTCTGCCAAACAATCACCTCTGGGGTTATAACCAAGGCAAGCCTTATAATTGCAATTATTTCCAACTATGAGCTTGTGCGGCTGTAGTCCAGCCTGGTAGGATTCGAGCTTCCCAAGCTTGCGACCCGGGTTCAAAACTGCTTTTGGCTGAAAATCCCGGCAGCCGCACTTTTTTGGCAGAGGGCGGGAAAAAAGTCAGAGGTTTTTTGCCATGTAAGGTCCGGCAAGGCTGTAGCCAAACTTCCTGTAATAGCCCCGCGCGCCAGGGCCTGAGATGACGGATATCCTTGAAAGCCCAAACTCCCTCTTTGTTATCTGTTCCGCCTCTGCAAGCAGGCTTTTGCCAAGCCCCGTGTGCTGAAGCTTTGATGGGTCTTTCTCGCCGATTGAAGCCTCCTGCCCGTAGACATGAAGTTCGCGGACGATTGAGGAGAGGACCTCTTTGCCTTCGGCAATCTCCTGCCGGTGGCTACTTGTAGGGATGCGCAGGCGCAAGAAAGCGGCAAGCAGGGATTTTTTTGCATCCTCAAAGGACAGAAAGATTTCTTTTCCGCCGGATGCGGCATAGTCAATCCTATGCAAAGAGAGGGAAAGCCTTCCTGGCTTCTGCCCGCTTCGGCTGCTGCTGCCGATTTCCCTGCACCTGATGCAGGGGCATTTTTCCCCTCTGTGCCGAAGCTTTTCCTCCACTACCTGGCGCAGGTTGGAGTTTTTCACCCCTGCGCTTATGAGAGGAACTGGTATGTCGCGCTGGACGCGGGAGATTCGCACATACGGCGGAATTAATCGGCAGGCATCTGCGATGACCTCGGCGGCAGTCTCAGTGTCGTATGGCTCAAATTCGCCTTTCTTCCAGCGCCTGAAAAGCTCTGTCCCGCTGATGACGAGGGCCGGATAAATTTTGAGCATATCAGGCTGGAAGTCTGAAGAGGAGAAAAGCCGGCGGAAGTAGGAGAGGTCCTGCGCGGGAGTTGAGAAAAGCCCTGGCATCATATGGTAGCATACCTTGAAGCCGGCGTTTTTGAGGATGCGGCTGGAGCGGATGACGTCGGCAACTGTGTGGCGGCGCCTCACAAGGCGATACACGCGGTCGGAGAGTGCCTGAACCCCAAGCTCAACCTGCGTTCCGCCCATTGAAAGCATGATGTCTGCTTGCGGCTCAAAGGCAAAATCCGGGCGGGTTTCAAAGGTGCAGCCGACCGCCTTGTGAGGGGCAAACTCGTTGTAACGTATGGCATCTGCGAGGGATTCTGCTTTCTTTCCGTTCAGCGCCTCATACGCCTCTTTCATGAAAGAGATGCGGTAGCTGTGCGGAAGCTTTGAGTAAAGAAAAGTCCCGCCCATTATTATCAGGTGGCACTTGTCTGTCGGATGCCCCTGCTGCGAATACTGGGAAAGCCTGGCAAGAACCTGTTTTCTGGCGGAGTAACTGTTTTGTATTGCGCGCATGGTGGTGGGCTCATAGCCGGTGTAGGAAGGCGGCGCCCCCTTCACCCTTGGGCAATAAGTGCACATGCCTCCGCAGGGGGCAGGAGGCGGCATGAGTGCGATTGGCGAAACGCCTGAGAGGGTTCGCGTGGGGGATTTGAGAAGGCGCTGCCGCAAGGAGTGGCTGCCTGGCGGGATGAACTGCAGGATTTCAGAATTCTTAAGAAAGGCGATTTTGTATTTGGAAGAAAGGCGGAGCTTCAGAAGGTGGAGGTTCTGCCTTGGGCTTCTGGCAAGAGCGCGCGCAGCCTCCAAAGCCGCCTTCCTGCGTAGCTTGAGGTTTTGCTTTGCCCGGCTTGCTTCTGAAGGCGCGTAGGGCGGGATTGCGCCTGTTTTCTGCTGGATGGCTGCGGCAGCATATGCGCTGGATGCCGACTGCTTTGGCAAGCAAACACCTCACTTGAAAAGGTTTGAAAGCAATCCCGCCGCAAAATAGGCTGGCGCTTCCGGAAGCGGAAGAAGAAGAACCCCCCTGTTTGTAGCCCGCAAATCAGAAAGAAGGTCCGTTTTCACCCTCAGCGAAACCTCCTGCTTTGCGGATATCTTTTCGGACGAGGAGGAGCGCGCCAGCAGCTCCACCTTGTAGTCCTCTTCCTCATCTCCGACGACTTCGTAGGTGAGGGTGCGGCTCGTCCCGGAAGGGATGTAGATGCTTCGGGAGAATTCCCAGTTTGAAACCCCTTTGGAGCTTATGCTGAAAACGTCGTTTGCTATGCCCTTGTTCAGCACCGTGATTGAGTAGCGCGCAGGCTGGCTTGCTCCCGTGGTGATTGAGGGCGGCTCAGCGCGCATGTCCATCACGTCGCGGCTGACTATGACGCCCAGCCTGAATCTTACGTCGTCTCCGAGCCCTGCTGCCCCTGATTCATCATGCAGCACAAGCTCAACCTCATACTGCCCGTCTGGTGCGTCTTTCGGCACTGTGATGTCAGCCTGCAACGGGTTTGCGTAGAGCTTTGAGGGGGTGGAGGACCAGCCAGATGGCAGGGAAGCCGCATAAAGCTGGTCATATGCTCCGCCAAGCCCCCATCTGCCGCCAGCCTCAACTTTCGGATTTACCACTACTGCAAAAGTCTGCCCAGGACCTACATTGCCCACGGCGAACAACGCGCCGTTTGAAATCTCTGAGGAGAGGGGCGAGATCATCTGCACTGCGGAGGCTCCCCAGGCAAAAAAAAGCAGGCAGAAAATGGGAAGGCTGGCTCTCATGCTTTCAGATGCCCTTTCAAGCATTATAAGCTTAACGATGGATGGGGTGGAAAAAACGCCCAAAGTATTGCTTTTTAATGCTTTAGAAACCCAAAGACAGAAGTGAAGGAAGGTGGTTTTGTGCGCAGTTTCTTGCTCTTGTTTGCAACTGCGGGAGTGCTGATTGTGTTTTTAATGGCAGGCTGCATCGGCTCTGGATGCAGCTCTGACAGGGGCTGCAAGTCTTGGCAGACTTGCGACACTGCTAAAAAGCAGTGCATAACGAAGGAGGGCTACTGCGCGGCGGACTCTGACTGCAAAGACCCGCTTAAAATCTGCGACCAGAACACCCACAAGTGCGCCTTTCTGCCGGGAAGATGCAGAAGCGATGTTGACTGCGGCAGCTGGCAGGGCTGCGACCTGGCGATGAACAACACCTGCAGGGCGAAGGCTGGCTTCTGCGACAGCGACGATGTCTGCGACAAAGCCACTCAAGTCTGCTCTCCATCAAGGCACGTCTGCGTCCCCAAGCCGGGCAATTGCCTTTCGGCATTTGACTGCCAGTCGTGGCAGACTTGCAATTTAGCCTCCAAAAAGTGCGTGCCGCTTGCCGGCAGGTGCGCAAGCGATGTTGACTGCAAGCTTTGGCAGACTTGCAACGTTTCCTCAAACCGCTGTATTGTCAAGGAAGGTTTCTGCAACAATGATTTGGACTGCGAGGGCTGGCAGATATGCGACTCCGCCCTTCACCGCTGCATTGCTGGTCCGCAATTCTGCGAAACTGACGAGGACTGCAGGAGCTGGCAGCTTTGCAACCCAGAAAAGCACACCTGCGAGGCGAAACGCTCCCTTTGCTCAATTGCGGGCGACTGCGAGCCTTGGCAGACTTGCAACTTGCAGACCCACCGCTGCGAGACGCGCAGGGGCTTCTGCTCATCAGACTCCGAGTGCGGCGTATGGCAGAAGTGCAACGAGGAAAGCCATGTGTGCGAGACAAGGGCGGGATGGTGCACAAAGCAGGCGGACTGCCGCTTTGACGAGCGCTGCGAGCTTGACCCGCTGTCCATAAATGCCTACAGATGCGTCAAGGTCACCTGCTCGTCAAACGAGGACTGCCCGGGCAGCAGCTGCGACCCGGAAACCCAGAGGTGCAGAGGGACGCAATAGAAGCGTTTTTATTCCCTTTTCCCGTTCTTCCAAAGCCGATTTCGCTTTTAGCTTGAAAGGTGAGAAAATGCCGTTTGAGGATGCGATAGGTCCTGAAAAGATACTGCAGGTTTATGACCCGATAACCAAGATGCAGGGAGTAGTGGTCATAGACAACACTGCTCTTGGACCTGGAAAGGGCGGAATCAGGATGGTTCCGGACATAACAACTGAGGAAGTGTTCGGTCTTGCTCGGGCGATGACTTGGAAAAATGCGCTTGCGGACATTCCGTTTGGAGGGGCGAAATCTGGCATAAAGGCTTCTGCTTCAAACTCCCACAAGGCGCAGCTTGTTGCCGCCTTTGCCGAAAAAATAGCCGAGCTTGTGCCCAAGACGTACATACCCGGACCTGACATGAACATGGGCGAGGGGGACATGAAGATAATCGCTGAAACCATAGGCACGCCGAAAGCCGCGACCGGCAAGCCAGCCAGCATGGGAGGGCTTCCGCACGAGCTTGGCTCAACCGGCTACGGCGTTGCCCTTTCCACGCAGGTGGCTCTTGAACACGCGAAAATACCCATTGAGGGAGCCACTGTCGCAATTGAAGGATTCGGGAATGTCGGCACTTTCACAGCAAAGCACCTTAGCAGCTGGGGGGCGAAAATCGTTGCGGTTTCCGACTCCAAGGGAGCTGCATATCTTGAAGGGGGGCTTGATTTTGAAACGCTGATGAGGGTGAAGAAGGAGAAGGGCACCGTGGCTGCTTATCCTGGCGCAAAGGTGCTTGAGGCGCGCGAGCTTTTTTCCGTCAAGTGCGACGTTTTGATACCTGGGGCAAGGCCCGATGTCATTCATGCCGGCAACATGCACTCAATAAAGGCGAAGATAATCGTGGAGGCGGCAAACATACCGATGAGGCACGAGATAGAGCAGCAGCTTGCCAAGAGGGGAATACTCATAATACCTGACTTTGTGGCAAATGCCGGCGGGGTCATCTCATCCTATGTTGAGTTCATAGGCGGCTCTGAAAAGGAGATGTTTTCCATGGTCAAGGAAAAGATAACCGCCAACACCCGCCTTGTGCTTGAGAAGGCAAAAAACGGGGACTTGAGGGCAGCCGCCCTTGCAATCGCGGAAGAGCGGGTGATTGACGCGATGGAAAGGAGGCGCAACTCAAAGCCGCCAAGGTAGGCACGCAAATTGGGTGATTTGCTTGGTGCTCTGCTTTGTCGCTCTTTTCGTTTTTGCTTTTCTTTCAGTCTTCTCCGCGAAATACCGGCCGCTTGCGGCAAGGGCGTTTGACTGCGCCGTGCGCAAAGCCACTCTCAGACCGTGCGAAACCGGGCTTGACGAGGAGCTGAAGGCTGCAAGCATAGCGGGAATAATGAGGGTGAGCCCGGCTGCGGCTTCATTCGTAAACAGGCACTTTGAGGCATTCTCGCTTGCCTTTGCCGCCATATTTTTCGCAAGCTTCGCAGTGGCGTTTGCGGGCATTTACAACTTTGCTGTATACGGAAACTGCAACGGGCCGCAGGGCGGCTTTTGCGCATACAACAGCCTGCACAACACGGCGTTTCTGAAAGCGCCAGGCTCGCTTGACGGGATAACTGCTGGCAACGCAAGCGCAAAGGTGGTGGTGATAGAGTTCGGCTGCTATGTATGCCCCTACACCAAGTCGGCAGAGTCTGATGTGAGAGAGATGCTTGAGAAGCACAGAAACGACGTTTATTTTGTCTTCAAGCCCTTTCCCATCCTCTCCCATCCGCACTCAACCGAAGCCGCGTTGGCGGCGTCATGCGCCGGGGAGCAGGGCAGGTATTGGGAATACCGCCAAGCGCTCTTTGAGAACCAGGCTGACGTGATGCGGCGGGGTGATGCCGCACTTTTGGAGATTGCACACCGCCTCAACATCAGCCCTTCCTTTGACGCCTGCTACACTGGCAGGAAATTTTTGTCATTTATACAGAAGACCGAAAAGGAGGGCCAGGAGTGCGGCATATACGGCACGCCGACATTCTTTGTGAACGGCAAGCCGTTTGTAGGGCAAAACGCGGTGAAGGAGGCAGAGAATGAGGTAAGGCGGCTGCTTTCAGGGGGAGGAGATGGCACTTGACGCCAGGCGCATCAGGCAGGATTTTCCTGCGTTGCAAAAGACAGGCGCCATATATTTTGATTCCGCCTGCACTTCCCTCAAGCCGAAGGCTGTCATTGATGCGGAGGCGGCATACTATGAGCAAGCGGCAGGCTGCGCCGGAAGGAGCGCCCACCGGCTTGCGAAAAGGACAGAGGAGCTTTTTGAGCAGGCGCGGAAGAAGGTGGCGGCGTTTTTGAACGCAGATGCGGAGGGAGTGGTTTTCACCAAAAATGCCACAGAAGCCCTGAACCTTGCCATCCGCTCCTTTGATTACTCTTCTCGCAAGAAGATAGTCACCACGGTCCTTGAGCACCACTCCGCCCTCCTGCCTGTGATGGAACAGGAAAGGCGAGGGGTGGCTAAGATGGAGCTGATGAGGACAAACCCGGACGGGACTTTTGACGAGGAGGGCATTGCGGATTGCATAGACCGGCTTACTGCGCTGGTTGTCGTCCACCACACCACCAACACCACCGGCATGCGCGCGCCTCTTGAAAAAATCGTGAAGATTGCGCACGAGGCTGGCGCGGCTGTGCTGGTGGATGGGGCGCAGGGAGTTGCGCATTCCAAGGTTGACTTCAAGAGGCTTGGGGCGGACTTCCTTGCCTTCTCAGGACACAAGATGTGCGGACCTACCGGGATAGGCTGCCTTGTCGCAAAAAAGGACGCGCTTGAGCGGCTTGACAGCTTCATTGTCGGCGGAGAAACGATTGAGAGCGTGAGAATCGGGCAGGTCAGATGGAAAAGGGGCGCAAAGCGCTTTGAGGGCGGGATACAAAATTACGCTGGCGCAGCCGGGCTTGGAGCCGCCTGCGATTATATGTCAAGGATAGGGATGGCGGCAGTTGAGGAGCACGAAAGAAAGCTTGCAAAGAGGCTGATTGAGGCAATTGGCGGCGTCAAAGGCGCGGTCCTTTACGGTCACCCATCGCCTGAAAAACGCTGTGCGCTTGCCTGCTTCAACATCGCGGGGGTGCCTCATCATCAGGTAGCGCTCATGTCAGACAGCCTTGCCAGCATTGCCCTGCGCTCTGGGACTTTCTGCGCCCAGCCTGCCATGGAATCCCTCGGCGCGCCTGGCGGTGCCGTGAGGGCTTCCCTTTACATCTACAACACCGAAGAAGAGATAGAAACTTTCGCAGAAACACTCGGCAGGATTGCGAAATTAGCCCGCTAGCCAGGCGGCTTTCAGAGGAATTCCTCTACGAACTTGTCAATGCTGACATTTGATATGTCCGCTTTTACCAGGGGCTTCTCCCTGAGGAATGGAATCTGGTCTGTGTAGATTGGCTTTTGCACCTTGTAGAAAACGCCTATTGGCCAGCGTTCGGTTTCCCTCGCGCGCGCCACCGCCGCCTCCCAGTCAGTCACATCATGCCCAGCCTCCTCAAGCTTGTAGATTTTCTGCTGGTAAAGAGAATAGGGCAAGTCCTTTCTCCAAGTCACGCAGGGCTGAAAAACATCTATGAACGCAACGCCCCTGTGCTCTATGCCCTGCGCGATTAGGCTGGTAAGATGCGGGATGTCGCCTGAGAATCCGCGCGCCACGAATGTCGCCCCTGCTGCGAGGGCTATGAGGGGCGGGTTTATCGCATCCTCGGGTGTTCCGTGCGGCGTGCTTTTCGTTATCGTCCCTTTCTTGGTCGTTGCCGACGCCTGCCCGACGGTGAGCCCGTAGATTTCGTTGTCCTGTATGATGTATGTTATGTCAAGGTTGCGCCGCATCGTGTGCATGAAATGCCCCAAGCCAATGCCGCAGCCGTCGCCATCGCCTCCTATGGCGATGACGGTAAGCTCGTGGTTCGCAAGGTGTATCGCCGTTGCGGGTGGCAACGCGCGCCCGTGCAGGCTTTCAAAGCCGCAGGTTTTGATGAAGTGGGGAATTTTGCTTCCGCAGCCCACACCCGAAACAACCACCGTCCGGTGCGGCTCAAGGCCCAGTTTGGCAATCGCCCCCTTAAGCGCGATTAGTATGCCGAAGTCTCCGCAGCCAGGGCACCAGCTTGGAAGATGCCCGGAATTCAGCTGTTCAATCGAAACCATGAAAACTACCTTCCAAGATGCTTTCTTGCCGCCTGAGCAATCTCCTCCGCCTTGAATGGCCGTGCGTCATAGCGCAGGTAGGCATTCTCTATGTAATAGCCTGTCTTTTGGAATATGAGGCTGCGCATCTGCGCAGTGGAATTTCCTTCAAAAATCACGGTCTTGCCGTGCGAGTGCATCGCTGATGTGAGTGCTGAGAGCACCGCCCTTGCTGGGAAGGGAGAGGCGTAGCGGATATGCATCATGCGCGCGGCTATGCCCTGCTGCCCTAAAAGCTTCAGCGCCTCAAGCATCGGCATCTTTGTGGAGCCCCAGCACACCAGCAGTATCTCGGCGGAATCCTCGCCAGCGCCGGCAAACGAGGGGGCGATTATGTAGTCGGGAATTGCTGAGAGCTTCCTTGCCCTCTTGTTTATCATCGCCACCCTCATCTTTGGGTCTTCTGATGTGAAGCCGGTTTCATCGTGCTCGTAGCTTGATGCCACGTGAATGGAATTTTTCTGCCCGAATATGCAGCGTGGGGAAATCCCGTCCTCGCTGAAAGCATAGCGCTTGAAGCCCGTTGCGGATTCCATCTGCTCATCAGTCATGAGCTTGCCCCGCTCAATCTTGACGGGTATGCTCCGCACATCCTCAATGGTGAGCGAGGTTTCTGAGAGGAATTTGTCAAGAAGGACGATTACGGGAGTCTGGACAAGCTCTGCTATGTTGAATGCGTTTATCGCTTCCAGGTAGCACTCAAGAGGGTCTCCCGGGGCGACAACCACGCGTGGAAATTCTCCTTGCGAGGCATGAAGCGCGAAAAGCAGGTCCGCCTGCTCTGTGTAGGTAGGCAGCCCTGTGGATGGCCCTGCGCGCTGTGATTCAAATATGACGGCAGGTATCTCTGCAATCCCCATAAGCCCAAGCGCCTCCACCATCAGCGAAAAGCCGCCTCCAGAGGTCGCCGTCATCGCGCGCACGCCTGCCGCGCCTGCCCCTGCAATCATGTTTGCCGCCGCAATCTCGTCTTCGGTCTGCTTGACTACTATGCCGTATTCCCGCTCGTGCCCAGCCATGAGGTGCAGGATGGAGGTGGAAGGCGACATCGGGTATTCTGCCACGAATTTGCAGCCTGCCTTGACTGCGCCCAGCACGCAAGCCTCATTGCCGTTGATGAACATCTTCGGCTTTTTGCCTTTTATCTCCTCTATCTGGACTCGGAAGGCGCCGTTTTTCTCCTTCACAAAGTCATAGCCCGCCTGTGCGGCTGCTATGTTCGCATCCACCACCTTTGAGCCCTTTCTTGCCCATATTGACTTGAGAAGCTTTTCAAGTATGGCAAAATCAAGGTGCATCAAGCCCATGGCGGCGCCAAGCGCCACTGTATTGAACATTATCTCCCCGCCTGCGGCAGATGCCATCTGTGTAAGCGGAGCGCCGATGAGCACGATGTCGCTGCGCCCGATCAGGCTTGATGGCTCTTTCACATGGTCAGAGTCGTATATTACCGCCCCGCCTTCCACAAGCTCTTCCCAGTGGAGCTCTACTGTGAGGCGGTCAAGGGCAAGCAGAAGGTCGTATTTGCCAACGATGGCGCTTATCGGCTCAGGCGCCGCCCTTATCTTGTAGGTGTTGTGCCCGCCCTTGATAAGCGACGGGTAGTCGTTTGTGCCCACCACTTCAAGGCCCGCTCTCTGGAGGCACTTGGCAAACAGAGCACCCATCGTCATTACGCCTGTCCCAGCAGGTCCGCCTATCTTGCAGTTGAGCCTGTTGATGATTGCCATTTCCAACACGCCTGTGCGCCGAGCCGCGCGGGATTGGTCGCCTGCGAAGCATTCGTAGATGAGCTTAATAAATAAAACGTTCGTCAAATGGCGTGAGGAAGGTGAGCAGGTGAAAATAGCAGTCATCGGGGCTGGGGTTGGCGGGATGGCGTCCGCCTGCAGGCTTGCCAGGCGCGGCGTCCGGGTGGAGATTTACGAAAAAAACGGCAGGGTTGGGGGGCGGCTTTCAAATTTCCAAAAGGACAATTTCAGAGTGGATACAGGGCCAACCCTGCTTTTGATGCCGCATGTGCTGAGGCGCTTCTTTTCCGACATTGGGAGAAACGCCGAAGACTACCTGAAGCTTGCCAAGCTTGAGCCGGTTTATCGCATCTACTTTGAGGACGGCTCCCAGATTGCGCCTTCAACGAAAACCATGGAGATGATTGAAGAGATAGGCAGAATTGAGCGCAACGGCGAGGCAGGATATTCGCGCTGGCTGGCAGACTACCGGAGATACTATGAGATAGCCATGCGCGAGTTTATAATGAAAAATTTTGACTCGCCTCTTGACATGCTCACTCCGCGGGGCATAATTTCCCTCCTTTCAGGTGGGGCGCTGAGGGACCTTTATTCAAAGACCGGGGATTACTTTTCAGACCCGCGCGTGCGGATAGCCTTTTCGCTTCAGTCGGTTTACATAGGCGCTGCGCCAACCAGGCTGCCTGCCGTATACGGGCTCATACCATACGTTGAATTCACAGAGGGAGTTTGGTATCCCAAAGGGGGGCTTTACTCCATAGCAGAGGCGCTTGAAAAGCTCTGCTTGGAGCTTGGGGTGAGGATAAACTGCGGAAAGGCGGTGCAGAGGATAATTGTCAAGGATGGCTCGGCAAGTGGGCTTCTGCTTTCGGACGGCACTGTTGTGGAGGCGGATGCGGTCATATCCAACGCCGACCTGCCCTACACCTACCTTCATCTGATAAGCGAGGCGAACCGCCCCCACTTCCCAGACAGCAAGGTGCGGGCTTTGAAAAAATCCTGCTCCGCGCTGATGTTCTACTGGGGGATTGAGGGGAAGGTTGGGCTTCCGCACCACTCCTTTTTCCTCCCTGATGAGTACCTGAAGACCTTTGAGGACATATTTGACAGGCGAGTCATGCCGCAAAAGCCGGGAATTTATGTAGCCAACCCCTGCGCCCACGACCCCTCGCTTGCCCCGGCTGGAAAAAGCGTGCTTTATGTGCTTGTGCCGGTGCCAAACACCGCCTCAGCGATAAGCTGGAAGGATGAGGCGCCAAAGGTGAGGAAGGCGGTGCTGGAGAGGCTCTCCTCGCACGGAATTTCGGATTTGGAAAAGCGCATTGTGATGGAGAAGGTTTTCACTCCGGAAGACTGGAAGGCTTCCTTCAACGTTGAGGATGGAGCAACTTTCGGCCTTTCCCCGTCGCTTTTCCAGTCGGCAGGCTTCAGGCCGCCCAACAAGGACCGGCGCATCCGCAATCTTTATTTTGTCGGGGCAAGCACGCACCCAGGCGGGGGCATACCGATTGTGCTTATGTCCGCCGAGCTTCTGGAGAGGAGGCTTGCCAAGGACTACGGGATTTAGGGGGAGGCTTATGGCTTGGTGGTATTACTCTGCCTATCTTCTGGCGGTGCTGCTGTCTTCCATTTTCATTGCCAGGGTTGCCTCTGTGAAAATTGATGCCCGCCGCTTTTTCCTCTCGCTTCTTCCTGTTTTTGCCGTTTTTGTCCTTTGGGACGTTGCCGCTGTGGAGCTTGGGCACTGGAGGTTCGGGCTGGAGCACATGGCAGGCGCGGTGATTTACAACCAGCCGCTTGAGGAGCTTGCCTTCTTTGTCGTCATACCGCTTTTTTACGTCGTGGTTTGGGAAACTGCCAAGAAAGTGGTTGCATGCAATACACGTTGATGGCTGTGGGGGCGCTTGCTGCTGCCGCCTTCCTTGCCGTGCGCGCAAGGCTTGCGCCAAAGCCGCTTGCGGCGCTTGCGGCAGCGGCGCTTTTCTTCCAGCTTGTATTTGACAACCTGATGACTGCGCAGGGCTTGTGGGTTTTTGACTTCTCGCACACGCTGGGGATTGCCGTCCCTACAATACCGCTTGAGAACCTGCTTTTTGGGCTTGCCCTGGCGCTTGCAACCGTGGTTTCGTGGGAAGCACAAGGCAGGCGCTAGCCCAGGCTACTCTCTTCCTGCCAGCCCGCCGGAAAAGACGTCAAAGCCGCGCGTTTCTATGTCGTCAAGTATGCGCAGGTAAAGCAATGCGGCGGAGGAAATTGCCGCCTGGAGCTTTTTCGGAAGGAGCCTTATGCCAAAAAGCGCCTGCGAGTAGTAGTGGCGTGCGCGCCTTATCTGGAAGCGCATGAATCGCCTGAAGCTTTCAAGCTTGCGTCGCCCCATCTTCCTGCCTATGTCGGAGGGCTTGAGCCCGAAGGCGGAAAGCTCGGAGAGGGGGAGATAGAGCCTTCCTGATGCCAAATCCTCGGATATGTCGCGCAGGATGTTGGTGAGCTGCATGGCAATCCCCAGGGAAATGGCATAGCGCTGGGCGCGCCTGCTCTTGACGCCCATGACATAAAGCAGCATAAGCCCTACGACAGATGCGACGCAGTAGCAGTAGCGGCGCAGCTTCCTGAAAGAATGGAAGCGGGTGCGGCTTATGTCCATGGAAACCCCCTCAATCAGCTGCATGGGGAGGGAAACTGGGATTCCATAGGCGCGCATTGTGTCTGAAAAAGCGCGGATTACCGCAGAGGCGCTTCTTTTTCCGGCAAGGGCGGAAAGCAAATCCTGCTTCCACTCCGCAAGCATCCTTGCGCGCTGCTGCCTGCCAAAGTCGCCCTCGTCCGCTATGTCGTCAGTGGCTCGGCAGAAGGCATAGACTGCCCAGAATGCCTGCTTTTGCTGCGCAGGAAGCATGCGCGATGCGAGAAAAAAGGTGCTTGAGCTTTTGGACAGCACCTCCTTGCAGCGCTGGAAATCCGACTCTGATGCCTGCATCCCAATCACTATTGATTGCCCCTTGCGCGCTTTCTTGATTGCCTTCTTGTCGCAGACCTTTTCCCCTTTCTCATTGGCAACACCTCTTTTGCGGAACTTGGGCGTTCAACATCATATTAAGCGCCCTCGCAGGGATTTGAACCCTGATCTCAAGCTCCGCAAGCTCGCATGCTATCCAAGTTATACCACGAGGGCGGGAGAAATAGAGGGGAAAAGAGTTAAGAAGAGTGCGGAATGGCTTTAGGGTATTGAGCCTCGCCCGGAGTTTATGTGTATCTGCGACTGGCTCTTGCTTGAGTTTATGGTGTCTTCCAGCAGCACCTTGCCCTGCTTGAGATAGTAATAAGCCTTCTCTATGCCGTCAAGCGCCTTTTGGAACCAGGAGATGTCCTGGCGCGCCTGCGTTATCTGCACCTTGCCATCCCTCATCTCGGAAAAAAGCTGCGCCTTCCACTCGGCATTCGGCAAATGGATTGGGGTTATCATGAACCTAACTATGTCTTCTGCGGTTGGCTTTGTCCTCGGAAGAGAAGGCAGCCAGAGCCGGTTGTGCCCCCTGCCAATCAGCCCCATGTCCTTTATCCGGATGAAAAACGGTCCGATTTTGCTGTAAAGCCAGTTGAAGTTGTGCGCGTCGGTATCAACGTATGGCAGGATGCTGAACCTTCCGCAGTATTCCTTGGCAAGCGCCATGTTGATGTTGTTGGGGGTCAGCTTTGGACTTCCAAGGTGCTTGAAGACCATGGCGCGGATTTTCACTTCCGTCTGCTCCATGTTTTTGAGTCTGCGCTCCTTTTCAGCCTCTGAAAAGAAGGCGCATTGCTTAACCTGCCTTCTGTAGGCGTCAAAATCAAGCTCTCCCTCGTCAAGCACGGTGTTGAAAATGCCTATCGCCTGCGAGCGAGCAAGGAAACCCTCAACCTCTGCCCAGGAAATCTCCCCTTTTGCCGCCCTGTTGATGATGCCCACATCAGGCAGGTCCACATCGCAGGCAGGATGGGCAATCAGGCGGGCTACTGAATCGGAATAGTGCTGCTCAATGATGTCGTATATCTTGGCGAGCTCCACGAATTCCGATGCGTTTGGCGCGTATTTGTAGGTGCCCCTTTTCTTGAAAAACCACTTCCAGAATTCCTGCGCAGTTTCGGGGCATCTGAAAAGAAGGACTACGTGCGGTCCGTTGGGGTTGTGCACCTTTCCCTCGTCGGTGCCGGAAAGCCATGGCTCAAACTGGTGGATGGGGAGTGTCGCCTCAAAGCCGGCAATGAGCTGTATGCCGTATTTTTTCGCCTCGTAGTTGAAGGAGTTCCATGCGCCATAAAGGAAGTGGTTGTGGCTTGTCAGCGCGCAGAAGTCAACGTTGTGGTATATGAGGTTCAGAAGAAGCGCCTTGTCGGAAGAAACCCCGTCGTCAGACATTGCCGAGCCGCCGCTGTTGAGGGAAATCCCTGAAAGCTGCCCAAGGTGCGTGTGGATTATTATGCGGTAGGAGTTTTCCGGCTTGAGGGAGGAGAGCGCCTTTGCGGATTGCACCACGTCTGCGGCGAATTTTTCGCCTGAGCCGCCCTTGAAGGTGAAGGTGACTTCATACCTGTCAAAGTCAAAGTTGCCTGCCTCGCGGGACTCGGAGGGGTTTGTCATGAAGGCGCGGATTGTGTTGCCCTCATGAAGCACGCAGACAAAATAGTTGGACTTGCTGTTTTGGTCGATGTTGTTTCTTTCAATCGCGCGGTTGTAGACATAAAGGCTTCCTGCGCCATTCTTTGAGTAGCGGTCGGCGTAGGTTGCGAAAAGCGCCTGCCCGAAGCCAGCTTCGTTGAGCGCCAGATGAAGCGCCTGCCCGACGCTTTTGACGGCGGACTTTGTGGGGAAGATGACGAATGCCATAATCCACCCACTTATTAGTATGTATGACCACTTTAAAAATATGCCTGCCATATCCGCCAGAGGCTTTCTGCCTTCTTTGCGTGATATTCTTTTTGGAATAAAAATCTCAGAAAATATTATAATAAAGGGGCAAGCATAGGTGCTCGGTGGTGCTTATGGGCAAGGGGAGATATCTTTTCACATCAGAGTCGGTCACAGAGGGCCACCCTGACAAAATCTGCGACCAGATTTCAGATGCCATCTTGGACAATCTCATAGAGCAGGATGAGCATGCGCATGTGGCAGTTGAGGCTCTTGCAACCACGGGGCTTGTGGTTGTGGCTGGCGAGGTCACCACGAAGGGCTATGCCGACATTGAGGGCATAGTGCGCAGGGTGATTGCGGAGATAGGCTACGACAAGCCGGAATATCACTTTGACTCGGAGGGGTGCGGAGTTCTCGTCTCAATACATTCGCAGGCACCGGACATAGCCATGGGGGTAAGGGAGGATGATTTGGAAAACATAGGCGCTGGAGACCAGGGGATAATGTTTGGCTATGCCTGCCGGGAGACGCCTGAGCTTATGCCCCTGCCCATCTCCCTTGCGCACAAGCTTGCATACGGGATGGCGCAGGCAAGAAAGACCAAGAGCATACCATATCTCCGCCCGGACGGAAAAACACAGGTGACTGTGGAATACGACGAGGATGGAAAGCCCCTGCGGGTCACCACGGTGGTGATTGCCGCCCAGCATGAGGAGCAGTGGGGCGGAAAGAGGATTACGCCGGAGAAAATAAGGGAGGACTTGACTGAAAAGCTAATCAAGCCTGTCCTGGGCAGGTATTTCACAGAGGAAACCGAAGTGGTGGTCAATGGGACGGGGCGCTTCGTGCTTGGTGGCCCTGCGGCAGACACAGGCATGACTGGAAGGAAGGTCATAGTTGACACATATGGAGGCGTCTGCGGACACGGCGGCGGCTGCTTTTCAGGCAAAGACCCGACAAAAGTGGACCGCTCCGCCTCATACATGGCACGCTATATCGCGAAGAACATCGTGGCGGCAGGGCTGGCAGAGCGCTGCGAGGTCCAGCTTGCCTACGTCATCGGCAGGGCAGAGCCTGTTTCCATCTTCATAAACACTTTCGGTACGGGCAAGATAGAGGAAAGAAAGCTCCTTGAGCTTGTGAAAAGGAACTTCAGGCTCAAAGTGGGGCAGATAATCGCAGACCTCAAGCTTCGCCGCCCAATCTACCGCAAGACCGCCTGCTATGGGCATTTTGGGAGGGAGGAGCCGCAGTTCAGCTGGGAAAGGACCGACAAGGCAGAGCTTCTGCGAAGGCAGGCAGGTATTTAACCTTTTTGCGAGGCAAGATGGGCTGGTGCAGACGCCGCAGGCACCCTTTTAACCATATTGCTTCAAATTGCGGCGGAAAGGTGCGTAAGGATGATGAAGAACTGCATTACCTGCGGAAAGCAGACAAAAAACTACTCGGAATTTCCCTGCCCGGAGTGCGGGGAAAAGATAGTCCGCTGCTTTCATTGCAGAAAGATTTCGCAGCCTTATTCCTGCCCTTCATGCGGAAAGGCTGGACCTTAGAATGCCGGGGGTGTTTTTGTGGGCTCTGTCGCAGTGACATTCAGGATAATGCCAGAGGAGGCAGAGGGCTTTGAGCAGATGAAGCGGGAGCTTTTTTCCAGCGCCAAGCCTGTCAAGACAGAGGAAAAGGAAATCGCATTCGGGCTTAAGGCGATATACGCGACATTCATCATCCCTGACGGAGAGGGCGGGGCGGACAGGCTTGAGGAGAAAATACGCGCCATCAAGGGAGTCGGGCAGGTGGATGTTGAGGCGATGGACCGGCTGTGAGGGAACGGATTTAAGGCTATGTATCCATAGTTACGCCGAGTTGGATGCTCATTTACTTTTACGACCTGAAAACCAAGCTGCGCGACTACAACCGCATAAAGCGCAGATTTTATTATGACCTGAAAAAGAGCCTGCTTTCAACCTATCCCACAAAAACGAAATCAGTCATAATAGTTGATGACTCTGCCGAGGGGCTTGCCGACCGGTTTTTTATCCGATGGAGAAGGCACGTTGAGGTCTACAAGGCGCGCTGCGTCAGCCTTGAGGAGATATTTTAGCCTCCATCTTCTTTCTTACCCTCCAAAAGAGCCTGCGGACCCTCTCGTAGTGCGTTCCGCTCCAATAGAGCTTGCCGCAGCCTGCGCATTCCCAAAAAAGGCGGCGCTTTTTCAGCACCCTTGGATAGACCCTTGCCGAAAGCGTGCTTTTGTGCGCTTTTATGAGCCTGCCGCCGCATTGCGGGCAGAGGGTTGAGCAGGAAAATCTTGGAGGGGGAAGCTGAAAGCTCCTAAAGACGCGCAAAAGCTGGTGAAAAACCGGCTGGTCGGAAAGAAGGAGGCTTTTTATGCCCCGCTTTTCGCATCTCTTCCAAAGCTGCTCGTCGCACGTCAGAAGGGGCATGCCCTTGCTTTTGGCAAGCCGCAGTATCCTCTCGTCATCCATCCCCCTTATGTGAAGCACGCGGACGCCTGCCATCCGCATGAAGCGAGCAAGCTTGGCAAGCATCTCATCCGCAATAAACGCCTCAACGCCGGCATTGCCGCGGGCTTTTTTCCGCATATGGATTTTCTGCCGCAGGCGAACCTAATTATAGTTTCGCCTATTAGTTTTGAGGGGGGCTTTTCGTGCTGATATCCCTTTCGCTTTCAAACTGGAAATCGCACCTTTCATCCAGCTTCAAGTTCGGCAAGGGCACCAGCGTGCTTTTGGGCAGGATGGGCTCGGGCAAGTCTTCTGTTCTGGATGCGATATGCTTCGCGCTTTATGGGACTTTCCCGAAAATGCAGAGGCGCGACCAGTCTCTGTCTGATTTGATAAGCATGGCAAGCAAGGCGGAAGTTGCTTCTGTTGAACTTGAGTTTGAAGCCCATGGCAAGCACTATGCAGTGCTTCGCAGGATAGGCGAGAGGACGCATGAGGCGGAAGTTCGGCTTGAAGGAAGGCTTGTGCAGAAGGGCGCAAAGGCGGCAAGCGACTATGTCGCTGGAGTGCTTGGCGTGGATTACGAGCTTTTTACCCGCGCGATTTACTCGGAGCAAAACAGAATTGACTATCTTTTGTCCCTCAACCCCCGCCAGCGGAAGACTGAGATTGACTGGCTGCTTGGGCTTGGGCAGTTTGACGAGGCGCGCGAATCTGCTCAGAATGCGCACTACCGTCTTTCTGAAAAGGCGCAGGAGCTTTCCAGCCCTTCCGATTCGGAGAGGCTTGCGCAGCTTGAAAAGGAGCTTGCCGAACGCCTCCGCTCCCTTGAGGAGAAGAAGGCGGAGCAGCAGCGGCTCATTGCGCAGAAGGCTGAGGCGGAGAGGTTTGTTGCGCAGAAAGAGGAGGGGCTTGGCGTCTTGGAAAAGCAAAGGGAAGCCTACGGGAAAAAGAAGAGCGAGTGCGAACGCCTGCAAGGCGCAATAGTTGGGCTTGAAAAAGAGGTTTCCGGCAAAAGCAAGCCGTCTGAGGAAGACATTTGCCGGCTTGAGAAGGAAAACGAAGAGGCGGAAAAACTCGTTTTCAAGGCGCGCCTGCGCCTCAAGGAGATTTCCGCCTCCATCTCAGCCGTCAAAAGCGAAATTGCAGTTCTTGAAAACGGAAGAAAGCTCGCAGCCCAGAGGGCGAAAAAAGCTCAGCAGATTTCCAGGCAGCTTGCCAGCCTGCTTGAAGGGAAAGGCAAGGAGGAGATGGAAGCCAAGCTGCGGACCCTCGCCGGCAGGCTTGACTCCCTTTTGGCGGAGAGGGCGCGGCTCTCTGAGGAGCAGAAGGCGATTTCCGCCTCGCTTGAGGCGCTTTCTTCAGCCTCTGCAAACTGCCCTGTTTGCGGCAGCGAGCTTGCGCCTGAAAAGAAGGAGAAGATAGCCGCTGAAAAGAAAAGGATGCTTTCGCAAAACAAAGAAAGGCTGGGGCAAGCGGAGGAGGAGGCGGCAAAGCAGAGAAAAGCGCTGGAGGCATGCCAGAAAGCGCTTTATGAAGCCGCCCTTTTGACTTCCGAGCTTGAGAAGCTCTCTGCTGAGGGGGTTGATGAGGCGCCCTATCTGCAGGAGATTGCCAAGAAGGAAAAACAGGTAAAAAAGCTTGAAGAGGAATTCTCTGCGGCTGAGGCGGAAGCTGAGGCGCTTGACGCGAAAGTAAAGAAGGCAAGAAAGTCGCTTGACGAGCTTGTGGCTCAAAAGAGGCTGTTTGATTCGCTTGAAGCCACGATTTCAAAATATGCGCAGGCTGCCTCGGAGCTTTCTGCAATGGGCTTTTCGGAGGAGGCTTATGAGAGAGCAAGAAAGGAGGCGGAGCAGGCTCGGCTTGAATCCTCCCGGCTCTTTTCGGAGCTTTCCTCCGTCTCTTCGCAGGTAAAGCTGCTGGATGAGCTTTGCGCCTCTGCGAGAAAGGAGGCGGACCGCATAAATGAGAGAAAAAGAATCGCTGAGGGATATGCGCGAGCTGCGGAGAGCATGGCAATATACAAAAATGCGCTTGCCGCCGCCCAGTCCGAGCTTCGCGCAAGCCTGGTGGAGGAGATAAACTCCGCCCTCCGCGAAATCTGGCCCTCAATTTATCCCTACTCCGACTACGGCGGGGTTATGCTTTCTGCTGATGAGAAGGACTACCGCTTCATCATGGAAAAGGGCGGGCAGTGGAAGGATGTTGATGCTGTCGCATCCGGGGGAGAGCGCGCCTGCTTCTGCCTCAGCCTCAGGATAGCGTTCGCGGCGGTCCTCACGCCGGACATAGGCATCCTTATTCTTGACGAGCCCACCCACAACCTTGACTCTGAGGCGGTCGGCATGCTCTCAGAGGCAATAAGCAGGAAGATACCCTCTGTTGTGGAGCAGACGATTGTCATAACGCATGACTCCGCGCTTGCTGAAAACGTGGAGGGAACGGTGTATCTTCTCCTGTGCGACAAGAACAAAAACCGCTGGACAGAGGTGCAGCTGCAGCGCTAGGGCGTCAAAGGAAGAGCGCCGCGTATTTTCGTGCTGCGGCGGCAAGAGCCTCGGCGGGAAGGACTTCTGATTTTTTTGATTCAAGGTAAGCGCGCACTTCATTGCGGCAGACTGGCGAGTGGGAAAGATAGGCGCCGGCAAGGGCGGAGAGCCGGGCTTGGCTGGCAAAGCCGGCGCAAAGGAGCCTTCTTAGGGTGACTGCCGCCTCGTGAAAAAGCGAGTCCTGCTCGCAGAGGGCGAATATGGAGGCTGGATTGGAAAGGAACACCTCCTTTCTGAAATAGAATGTTTCATGCGGCCAGATTCCTCCGCAGCCGAAGCCCTCGCTATGAAGCTGCGCAAGCCGGAGCATGACGGCGAGGGAATACTCCCTGCGCTGGTTTTTGTCCATCTCGGAGGAGGAGGGTTTCTTGCCCCTTGGCCGGCAGACTATGAAGCTTCCGGACGCGTTCTGGACAAATCCTACTGGAAGGGAGGCGTGGCTGGAAATCCAATCAGCGCTGCCAAGAAGCATCCTTGCCTGCGCCTCCCCCTCCAGCCTGTGAAGGACATATTCCTCCCTATTGAAGTATATTTCCTGCTTGTCATAAGAAGAGCAGGCTCCAAGGGGATAGCTTAGCCTCTCAAAGCCCTCTGCCAGGACTGCAAACCTGTTCATAAAGCCATCCCCCTACTCATAGACGAACTTTTTCAAGTCTGTGCGCCGAGGGGCAAAATACTGCAATATCTTCCTGATTTTCCGCACTTTCGCAAGCCTTTCCTCAAGCTTGGGGAAAAGGCGAAGCTGGAAGTAGTCGCTTATGTGCTTTCTTCTTCTGGCATACTCCTCAAGCGCCTGCTTTGGATTTTGGCGTCGGCTAAGGGTTATTGCAGTTGGCGTTGCCATGGGCTCAGCCCTTTCCTCCCATAAATTCTATGCGAAGGTTATAAAAAGCTGTGTAACAGGGCGCAAAAATGTGCATTAATGCCTGCTGCCACTGCTGCCGGCTATAAGCCCAGAGAGGATTTTCGCGGAGTCCTCAGGCTTTTGCGAAACCATCACTATCTCGGTTGCAAGCTCAAAGCCTGCCCATGTTGATAGCCGAGGGAGAATCTGGATATGGAACGGGAAGGCGCCACCGCCATGCGGGGCAGAATGATAGACTATGTTATAGGGGGAATAGGATGTTGCGGCATCAACCGCGCCAAGAACCGCCTTCATGATTTTGGCAAGGTGGAAAAGCCTCTCCTGCGGGATTGTATGAAGCGAGTTTGCCTCAAACTTCGGCACAAGCCAGACCTCAAAGTGAAAACGGCTTGCCTTGGGGCATACTGCGGCAAAGGACTCATTTTCACATACATAAAGTCTCTTGTGCGAAAGCATGCGCTGGATTTTCTTTTTGGCGATTTTTTTGACAAACGCCGGCACAAAGGGCATTCCGCAAAGCTGGGTATGCGAGTGCTCCAGCGAGGCGCCAGCCGCCTTTCCCTCGTTTTTGAATATGCAGGTGTAGGCAAGGTGAGGGTCTTTGAGCGCGTCTTCCATCCTTTTTTGGAGCATTGAGAGATAATCAAAGAGGTTCTGCTCTGAAAGCTCCGAAAGCGTTGCTTGGTGGTCTGGGGTTTCCACTATGACTTCGTGCCTTCCGTATGCGCTTTTGCTTTCGGGGACAAAGGCGGGAAACTTGTTTGGGAATACCCTTATTTCCCACCTTCCGCCTACCTCGTGCCTGTCTATCTCCGGGGGGGTGAGATGCTCATTGCCAGGGCAAAAGACGCACTTTTGCGGCGGCACGGTCTTCTTCGGCTTTTCAGCGGCGGCAAATTCCTTTGGCCTTGCTCCCCGCGAAACAGTAATGACTACCTTCCTGCCGAACAGGTCACGCCTGACCTCGCTTGAAAGACCGCCGATGGCATCCATAAGAAACACCCCAGACGCCTTTTCCCGATGAAGCTACAAAAATGCTTCCACGTCCTGCTTTTTCTTCTTTTTCTCCTCCTCAAAGCGCACAGCCTCCTCCTGCAAGTCCTTTCCCTTGCAGACAAGCTCGCTTTTTCTTTTCCTTACCTGGATGAAAACAGGCGCTCCGACTGCCTCGCCTATGACCATCGCTTCTCCGACACGCAGGGTTGTTATGGAATCAAGCATGTTCCTGTCAATGCCTTCGCAGCTTTCCCCGATGTGCTCTATGTCATAGGGATTGGTGATGCGAAGTATGATGTTTGTGTTGCACTGCGCAAGCACGGTGGTAGCAAGATGAACAGGCCGCTGGGAAATCAGGCAGAGGCATGAGCCGAATTTCCTGCCCTCCCTTGCTATTGCCGTTATGGCTCCCTTGGCAAGCGCGCTTGACTTTTCCGCTTTTTCAGGGGCAAAGTTGTGCGCCTCCTCAAGAAACAGCACAAAGGGGGGAATTTTGCCCTTCTTGCGCAGCCTGAACAGCCTCCTGGCAAGATAGCTGACGATTATCTGCTTCTTTCTCATGTTCTCGGTGTCTGACAGGTCAATCACGACAAGCCTGCCTGGCTGGACCGCTTCTTCAAGCTTCGGAAAATCAGACGTTGAGAAAAGCTTAAGGCGCGCAAGCTCTGAAAGCCAGGAAAGAAGAGGCCTAAAGACGCTGCTTTTCTTTTCCTCCCCGCACGCCTCCACCCGCTGCATAAGGTCTGAAAGAAGATAGCCCTCCTGCTTTTCCTTTTTCTCTTTCCTGAGCAGCTGCATTATAGGGACAAGCTCGCGCATCTGAGGGGCGGATGCCTCGGGCATCCATTCGGCAAGCTGGTGCGGCGAAACCCTCCGGAAGGCGATTTTGAACCTCTTTCCTGAAACGACCTCAACCTGCCGCCCGTATCGGGTGGAGCGGAAGCCCGAATACTCTCCGTGGCTGTCAATGACCACCATGGCAAGCCGCCCATCTTCGCTTTTGCGCTCAAGAAGCTCCTCTATCATCACAGAGGTCAGATAAGACTTGCCGCTCCCAGACATCGCAAGTATCGCCAGGTGCTTCCCGAAAAGCTTCCCCATGGAGAGCCGAGCCTCAATGGGATGGTGCTGCAGCTGCCCAATGTGAAGCCCCTTCCTGTCAAAAAAAAGGAACTTCTCAAGAAGCCCTGGCTCAGCCTCAAGCACTTTCGCGCCTGGCGCTACGGGAAAGGTGCTTCTTGCGATAGGGGAGCCCTCGTCTGCGAAAATCCCGTAAACCCGCACGTTTGCGACCACATACTCCCATTCGCTTGTGGGGAAGCTTTCTGCCATTTGTATGTTGCGCTCATATTCCGCGACCGACTCCGCTCTCTCAAAGTAGCGGTTAGCCCTTGTTATCTCGGTTATTGAGCCAAGCGCGAAACCGCCGGACTCAAGGCCGACCTTCACAAACTGCCCCTTGCGCACGGACCGGTCAGAAATCACAAAGCAAAAGGAGATTGTCGTCGGTCCGTCCTGCGTGGAGATTACTGTGCCAAGCTCGCGCTTTTCCATTCTTTTCCCGCAGAACAAATCCCGCTTAAACTTATAAAGCGAATCGGAGAAGGCTTCCTCTGATTGGAATGCCGCAAAAACCGCATGACCTGCCTTTCTCCGCCCGCTACTGCCTGCCTGCGCAGGTTTCCGAGAATTTGGGCGAGGTCTCATGGGAAACCGTCGTGCAGCTTTCGGCTGACTTTCAGATATCAATAGGGGAAAAGAGGGGGAAGCTAAGGAGGCTGCTCAAGGAGCTTCAGATGAGCCGCCTTCTTTTGATGGACAGGATAAGGCAGGCAAGCCGCGAGGGCAGGATTGACCCCAAGCTGCTTGTTGATACGGTAAAGCTCATCCAGAAATGCGAAAAGATTGCGGCTGAGTATGATTTGGACCTGGCGGACTTTGCGAACTTCCTTTACCTTGTTTCGGAGAAGCTGAAAAAGGAGAAGCTTGCTTTTCACAGGGGGCGCCGGCTTCTCTGCCTGCAGGCTGTTCCCATAAAGGAGGAGATTGACTCCTTCAAGCAGAAAAGCGAGGGCATCTGCAGGAGAAAGCCGAAAAGAAGCCTGCGCGGCAGGAAAATGGGCTGAGGGGATTGCGATGGAATATGCTTTTGAAGGAGCACAGCTGGCTTTCGGCGGAAAAAAATTCAGCCCCTCGGTGCGCACCTTTTCGCAGATGAGAGAGGTTCTTGCCTTCCCTGAACGCGACTGCGGGCTTCTGCCCGATGCTCCGCTTTACTATATGTACAGGCAGGTCAAGCGCTTTTCCTCCCTGCGCTACGACATCACAAGGATTCTGCCTGTGAATCTGTGCGGGGAGAGGAACAAGACTTTTGGGCACGCCCATCCGCCATCCAAGGACGGAGCCGCCTGGAGCGAGCTTTACGAGGTGCTTTCAGGAAGCTGCCACTTCCTTTTGCAGAAGGTCTCGCAACTGGGGGTTGAGGATGCTGTTTTGCTTTCAGCAAAAAAAGGCGACTGCTTTATTGTCCCGCCAGGCTACGGGCATGTGACCATAAACGCTGGCAGGAAGGAGCTTGTGATGGCAAACCTCGTATGCGACGGCTTTGAGGCGGACTACTCGCTTTTCTCGCATAGGCGGGGCGCCTGCTTTTACGAGCTTTACAGCGGCAAGATAGTGAAAAACAAAAACTACGGGACTGGCTTTTTTCTAAGAAGGATGGATGCTGCCAGGTTCTCAAGGCGCTACGGAGTCTTCGCCGCCCTTGAAGGCAAGTCAATCCTGGAGGCAGCCAAAAACTTCTCAGACATTGAGTTTTTGGAAAAGCCGCACCTTTTCTACTGAGGGTTTTTCTGGACTTTCCCGCGGGCAAATTCCGCAGTCCCGCCTCCCTTTGCCCCGTGCCTTTTGAGAAGCTCAAGGGCGGAATGCCTGCTGCCTGCCGGCGCAGCCGCGACCACAAACCCCTCATCCGTCAAAATGACTGCCGCATAGCCTGCCTTTGAGAGCCTGCCTGCTATCTCCTCGCAGAGCTTTTGCGGGTAGGGCTTGCCGAGAAGCTCTATTTCCTTTCTGCCTTCTTTCTTTGCCTTTTCAACTTCAATTTCGCATATCGTTTCGGAAAGAATCGCCTGCAGCTTTTCTATCTCCTTGCCGCGCTCCTTCCACTCGTTGAAAAACCTCAGCGCCGTGTTTTTGAGCTGCTCCTCTGGGACAGAAAGCGCTTCTGCCGCCTCGCGAAGTAGCCGCTCGCGCTGCTGGATGTATTCTATTGCCGCCGCTCCTGCTTTGATTACCACTCTCTCCACCCCGTCCTGCACGCCCTCGCGCCTGACGATTTTGACAAGCCCGAACTCGGCTGTGCTTTTGTTGTAGTTGTGCGTGCCACCGCACGCCTGATGGTCAATATCACCTATTGAAACCACTCTAAGCTCCCTGCCCGGCACGGCTCCGCCCTGATACAGCCTAAAGCCGTATTTTCTTTCCGCCTCGTTTCTTCCAAGGACCTCTGTCCTTATGGGAAGCCCTGCCAGAACGTATTCGTTTGCCAGCCGCTCTATCTTTTCAAGCTCCTCCCAGCTTATCCTGCGGTAGTGCGTAAGGTCAATGTGCGCCTTTTGCTCGTCCTTGTAGGAGCCTGCCTGCCAGATGTGCTGCCCCAGAACCTGCCTGGCGCATGCGTTTATGAGGTGGATTGCCGTGTGGTGTATGGCGATTTGCTTTCTTCTTGCCCCATCCACCCTGCCAAATACAGTCTGCCCGCGCCTGAATGAGGATGCACATTCAACCTCGTGCAGGATTACGCCTTTTTCCTTTATCACGCGCTTTACCCTCTTCCCGCCAATCTCGCCGATGTCGCACACCTGCCCTCCTCCTTCCGGATAGAATGCGGTTGAGTCCAGGATGAGGAAATCCCCTTTCACCTCAAGGACTCTTGCCTCAAACTCCTCAAGCCCCTCGTAAAAAAGCGGCTTGGTCTTCTCCTGCCCTTCCACGTCAAGAGGCGGCTCTGGCGGCTTTCCCGTCTCATCCTGCTTTCTTATTGAGGAGTAGAAGTTTTCCGGCACCTCTATGCTCATCCCCCTCTCCTTTGCGATTTCCGCAACAAGCTCGGGCGGGATGCCGTCTGATTCATAAAGCCGCCGCAGCTCCTCTGCCCCGATTTTTTTGCCGCGCGAAAGCAGGCTTGCGACCTTGCCTTTGCTTTTCTCTTTTCCTGCCTCGTATTTTTTGCGCTCCTCCTCCACCACCGCAATTGCGGTCGGCACGCCCTCTTTGAGCTTGGGGAACATATCGCGGAGGTGGTGCGCGTGCGCCTCAAGCACCGCCGCGTAATCTATGCCCATGGCATGCTCCCCGTCAAAGCCGAACACGCGCCGCAATATCATGCGCAGGTTGTAGCCGCCCCCTGAATTTGACGGGAGCATGCCGTCTGTTGAGGCAAACAGGATGGTTTTGAGATGGTCTGCGCAGGCATAGGCGGCATGGAGGGGGGCAAATTCCCTGTTCATCTGCTCAACCTCCATGCCGAGCTTTTGGGCTATCTCTTTTTGCTTTCTTCCAAACTGCCCGGCGGACTCGTCCGCGTCAAGCGCGCCGGACAGCCGCGCATATTCCAAAAACAGCCTCTCGTCAGCCTTTATGCCGGCATTTCGCAGGATGAGTTCCGATGCCCTGCCGAAAGTTATTCCGTAGCTAACCGCAGAGCCGTGCGTTATCCAGGCAAGCCGCTCAAGCCCAGCCCCCATATCTATTACCTTGGTGGAAAGCTCCCTGCTTTTGCCGCCGGCAAGCTCCTCATACTGCATGAAGACGCAGTTGCCAAGCTCAAGCCCGTCCGCGAAATACTCTATGCAGGGACCGAAATTTCCGCCCCCAGCCCAGACGTCCTCTGAAAAAACGAGGTGGCGCTCCTCTATCCCGAGGTGCCGGAGGTAGTTTATGTCGTGGGTTATCGCCTCGTCCTTCCAGTAAAAAAGCCCGGTCTTTTCAGTGTTGAAGGCGTGCTGCCCGACCATCACAAACGTGGTGTAGTGCCTGCCTGTCACTCCGACGTTGGAGATGTCAGGAAAGCGGATGCACTCCTGCGGCACGACAAGCGGGTTTGCCGGAGGCTCAAGCTCCCCGGAAACCACATAGGGCTGAAAATCGTTTATTGAGGCGATGGTGAAATACAGATCGTCGCGCCAGCGGGCAACCGTGGGATAGGGCTCAATTGAGGCGTGCCCGTTTTTTGTGAAATACTCCTCAATTTTTTTCCAGGTTTCCACATAGCCGAGCGGCTTTTTCGCCATCCTCTTGCCGATGAAGGCATAGCCCATGCACGAGGCATCGGAGCAAATCTTCCGCTCCTCAACTGACCAGAAGTGCCTGCCGCACTTTGCGCACTTCTGCCTGCTGTAGCCGAGCTCAACAAGCGCGCCCACCTTGTAGTGCTTTTCCCACTCTGCGGAAAATTTGGCGCGCAGGGCAGACTTGTCCATGAATTTAGCTTGAGGCGTATTGGATTTAATACCTATCTAAGATAAGAGACTGCGTTTGGGCCTGTAGTCGAATGGTTAAGACGCTACTCTCACACAGTAGAGATTCGGGGTTCGATTCCTCGCAGGCCCACTCCGCTTTGTGCATGGGTGCGCCTTGGCTACTTTTTCAAGCCGACTAACTATTATGTAGCCAAACTCTATGGCGGTGGAAAGCGCCCCTTCTGTTCTGCTCAGCGCGCCGTGAAGCCAAAAGAAGCAAAATGGGAGCCGATGAGGCGAAAAGCGCTGATTTTGAATTTATCCGCCCACTGCCAATGACTCCCCAAGCTGTTTTTTATTGGTTTGCCCCTATCAATTTCAGACAGCGCTCCCATAGTCTAGCGGCTGACTTCGGTGCGATTGTGCATCGGCGCAAGCCGGACAACCCGGTCAAGGACGTCGGACTCTCAATCCGGTAACTCGGGTTCAAACCCGCTTCAGGATGAAAATCCCGATGGGAGCGCTTTTTTCTCCAAAAAAAGATGTTCAGTGGTAAAAAGTAGCTTTAAGAGTATATATTTATAAAATGTTTGAAACAGGAAATTTGTGGGCTGAAACCATGCTCATTACGCGAAAAACCGTTGAGAGATGGATTTTTGAGGGGAAGCTCTGCAAGGACTTTCCCCTCTCTTTCAAGCGCGCCAAGCTGATGAAAGAGAAAGACTGCCTGAAGATGCAGGAGGCATCGCGGCTGGCTGATAAGTTCAAGCCGATTGTGGAGTCCCTCAGGCAGATGGATGAGAAAGCGAGCACCTCAAACAGAATAGCCATTGAAACGATGCCTTTCCAAAACTGCTTGGGCGTTATGATTTTTGTGCTAAGCCCTAACTACGAATATTCAAGCGATAAGAGGGATTTGATTGCAGGCATTGTAATAGACACCAAAATGGAAGGGAAGGAGATATGCATCAAGATTCAAAGCTTTGATGAGGCGGCGGAAAAAAAATGGAAAAGCACAGAGAGGTTTTTTTCAAAAGGCGAAGTTGAGGCTGCGCTGAGGTTCCTTGAAGGCGAAGGCAGGAAAATCCTGAAAGTTGCCGACTTTTACCGCCGGATTTATATTGCCGACCTGAAAGACACTGTCGCGACTTTTGCTGACTGAGACGCGGAGGGGTAGTGGGCATGAAGCTGGTTAGGATTTGCACGAAAAGGAACCTGGAAAGAAACGGCATAGACAAGCAGACTCTTGAGAATGTCGGGCTGCGCGTTCCGATAATTGTGAGCAGGAGGAAATTTGAGAGATTCAAGGAGGTTTGCGAGGCGATAGAGAACCCCCTGCTTCGCCCGAAAGCATTTAGCAGCTCCAAAGCCCCCCTCCACATAGACGGCGTGAAGATAGACTGGGGCGAGAATTATGAGCTTCGGACGAAAACCATCCTATTTCTCCACACCGGAAGGGAGCATCTTATGAAAGCGATGATGGATGCCGCACTGCTTGAGCACTTGGGGGAATGTGCCGGCAACCAAACCAAGCAGGAGCTGGAGACCCGCTTCAAAACCGAATATCTTTTGGCTTCGCTCCAATTCAGGCGGGCTCTTGAAAACTGCAGAGGGCACTCTTTCCTTGAGCAGCTGGAAGTTGAGATTAGGAGGAACATGGAAGCCCTCGGGAAGCTTAGGGAGGGAGTAAAGGGGCATTTCACAAAAAAGGACTAAAGATGCCGCTTTGCCGCTTTCACGACATTCTCAAAAAATCGCAGGCTGCACCTCTCATGGCTTATGCCTTCCCTAAAGCGCGGAAAGCACTCGCGGCGCACAGCCACTTCTGGATGGGGCATGAGGGCAAATATTTTGCCGCCTGTGTCGCAGATTCCTGCAATCCCGTGCGGCGAGCCGTTCGGGTTTTGCGGGTAGCCAACGTCGGTGTTCCCCCTCTCGTCGCAGTATTTGAGCACGACAAGTCCATTTTTTTCAAGCGCCTCAATTTCTTTTTCGCTTCTCATCATGAAGCGCCCCTCTCCGTGCCGGACTGGGCAGTGAAGAATCCTTATCCCTTCAAAATAGGGGCAGGCTGACTTTTGCGGCGCAAGATAGACCCACCTGTCCTCAAAGCGGTTCTTCTGGTTGGCAGCCAGCGTCGCCTCCTGCGAAAACGAGAGGGAAATGTTTGGAAGCGCCCCAAGCTTGGCAAGCACCTGAAAGCCGTTGCAGATTCCGATTATCGGCTTTCCTGAAGATGCGAACTCAAAAAACTGGTCTTTGAAGCTGCTTTTGAGCTTGTTGGCGAATATCCTGCCTGCGCCCAAATCGTCAGCGAAGGACCAGCCGCCAGGTATCGCCAGAATCTGAAAGTCAGAAAGCCTTGCCGCGCCGCTTGAAATGTCCGAAAAGTGGGTTATTTGCGCCTGCGCCCCTGCAAGCGAGAATGCGTGCGCAAGCTCGGATTCGGAATTAAGCCCGAAGCCGGCAAGCACAAGGCAACGCGGCTTTTTGTCCTCTTGCTTTGCTTTGGCTTTCATGCGCACCGCCTACCAATCCATCGTCTTCTTCCAAGACTGCACAAGCGCGCTTATGGGGAGGGAGAAAAGCTGCCGCCCTCCCATGGAAACCGACAGCCGCCCGTCCTTTGAAACTTCGCCGATTTTTTGGGCTTTGGAGCCGCGCATGGCTGATTTGAAGCGGCGCTCGTTCCTTCTGGGGATGGAAACTACGAACCGACCTGCGGACTCGGAAAACAGCGCCTGCTCGCAGGTTAGGCCGCCGGCGCAGGAGGAAAGGTCTATCTTCGCCCCGAGTCGTCCCCCTATGCAGCTTTCCGCCAGCGCGACAGCAAGCCCGCCTTCTGAACAGTCGTGGCAGGATGCGACAAGCCGCTTTTTTATGGCGCGCTCAAGCCTGCGGTATAAGGCAAGGTTCTTCTTGAAATTCACCTTTGGAACGTTTGCCCCCAGTATGCCCTTCATCGCATAGTATTCTGAGCCCCCAAGCTCGTTTCTGGTTTCGCCAAGGAGGTAGATGCAGTCGCCCGCCTGCTTGAAATCCGAGCTGACGGAAAGCGAGACGTCGTCTATCCTGCCCACTGCGCTTACAAGAAGGGTCGGCGGAATTGAGATTTTCCACCTTCCGTGCCGGTAGTCGTTTTTCATGCTGTCCTTGCCTGAAATGAGCGGAATGCCATAGGCTATGCAGCCGTCATAGAGGCCTTTGCAGGTAAGGACAAGCTGGGCAAGGCGGTGCCTGCCTTCTGGGTTTTCAGACGAATAAACAGGGTCTGCCCAGCAGAAGTTGTCAAGGGCGGCAAGGCGCTCAAGGGAGCCGCCGCAGGCAACGTAGTTGCGCACCGCCTCGTCAAGGGCGTTTGCCGCCATCTGGTATGCGTCAATGTCCGAGTAGCGTGGGCAGATGCCGTTTGAGACCACTATGCCTTCCTTGCGGTCAAAGAACGGAGCGACTACCCCGCCGTCAGATGGTCCGTCGTTGCTTTTTCCGCATAGGGGCTTGCCTACCGAACCGCCCTGCACCTCATGGTCGTACTGGCGTATGACATACTCCTTGGAGCAGATGTTTGGGCGGGAAAGAAGCGACAGAAGCTCGGCTCCAAGGTCCTGGGATAGGGCGGATGCGGGCTCTGAGAGTTTCTTTTGGCGAAGCTCAGCCTCAAGCTCAAGCTGCGGCACGCCCGAGTGCAGGAACTCCATGTCAAGATAGCAGACGGTCTTTGCGCCATAAAGCACGTGGAAAAAGCCTGAGGAGTCAAAATGCCCCAAATCGCACACTTCCACGCCGCGCAGGCGGGCAAGCTGGACAAAATCGCCTGCCTTTGAAGGCGGAACGGCAAAAGTCATCCTCTCCTGAGATTCAGAAAGCAGGATTTCCCATGGGTCAAGCCCGGGGTATTTTAGGGGCGCCCTGTCAAGATGGAGCACAGCGCCGCCGCTTCCCTGCGCCATCTCGCCCACTGACGAGGAGAGACCCCCTGCGCCGTTGTCAGTCACCGCGTTGAAAAGCCCTCTATCCCGAGCTTCCAGCAGAAAGTCAGAAAGCTTCTTTTGCGTGTAGGGGTCGCCAAGCTGGACTGCGGAGACGGGGGAGCCCTCATGGAGCTCTTCCGAAGAGAAGGTTGCGCCGTGTATCCCGTCCTTGCCTATCTTACCGCCTGCCATGAATATTCTGTCGCCCGGCTGGGCGCGCTTCTCATGGCTCTTTCTGCCGTCAGGCAAAACCGCCGGCATCAGCCCGCCTGTCCCGCAATAAACAATAGGCTTGCCAAGATACCTGTTGTCAAAGACTATGGCGCCGTTTATTGTCGGTATGCCCGAGGCATTTCCGCCGTGCGCCACCCCTGCGCGCACCCCCTCAAGCACGCGGCGCGGATGGAAAAGCCGCGGGGGAATCTCTCCGGTGTAGGACGGCTCGGCAAAGCAAAAGACATCCGTGTTGAATATGGGCTTTGCCCCAAGCCCGCAGCCGAGTATGTCGCGATTGACCCCCAGTATCCCAGTGAGAGCCCCCCCAAACGGGTCAAGCGCAGAGGGCGTGTTGTGCGTTTCCACCTTCATGGCAACATTCCAGCCCTCCACAAGCTCAAAGACGCCTGCGTTGTCGGCAAAGACGGAAACCAGCCACTTTTTCTTTCGCCTGAGCTTTTCTGTTGCCGCGCGTATAAAGGATTTGAAGAGGGAATTTATCAGCTTCGCCTTCCCCCCTTCCCTCAGCTTTATTTTGGCGTTGAAAATCTTGTGCTTGCAGTGCTCAGACCAAGTCTGCGCGATGCACTCCAGCTCCGCGTCAGTTGGGCAGGCAGGCAGCCCAAGCCTCTTTCTCTGGAATGCTGTGTCCGGGTCCTGATAGTAAGCGCGTATTGCCCTCATTTCCGCAACTGATAGGGCAAGCAGGCGCTTTCTTGATATTTCCGCAAGAGCCCGGTCGTTTGGAGGAAGCTCAATTTCGCAAACCATCCCTCCGCCTGCGACATCAACTTTTGGAATATGGCTGCCAAAGCCCGCGCTTGCAAACTCTTTTGCGGACTTCACTTCAAGATGGTGGATAAGCTCGTTTGCCAGAAGCTCGCGTGCAATCCGCTCAGCCTCGCCGGCTCCGATTTTACCCCTTATCAGATACTGCTTTGAGGAGCATACCCTGCCGGCAAGCTTTTTGCCAAGAAAATCCTCGCAAGCCTCTTTTGCGGCGTCCCCCGTGTTGTCCTTCACACCTGGGCGCAAAGAGATTATTATTGCGAAATCAAATGAGCCCTGCTTTGCAAGGGGCAGGTTTATTGAGTAAATCTGTGTGATGGGGTCTGCGAAAAGCCCTTCGGCAAGCCGCACAAGCGTCTCTTCCGAAAGCTCGTCCTCAAATGAATAGACGTCAATCACGCGCACTGACTTTACCGACTGGATGGAAAGCCAGCCCAAAATGCGCGCTTCAAGCGCCTTGCCCGCCGGGTCTTCCAGTTCCGGCTTAAGCCCTACCTCTATCCGGACAGCCATCAAAACTTGCTCCTGCGCCATTGCGGCAGCCGCTTTTCCTCCCAGAAGTCCTGTAGCTCAAATAGGGTTTAAAATGGCTATTGCATTTCTTATCCTCTTTAATACCTAAAATACGACAAACCGGGAAAGGCGGAAGCCTTTGCTGTGAAATGGGGGAACTGAGATTTGAACTCAGATCGCTAGGTCCCAAACCTAGTAGCATACCAGGTTAGCCCATTCCCCCTTCTGCAACGCCTATTATTCATGGCAGAGCCTTTTATGGGCTTTCCTGCTTTGCAGGCGCATTCTTAATTATGCTTTCGCACTGGACTTTCAGGCAGGCGGCAAAGGAGACGTTTTCCAGCGCCTCAAAATACAGATTGCCCGAATGCGGCGAAACCCTGTTGTATCTGTTCAGTGCCTTTTCAAGCGACTCTACTGCTTGGCGGTAAATGCGTTTGTCATAGACGCATCTTCCGCCTTCTGTTTTCCTGCCTGCCTTGATGAGAAAAAGCGCCTGCCGGTAGCGGTCAGTGCCATCCACAAGAAGGCAGGTGCCGCGCAGCCACTCGCAAACCTTGAAGGGGAAGAGGCGCTTTCGGCTTGGCTTCGGAACGGTCAGCAGACCAAGCTGCACTGCAAGTGCGACCATAAAATCCCACTTATTTTCTGCCCGAAGCGGTTTATAATCCTTTTCCAAGCCACATAGCTTTATGGCACGCTATGGCAATGCCCGCCTGGAAGGAAAGTTTGTCCTAGGTCCAATGGCAGGCTACAGCGACATCGCCTTCCGCCTTCTTTGCAGAAAGCACGGGGCTGCCATGTGCTTTACCGAGTTTGCAAATGCCAACGCCCTTGTGCGCGGCGGAAGGGAAAGCTGGGAGCTTGCGCGCACCTGCGCCGAGGAGATGCCTGTCGGCATACAGATATTCGGCTCGGATGAGAAGGTGATGGCTGACGCCTGCCGCGCCATAGGCGAACGCGTTTCCTCGGGCTTGCTTTTTGCCTCCTGCATAGACATAAACTTCGGCTGCCCATCCGGCTCTGTGATTCGCGCAGGGGCGGGAAGCGCTCTCCTTCGCCATCCGGAGAAGATGGCGTCCATCGTCTCCGCCTGCGTCTCGGCGTCACCCCTCCCGATAACCTGCAAAATAAGGGCGGGCTGGTCATCTGGCAAAAGCGCGCCTGGAATAGCCAGGCTGCTTGAGAAGGCGGGTGCGGCAGGCATCACGGTGCACTGGAGGACAGCAACAGAGGGGCACAGGAGGAGCGAGGGCTGGGGCGTCATTTTGGAGGTCAAGCGCGCTGTCGGCATACCTGTGATTGGAAACGGCGGGGCGTCCTGCCCTCAGAAGGCGGTGCGCCTTCTTTCCGAAACCTCCTGCGATGCCGTTATGATTTCCACAGGCGCGCTTGGCAACGTTAGGATTTTTGAAACAAGCCAGGCCCTGCTGCGCGGAAAAACATTGCCCGAGCCTTCTTGGAGGCAAAAGCTTGCCGATTTTAAGGAATACCTCCTGCTTTCTGAAAAGTTTGGCGTGCTTGGCGAAAAGCGCCTGCGGGCGCATGCGATGGAGTTTTTGAGAGGGCAGGCAGGCGCAAGAGAGGCAAGAAGGAGGCTGGGCGGCGCGAAAACGGTGGAGGAGATAGTCGGGCTAATGGAGGAGTTTGCCCCCCAAGCAATTTAAAGCTCGCCTTCTTTTTTCCTATCATGAACTTCCAGCCCTATATCCTGCAGAAGATAAATGAGGAGTCGCCCGATGTGCGCACCTTCTTTTTCACCTTGCAGGATGGAGGAGTGCCTGATTACAAGCCAGGGCATTTTTTCCTCATGCGCCTTAACGACCCTGCCACAGGAAAGCCGATTCAGCGCGCCTATTCGGTCGCGTCCCACCCAGACGAGCCGATGCTTTCGTTTTGCATAAAGCTCAAGGGAGTATTCACCCACATGCTTTGGGGGCTCAAAGGCGGGGAGAGGGTGGAGCTTGACGGACCTTATGGGATTTTCCTTCTTGACCCGGCGGATACGGAGCGGGTTTTCATCGGAGGCGGGGTTGGCATATCCGCCCTGCGCAGCATGATTTTGCAGACTGTGAGGCATGACGGCAAGAGGGCTTGGCTTTTCCACTCTGGCAGGGGGTTTGAGAACCTCACTTACTTTTCGCAGATGCGCGCTCTTGCCTCCGAAAGCCCGCTTTTCAGATTCTACCCATCAATCACCGGCGAGGAAAAGCCGGCTGGCTGGAACGGATGGACCGGAAGGATAAATGTCGCGAGGATAAAAGAAACGCTTGGCTCCCTTGCGGACAAGACGTTTTACTTCTGCGGAAGCAAGGAAATGGGCGCGGAGATATCAGCCGGGCTTACGGCAGAGGGCGTGCCAAAGGAAAAGATAAAGAAGGACGAGTGGGGCTAAAAGAGAGCCTCTGCCGAAAAAGCCGCATGCCAGCCACCCTTTCACAGCTTGCCACCCGTCTTCCAAAAGGCGCCCGGCAGCCGATTTTCCTTTGAGTTTGAGCGCCTTGTCCTTTATCTCACCATCACCAAGCCAGCGCGCAAATAAGAAAAGAAGGACAGCCGCAGAGGCGACTGCGGATGCCGCTTCATCAGGTTTTCCATCGGCACGCCTCTCAGTTCTCTCTTTTCCTGACAAGCAAAAGCACGTCCCCACATCTTTTCTCAAAAAAGCCCATGCGCAGATA
>JAOAJL010000030.1 GCA_026414185.1 Microcaldota archaeon | reverse complement strand
TATCAATTCAAGTGTTGGTCTTGAGGCTCTCGTTGCCGGCAAGCCGGTGGTGGCTTTTGGCGTGGATTATCCGCCACAGATAGTCCCAAGAGTAAAGGAAGTGGATGAACTGCTGGATGCCGCATACAATCGCCAGCCGAAGATGGACGCCGTAAAGAAGTTTGTAGCTGAGCTTTGGGCGAACTCTGTCTTCCTGCACGATCCGAATTACTTCAGGACAGCAGAGCTTGCGGCTGACGAAGATGCCAAAGAGTTGATACGCCTAATTGTTGAATGTTATGACAAGGTCAAAAAAGGTAAGTGACCATGGCGCCAACACAGGATGAGATATTCCAAAAATCCGAAGCGGATCGATGGTTTTTGAGAAACAAGGATTATCTTTCAAAGATAACTCCAGATAAAGACCCGATAATGAAAGCAATTTCAGAAGCAGGCATAAAGCCAAAAAGCGCGCTTGAGATAGGGGCAAGCAACGGCTACCGCCTTGCGATGATACGGGCTTTGTTTAAGGCAAAATGCGTTGCGGTTGAACCGTCTTCTCTTGCGATTGCAGACGGAAAAAAGCGCTATGATGGAATTGATTTCAGGAAAGGCGTTGCGCATAAGCTTCCTATGAAAAAAGGCGAAAAGTTTGACTTGGTAATATTGAATTTTGTCTTCCACTGGATTGACAGGCGCAAGCTTTTCCATTCCTTTGCCGAGATTGATGCTGCCGTTACCGATGGAGGTTGGCTTGCGATAGGAGATTTTTACTCTAAAGAGCCGACAAAAGTTCCATACAGACACATCAAGAAAGGGAGAGTCTGGACATATAAGCAGGATTATGCCGAGGTGTTCATAAAAAGCGGAATTTACAGGCGCGTCTTGCTGAAAATCGGCTCTGTCGCAAAGCGCGATTTCTTAAAGCCGCAAAGCGATTACGACTCATTTGCAGTAAGCATACTTAAAAAAAGCCTGGACGGCTACTATTCCCTGTGGGAGGGATAAGTGGGTGTTTTGATGGGCAAGGGGCAGGAGCTTTGGAAAAAGGCGAAGAAAATCATACCGGGTGGAAGCCAGCTTCTCTCCAAGCGAAGCGAAATGTTTCTGCCGGAGCAGTGGCCATCCTATTATTCAAAAGCAAAAGGGTGCCAAATCTGGGACTTGGATGGCAGAAAATACACCGATATGTGCATAATGGGGATAGGCGCCTGCATACTTGGCTATGCCGATGATGATGTCAATAGGGCGGTAAAGCAAAGAATTGACAGGGGCAGCATGGCGACGCTGAACTGCCCTGAGGAAGTGGAGCTTGCCGAGCTTCTTCTCTCAATGAATAAGTGGGCTGGCGCCGTGCGGTTCGCAAGAACTGGCGGAGAAAGCATGGCAGTTGCCATCAGGATAGCGCGGGCGCACTCAAAAAAAGACAAAGTGGCTTTCTGCGGCTACCACGGCTGGCAAGACTGGTATTTGGCGACAAACCTCAAAGTCAAGGATGGTCTGAAGGGCCATCTTTTGAGCGGCCTTGAACCAAACGGAGTGCCAAGAGCCCTTGGCGGGACTGCCCTGCCGTTTCACTACAACAAGATTGAGGAGCTGGAGGCGCATGTTGAAAAAAACAGGGACATAGGCGCCATATCCATGGAGGTGATGAGAAGCCAGCCTCCAAAAGGCGGGTTTCTGAACAAAGTGCGGAAAATAGCCGACGAAATCGGCGCGGTTCTGATATTTGACGAGATCACCTCCGCCTTCCGCATGACTGAAGGCGGGCTCTACAAGAAGTTCGGCGTTGAGCCCGACATCGTGGTATTCGGCAAGGCGATAAGCAACGGCTATCCGATGGGCGCGATTGTAGGAAGGGAGGAAGTAATGGGCGCGGCGCAGGAAACATTCATCTCATCCACCTACTGGACGGAGGGGATAGGTCCAGCAGCCGCCCTTGCGACAATAAGGAAGATAAGGGAAAAG
Organism: Microcaldota archaeon; assembly: GCA_026414185.1. GTDB lineage: Archaea > Micrarchaeota > Micrarchaeia > Anstonellales > Anstonellaceae > UBA10161. The sequence goes on along the minus strand of JAOAJL010000030.1, from coordinate 1,298 downwards.
AACACTCCTGCCCACATTGTGAAGATAGGGAACATGATAGGCGATGTCTGGAAGAAAATTGCGAAGGAGAGGGAGCTGAAGATGCATGTTGATGATGGTTTTCCCCCGATAATGCACTTTGGCTTTGACTACAAGAATGCGCGGGCGGCAGACACGCTTTTCACGCAGGAGATGCTCAAGAGGGGCTACCTTGCCTCTGGCGGGGTTTATGTCTCCTACGCTCACAAGAAAGAGGATGTTGAAAAATACGCGGAGAAGGCGGATGAGGCACTTGCCATCGTTGCCAAGGCGGAAAGGGAGGGCAAGGTTGAGAAGCTGCTCAAAGGGCCGGTTGCGCAGACCGGCTTCCAGCGGCTGACCTGAGGAAATCCAAGGCGCGAGGATTGAAAGGCAGAAGAAAGCGCTGAAAAAGTTCGGGGCGGATGATCGGGGCACCTGATTTTATAAGTGAATGGCTTTTGCGAGGCTCTACTTTTTCTTTCCGGTGCCCGCCGGCAACCCATATGGCATTTCAGGCGTTTTGAGTGCTGCTTGAATCATAGCGGCGATGTTGCGGTAGTCTTTTCTGGTGAATTCAAACCCGCCCCACCTCAATCTTCCCTCAAGCTGTATTATGTTGCAGAAGTACAATCCGACGAAGCGCTTGCGTATGTGCGGGTCAATCCCGTAATGCGGATTTTTCATCACCCCAAAAAGCACGCGCGGAAGGTCTGCCATGTCACGCAACACAATACAGGCCCCTGGGATTGCGTAGAAGTCATGACCAAACGTTATCACCGGCCGGTCAAGCACCATTGCCTCAAAGCCAACCGTGGAATTGACAGTGATTACGCCGAGGGCGTGCTTTACTATTTCAGTGCTGTAGGCAGCCGGGTCAATGAGGACGACGTTTGGCAGGCGGGAGATTTCGCGTATGCGCCGATACTCCATATCCGAGGCAAGATAATGGGGGTGCGATTTGACATAAAGCTTTACCCTAGCTGGAAGGCAGAAGGAAATGCTGCGTATAAGCTGAACTTGTTCCACAAAAGGCTCGCGTGTGGTGAGCTGGGCATCCTGCTCAAAATGGAGGGGGAAGTAAAAGAAGGGTTGCGAAAGGTCGGCTTTCTTGAAAAAGAAGCGGCTAAAAAGAAGGGCGCGGAATTTCTGGACAATGAAATCATAGATGAGGCGGCTAACCGGGTGATAGCGCTCGCGCTCAATCGGGTGTGCGGCACTGTGCAGCCTCCAGTATCTCCAGGCTTTGCCCGCCAGCCCAACTATCCCCATGCCCATGCGCTGCTTGTTCTCTTCCAAGA
>JAOAJL010000029.1 GCA_026414185.1 Microcaldota archaeon | reverse complement strand
GTCTATCGCGCAATAGCCGAGCTTGAGGATCTGGACTTTGTGCGGACCGAGCCCAAGCTTGAGCTGACTGACGGCGGCAAAATTGCAAGGTTGTGAATAAATGTGTGATCTATTCGGTATGAGTACAAACGAACCCGACAGGGCAACACGAAGTTTGCCAATATTCCAAAAGCATGGTGTAGAAAATCCGCATGGTTGGGGTATTGCTTATTACAACGGCAATAGGGCGATTATAAAGAAAAAAGCGGAAAGCGCAGCCACAAGTACAGAGTTCGCAGATCTGATTCAGAAGGCAAAAAGCAATGTCATAATCTCCCATGTCCGATTCAAGACCCACGGTGAACGGTGCGATGAAAACTGTCATCCGTTCAAGCAGGAATTTTTAGGCCGGGATTGGATTTTCGCCCATAACGGCATGATTAGTGGTATCGAACACGGCAATCGAACTGATTCTGAAGCAATCTTCGGATTCATGATTGACAAGATCCATACCTACATCAGCCAATCCAGCGTCTTTCCTCCTAGTATCTATCTTGGGTTGAAAAGTGCTATAAAAGCAGTATTTGCTGAGTTCGGGAGAGGCATAACATTCAATTTTCTTCTTTCTGACGGAACAATTCTGTATGCTTTCAACCATTATTCAACCAAACCAATTTATGTTCTAAAGCGGGAAAAAGATTATGGCTCCGCTATGCTTGTCTCAACTCAAAAGCTTTGGGAAGAAAACGTGGTGAAATTGAGGCCAGATTGCTTGCTGATAATAGAAAAGGGCGTGCCGTTCTTGAGATCCGATCCAATATAGGGATGATTTGCATGCGTGAAGAAGGCAAATATAAGACAGCAAAGCACTGGAGCAACGCCATGGAAGGCTGGTTGAATGTTAAGACCGGCGACAGATCGGGCACACTCATGAGCCTTTATGCTGCTAAAAAGGCAAAGAAAAAAGGCTGGAAAAGCGGAAAGCTCATAGATGCCAAATACGGAAATTACAAAATCTATTATTTTGCTAATGAAGAAGCCTACGACAGATGGTGGAAAAAGGGCAAGAATTTCAAGAAAAAATACCTAAAGAACCTAAAAAAAGCGCCGGTGAAGAGAAAGCACGTTTAGCGACGGGCTGAGGGGAGGATTGCGAGACTCTGAAGTGAAAATATGGCGTTTGACAAAAAAGATTTAGAGAAATATTCAAAATTTGCTAACTTAGAGGATTTTGAGGAAGGTCAATTGGCAGAAATACGAAGGAAATTCGAGAAAAACGGAACAATATCCATCTTGGATTTCTCAACTATCCTCTACTGGAAATCTAATCGCACAAAGAGTGGAATTCTTAAAACAATCAAAAATAGAGAAGTAAGCGTCACCTCTCTCTTTAGCCGAGTAAGTGCAGAAAATGACAGAACAAAAAAGGTAGAAATTCTTCTTGAAATAAAAGGTAGAAAGAAAAATGGAGAAAAAGGCATAGGAATACCTATAGCTTCGGCTATTTTGGCTGTTTTATACCCTAAAGATTACTCGATATGCGACAAACGCGTATGGGACACGCTTAGAGAATCAGAATATATGGAAAAATTCGTTCATAAACCAAATACTCCTGCAAACTACATGAAATTCAATGAGAAACTCAAAGAAATTGCAAATGAAAATTGTAAGAGCCGAAGAGAGCTTGATAATTATCTTTGGGGCAAGAATTTGTGCAAGGAATTAGAAAATGAAATCAAAAAACTGGAGCTGACGGACTGAGGGAAGATAGCGTGATTGTAGAGGCGTAAAATGACGGATGAAAAACGGAAAGTGATAGATGAAATTCTTTCAAAGCCTAAACCGCTTAAGGATCCTAGTAAGAAAGCAGCTATAACCACAGATTCACGTTTTGTGCGGGTAATCGCTGGAGCAGGGGCAGGAAAGACCGAGACACTTACACGTCGTATTGCATATCTTCTTTTAGTTGAGAAGGTGCCGCCAAATGCCATAGTCGCCTTTACTTTCACTGAAAAGGCTGCAGCAGGCATGAAAGAACGCATTTACGAGCGAGTTGGTGGACTTGACGAGTCAATGATTCCTCATTTAGGGGAGATGTATATTGGCACTATCCATGCCTACGCAAAGAGGTTGTTGGAAGACCACTTCGGCTATGGCATGCACACGCTACTTGATGAAAATCAGGAGATTGCTTTCCTGCTCAGACATGGCTGGAACCTTGGCCTTCACACCTACGACACTAACTACACAGAGGCATGTCGTGCTTTCCTCAGGTCATCCAACATGGTTCTTGATGAATTGCTTGACCAAAAAAAGCTGAAGGAGAATGCGCCGGAGTTCTTTGCCCATTTCAGTAGCTACCACGAGCAGCTCGACCGTAACCATCTTCTTACGTTTGGCAGAGTCATCTTTGATGTTGTACGCAAACTTCAGCATAACCCGGAACCTGTTGCTGGAATTAAGCACTTGATTGTTGATGAGTACCAAGACATAAACAGGTCCCAAGCCGAGCTGATAGGCATTATTGGTAAAACTGCATCTGTTTTTGTGGTTGGTGACCCGCGCCAGAGCATCTACCAATGGCGTGGCTCAAACGAGTTCTTCTTTGGCGATTTTGAACGCAATTTCCCGGGCTGCAAAACATTCACCATTACTGAAAACCATCGCAGCGGGCAGAGGATTGTTAGAACTGCAAACCGTTTTGCAAGTAAGTTTGAGCGGGCAAGCTACGAACCCATGACACCTGTCAAGAAGGAGGAAGGCTTTGTTGGCATTGCTGCTAATGAAACACCTCAGGAAGAGGCTGCTTGGATTGCAGACCAGGTAGAAACGCTTGTGAAAGGAGGCATGCGTTACTCAGATATCGGGATTCTCACTCGCAGCGTAAAAACATCCGCGCCTCCGCTTGTTGATGTGTTAGATGAACGCGGCATACCTTTCTTGGTTGGTGGGAAGGTGGGTCTTTTCCGGAGAGGTGAGGCACTCGCGCTCGGATTGACATTTGTTTGGTTTTGTGACAAGGGCTTTTGGCGCTTTGAAGATAATAAAGTTAAAGTAGAAGGAGAAGCCCTTCTTACAGAAGCGGCATCTGCCTGGCAAGAAGCAGTTGGAAAAAGCGCTCCAGAAAATTTGCGTGAGAATCTGGATGGAATCAAGAAGAAACTACGCAGCCAAAAGGGCACTTATCGCTGTTTTACAAGCATTTTTCACGATGTCTTGAAGGCATATGGTTTCACTGAACTTGACCCAAATAATAAGCGGCACGCGGCGGTCATGGCAAACCTAGGCAGATTCAATACTATGCTCACTGATTACGAAACTGCAAACCGTATTGGCGGCAAAACACCACACTGGGGCACCCACCTGGAGGGACTGATGTGGTTCATGCAC
>JAOAJL010000028.1 GCA_026414185.1 Microcaldota archaeon | reverse complement strand
ATTTTACACCTTTTTAATGCATATAGAGGTCTTTTGAGTATGCGAAAGAAACGATTTGAAGACTGGCCCCCAAGTTTCAGAATTGAATAGGAGATGAAAATAGTATGTCCAACAACATAAAAGCCATAATCCTCTGCGGTGGGATGGGGCTGCGGCTGCGCGAGGAAACCCAGCGCGTCCCAAAGCCGATGGTTGAGGTGTGCGGAAAGCCGATTTTGTGGCACATCATGAACGCTTATTCGCATTTCGGCTTCAAGGACTTCATACTGTGCATCGGCTACAAGGGCGAGGTGATACGCGATTACTTTTCGGGCGGGAAACACTGCCGCCCCGACTGGAACGTGACGATAGCGGACACGGGGCTTGAATCCCAGACGGGAAGCAGAATAAAGCAGGTTGAGCGCTATATAAGCGAAGACAACTTCTTCGTAACCTACGGGGACGGGCTGACGGATGCGGACATCGGCAGGCTTTTGGCATTCCATAAAAGGCAGAAAACTATAGGCACGCTTACCGCTGTCCATCCCCACTCAAAGTGGGGGCTTATCCAGGCGGGAAAGGACGGGATTGTGAAAAAGTTCGTGGAAAAGCCCGTGCTTGTTGACTACATAAACGGCGGCTACTTTGTCTTCAAAAAGGAGTTTTTTGACTTTCTGTCTGCTGACAAGTCGTGCGTTCTTGAAAAGGAACCCCTCTACTCCCTTGTGAAAAAGCGCCAGCTTTCAATGTTCACCCACGAGGGCTTCTGGCACGCCATGGACACCTACAAGGATTACACCGACCTTAACGCCATGTGCGCCAACCCGCCTTGGGTGAGAAAGAAGAAATAGTCAGCCGCTATCGTACTTATCATCTTCTTCTTTCCTTTTCTTCATGTCTTCAAGCGCTTCCTTCACCCCCCGCATGGATATCCCAGCCTTTCTCAGCTTGTCTATCCTGAAGCCTGATTTGAGGGGCCTGGGGGCTGAGGGAGGAAGCTGGCTTGTGGGTTTGCCTACTATGAGCCTGCTGTCCAGCCCGAGAAAGCTGGCGTAAATCCTTGCCACCTGCTCCTTGCTGAAAATTTCAGGTCCGGCGACGTTCCAAACTCCCCTTTTTCCCATCTCAAGAAGCTGCGTAGTGGCAGAAACCAAATCCTTGACATAAGTCACGTTGTCAAACTGGTCGGATGGCACTTCAAGCGTTTTGCCTGCCGAAAGAGTGTCCATGACGCGGTAGAAAAAATTCTTTCTCTGCAGCTCCCAGCCGAACACGCCGGTTGTCCTTATTATCAGATACTCTATGCCGCTTTTTTTTATCTCTTCTTCGCACTGGAGCTTGAGCTTGCCGTAGTAGTTGAGCGGGTTGGGCTTTGCATCCTCGTCATAAGGACCGCGCTTGCCGTCAAAAAGATAGTCGGTGGAGAAAAAAACAAGCACCCCCCTGCCTTTCATCGCGGCAAGCACGTTGCGAAGCACGCCCACGTTGTTGTCATAAGCCCTCTGCCTCTCCGTTTCGCACACGTTCACATTCGCAAATGCGGCGGGCAGTATCACCACATCGGGCTTTATGCTGGAAAAAAGTGCTTCAACCGCCTGCGCGTCCGTTGCATCAAGCTGGAAAAAACCATCCACTTTTTTGGAGCGGTAAGTGAAAAACCAGTCCTTTTTGCCCCTGTTTTGGCGGTAAAACTCGTAGCCCACCAAGCCGGATGCGCCTATGACAAGAGTGGCCATAAAAACAACCGCGCCGCCCGCAATCAGCCATGCGCTACCTGTTCTTCAGCGCCCAGTCATATGGAATGTCCTTTGTGAAAGGGTCTTTCCTTTCCATCTCATCCGGGTCGTGCGGCAAATCTGGGCAGTTGGCAAGCAGGCACTCTTTTGTGCCTATGCACTTGTATCCGTTCCAAATCTGCGGGGGTATTTTCACAAGGCAGTAGTTGTCCTCCCCTATGAAAAGCTCCATAAGCTCCCCCTTGGTCTTGCTTTTGGGGCGGGAATCGTAAAGCACGAGCTTTATCATGCCGCGCAAAACGCAGTAGTTAAGCGTCATCTTCTTGTGGTAGTGCCAGCCCTTTATAACGCCGGGGTAGGCTGTGGAGAAGTAAATCTCGCCGAACTTGGTGAAATGCGCATCGTCGCAGCGCATCATGTGCATTATCTTTCCCCGCTCGTCACATATTTTTTTCAGCGGTATCACCTGCACTCCCTCTATCATCCCACCACCGCCTGAAATGGGAATTGGTAAGCTTAATAAGATAATTGTCCAAAGCCATCTGCGGGTAAGGCTGTGAGAGTATTTGTTGCTGGCAATCTTGGCTATATAGGCACTACGCTTTCCGCCATGCTTCATGAGCGTGGCTACGAGGTAATCGGCTGCGACTGTGGCTACTTTTCCGACGGTTTCATACGGGGCAATCTCAAGGATTTCGTGGCGGAAAACATGAAGAAGCAGATTTACAAGGACGTGCGGGATATCAGCAAAAGCGACTTGGCAGGCTGCGATGCGGTGGTGGACTACTCCGGCTTGGCAAACGACCCTGCCTGCGACTTGAACCCTGAATGGACAGAGGAGATAAACCACCGCGCCCCTGTGCGGCTGGCTCGGCTGGCAAAGGCAAGCAAGATAGGGAGGTTTGTCTTCGCCTCATCCTGCTCAATCTACGGAAAGCAGCCTGCCGACAGATTCGCAACCGAGGAGTCGCCCCTTGTTCCGCTCTCGGCATACGCAAAGGCGAAAATCGGGGTGGAAAAGGACGTGCGGCTGCTGGCAAGCCGCGCCTTTGCCCCTGTTTTCCTGCGCAATGCCACTGTTTTCGGGGTTTCATACCGCCAGCGGTTTGACTTGGTGGTGAACAACCTGACCGGCTGGGCATACACGACCGGCAAGGTCAAGCTGCTCTCTGCAGGCACCTCATGGAGACCGAGCCTTCATGTGAAGGATGCCGCCCGCGCTGTGATTGCCGCAATAGAGTCGCCCCACGATGCTGTTTGCGGGGAGTCATTCAACATAGGCATGGACTCGGAAAACTACAAGGTGATACAGATAGCCGAAATGGTTAAGGAGATAGTGCCAAACTGCGAGCTTGAGGTTGGCAAGCAAGCGCCCATTGACCCGCGCTCCTACCGTGTTTCCTTCAAGAAAGCAAGAGAAAGGCTCCCGCTTTTCAAGCCGGAGATAACGGTGAAGAGGGGGATAGGGGAGCTTTATGAGTTTTTCAAGGAAATCGGGCTTGACTACAAGACTTTTTCAGAAAAGCGCTTTTACGATGTGGAGGCGATAAAGGGGCTGATAGCAAAAGGGCAGGTTGACGGCAAGCTTCGCCTGCGAAAAAGGAGGTAAGCGATGGCGCCTGCGCTTTTGGTGATTCTTTTCTTCCTTGCCGGCTTTTTGCTTGCGCGCCTTGGGCTTGCCAAAAGTGAGCACTACAAGCCCCTCGCCAACGTTGTTTTCTACCTTTGCCTGCCTGCCTCTCTGCTGGTTTCATTCAGCCAGGCAGGCTCCCTTCCTTTCCTGCCACCACACTTCGCCGCCTTGTTCGGCTCGCTTCTTGCCGTTGCCGCGATAGCCTACCTCGCCAGCCGAGCCTTCTCCTTTGACCAAAAGACCTTCTACGCCCTTCTCCTGTGCGGCTCTTTTGGCAATGTCATTTACTTCGGCTTCCCCCTCACCCAGGCGCTGCTGGGGCAGGATGCGCTCTCCTTGGCTGGATTGTATGTGATTGGCTACAATGTGTTTGTTTTTGCCTTCCTCTACCCGCTTATCTCCTCGCGCCTCAACGGAAAAGCCGGCTTT
>JAOAJL010000027.1 GCA_026414185.1 Microcaldota archaeon | reverse complement strand
GCATAGGCTGATCCAGTAAAACAAGGATTGAAACCACCATCGGGGAGAAATTAGATATAGAAGATAAAAGAAGTTGCATAGGCTGATCCAGTAAAACAAGGATTGAAACTAAATATATATGGTGAAAATACTCTGTGCTCCTCCTGGGTTGCAGCGCCCGAATTAACGAGATGAGAAATGCAACATGAGGGAGCTTATTCAATTGACGCCTTTTAAGGAGGTTGCAGCGCCCGAATTAACGAGAAGTGAGGAGTCAGGCAAGCACGGGGAAAGCCGCCTTCAGGCCGTTTATTATGAACTGCACGCCGATTGAGCAGACGATGAGGCCCATTATCCTTATCATTGCGCCCATGCCTTCCTCGCCGAGCCTGCGGTTGATTATCTCGGAGTAGCGCAGGACGAGGTAGTTGGTAAAGCAGGCAAGAAAGATGGCAATCCACAGCGCAAGCTCCAGCCAGAAGTTTTTCGCCTGGCTGGCAAGCACTACCACGGTCGTTATCGCGCCGGGCCCCGAAGTCATGGGGATTGCAAGTGGGACAAGGTATGCCTGGGAGGCGACGTGCTGCGCAGTGTGGGGCTGGGCGGATGGGAACAGCATCCGCATGCCTATCATGAAAATCAGCACCCCGCCCGCAATCCTGAACGCCTCTATGGTTATTGAATAGACTTGGAAGAGGAGAAATCCTGTGAGGGAAAAGAAAAGAAGGACGACAAAGGCGACAAGCCCGACGCGGAATGCCGTCTTGCGCCTCTCTTGCGGCGGCTCGTTTTTCATTATGGAAAGGAATAGCGGGATGGTGGAAAGCGGGTTGGTTATGGCAAGGACGGAAATGAAGCAGGTTATGAAAAACGCGGTCAGTTCATCCATGGAAACCACCCTCTTGCCGCCAATCGCCCTCGGCGCACGCCCCTGCGAGAGTGGGGCTGCTGAGATTTGAACTCAGATCGCCAGGTTTTCCGCAGGAGCCAGCCTTGCCAAGTGCGGCAGTTCCCGCCCCGAACCTGGTAGCATACCAGGTTAGCCCACAGCCCCGCCTCTGCTATGTTGAAATCCAACTGCTTTTATACCTACTCCTTTTTCTTGAAAAAAAGCCAGTTTTTCCCGCCCTTTAGCCGTATGAGGCAGTATTTCCCCGAAAGCTTCCTGCCGGAAAGGGCGAGGATGATTTTGGAGGGAGTGCGCTCCAGAAGCCCGTATTCCCCCCGGTCGTATATCTTAACCCTGCCTGCCCCGTAGCTTCCCTCAGGTATCACGCCCTCAAAGTCCGCATAGGAGAGCGGGTGGTCGTCAACCTCAACGGCCAGGCGCTTGACCGACGGGTCGGAGGGCGGCTCTTTTGGCACAGCCCAGCTTTTCAGCACGCCGTCCATCTCAAGCCGCAAGTCCCAGTGGAGCCGGCTTGCGTGGTGCTCGTGGATGACGAATATCGGCATGGGCTCACCTTCTCCAAGAGGCGGGCAGGCCCCTCTTTGGGCACAGGCGCGACAGCGGGCATTTTGAGCAGAGGGGGCGGCGGGCTACGCAAATTGCCCTTCCGTGAAAAACGAAAAGGTTGGAAACGGCAAGCCAGTCGCGGCGCGGAAAGAGGGCCATCAGGTCGCGCTCAATCTTCACCGGGTTGCGCTCTTCGGTGAGCCCAAGAAGCCTGGAGATGCGGATGGCGTGCGTGTCTATCGGGATTCCCTCAACCACCCCGTATGCATTGCCAAGCACGATGTTTGCCGTCTTGCGCGCAACGCCTGGAAGCTCAAGCATCTGCCGCATCGTGCGCGGCACCTGCCCGCCAAACCGGCGGACTATGAGCGTGGCGGCTCTTTTGATGTTCTTTGCCTTGTTGCGGTAAAAGCCGGTTTGCCTGATGAGGGATTGGAGCTTGGCAAGCGGCGCATTTGCGAAGTCGCGGGCGGTCTTGTATTGCGCGAAAAGCGCGGGGGTGACCCTGTTGACCCTCTCGTCCGTGCATTGGGCGGAGAGGATGGTGGCGATGAGGAGCTGCAGCGGAGTGCGGTAGTGGAGGGAGCAGCGGGCGTCCGGGTAAGCCCTTTTGAGCAGGGAGAGGATGCGAAGCGCTCTTTTCCTTTTTGCCGAAAAAGCCTCTTGCATGCGGAAATTTTGGCTTCATGATTTATAAGCATCAGGAATGAAATACCTGCGGGCCCGTGGCGCAGTCTGGATAGCGCGGCAGACTTCTAACCCTAGGGGGCTGAGAGGAACCGTCGCTTCCCCCTGAGGGTTCACCCCCGGACGGAAACCTGAGGGGGCGGGGCTGAGAGGAACCGTCGCTTCCCCCTGAGGGTTCAGCCGAAAGGAAAGCGGGGCGGCGGAAGACGGAGCTTGCCCTTCCAAAAGGCAAGGAGGGGCAGGGCGGGGAAATCTGAAGGTCGTGGGTTCAAATCCCATCGGGCCCGCTCAGCGCGGCGTCTTTTATTTAAATCTTTTTGACCAATAAAGTGCGCTTTGAAATGAGTGGCAGCAATTTCCCTGCATCGTGGTTGCATGGCGGAGAAGAAAGTAGCAGAGATAATAGAGCTCATCAGCACGCTGGAAGAGGACACTTCCGTGCCGAAGAACATACGCCGGGCGCTGAGCGAGGCAAAGGAAAGGCTGAAGGGAAGCGAGGAGCTCTCAACGAGGGTGAGCGCGGCTGTCTATGCCATTGAGTCCGTTTCGGAAGACATAAACATGCCCATGCATGCGCGAACGCAGATATGGACAATACTGTCCGCGTTGGAGTCCATAAAAAGATGAAGGGCCGCCTTGTGGCGCAAGGCCGCCTTGGCTTTTGGAAGTCCGCGGAGCCGAATGAGGCAAAAAAGCGGAAGGGTTCGCAATGAAAAGCGACATTGAAGCCCTGTATGCAAAGGGAAAGAGGCTTACCCCCGATGCCTACGAGCTGGCGGAAGGGGCGGAGATTTCGCCTTCCGTGCTGGAAAGGCTTGGGCAAAGCGAAAGCCCCATCATCTCCAGGGAAGATATTGAGCGCCTTCTTGTTGCGGAGGAAAAGATACCTGTGCAGGCGGTGGTTGCGCGCGCCGAGGCTTTCAAGCCTGCCGCAAAGGAATACAGCCCGAATTTCCGCATCCTGCAGAGGTCTGGCGGTGCCGGCAGGAGCGCCTGCAAGGGCAACATTGAGGATTTCGTGGCGCACTTCAGGAACCGGTTTGAGAGGATAGCCGATGTGCTGAAAATGAGGGCAAGCGAGCACCCGATTGTCTCCACGGCAAAGCTGAAGGATATGGACGGCGCGAAGGCGCGAATTGTCGCCATGGTGCGCGAAAAGAGAATCACGAAGAAGGGGAACCTGCTTTTGGTCGTTGAGGACGAGGAGGGCGAGGCGAAGGTGGTCATAACGAGGGGCACGGAGGGCTTCAGGGCTTCGCAGCGCCTTCTCCTTGACGATGTGGTGGCGTTTGACGGCAGGCTCTCTCAGGAGCTTTTCATAGCCGACAGCATAACTTGGCCGGACATAGCCCTCGCCCGCCAGCAGAAAAGGACAGAGGAGGATATCGCGATTGCCTACCTCTCCGATCTGCATTTCGGGAGCAAGAAATTCCTGGAGAGGGAGTTTTCGCGCTTTGTTTCCTGGCTGAACGGGGCGGAGGGGAACGAGGGGCTTGCCAGCAAGATAAAGTACATAATAATAGCCGGCGACGTGGTTGACGGGATTGGGATATATCCCGAGCAGGAAAAGGAGCTTGCGGTGAAGGACATCTACAAGCAGTATGAGTTGTTTGACGCGGCGATGGAGGGCATCCCTGATTACATCACCGTGATGGTGGCACCGGGAAACCATGACGCCGTGCGGAGGGCTGAGCCGCAGCCGTGCATCCCGGAAGAGATGATGAAAAGCCGGGTTGTTCGGCTGGAAAACCCCTCATCCGTGCTGATAGAGGGGATACGGCATCTTGTGTATCACGGCACCTCCCTTGACTCAATAATATCCGGCATAAGCGGGCTGAGCTACTCAAAACCAGAGGAGGCTATGGCTGAGCTTTTGAAAAGGAGGCATCTTTCGCCAATCTACGGCAACAACCTGATAGTGCCGCAGCCCCTTGACGCGATGGTGATAGACGAGGAGCCGGACATCGTGCATATGGGGCATGTGCATAAGAACGGCTACATGCACTACCGCGGCAGCCTGCTTGTGAACAGCGGCACCTTCCAGGACAGGACGGACTTCCAGATAAAAAACGGGCATGTGCCTACTCCGGGGGTGGTGCCTGTGCTGGAAACGAAGACAGGCAGGCTCTCGCAGATAAGCTTTATTGGGGGGGAATGAGGGTGGAGGCGGAGGAAATCGCCAGGGACATGGAAAGTTACTTTGCCAAGCTTTCGGAGGGGCTGGACAGGGCGTATGGCGTGGCGCAGAAGGCAAGGGAGAGGAATCTTGACCCTGCCCTTGAGGTTGAGATAAAGCCGGCTGCCGATGTCGCCGCCAGGGTGGAGGGCATAGTCGGTCCGCCGGGCATAACGCAGCTGATAAGGAAGCTTGAGGCGGAGGGCAACAGCCGCGAGATGATTGCCTACCTTGTGGCGCGTGGCATCGCAAGCGGGGAAATCAAAATCGCAAACCGGGAGGCTGGCACGAGGGAGAGGATTGAACAGGCGGTAAGGACCGGCGTCGGCATACTCACCGAGGGAGTCCTTGTTGCCCCTACAGAGGGAATAAGCAAGTTTGAGATAAGGCGCAACCCGGACGGCAGCGATTATCTTGCCATATTTTTCGCAGGTCCCATAAGGTCTGCTGGGGGGACGGTGGCGGCCCTTGCAGTTGTGCTGGGGGATGTCGCGCGCAGGGTGCTTGGGGTGGGCGACTTCCGCCCGACCGATACGGTTGTGGAGCGGTATTTGGAGGAGATACTGATTTATGGGACGCGCTCGGCGCATCTGCAATACAGGCCGGCTGACGACGACATAAGGCACATCGTGCGAAACTGCCCTGTGTGCATTGACGGCGACCCGACCGAAGAGGAAGAGGTGGCAGTCAGGCGCGACGTGGAGGGGATACCCACCAACCGCGTCAGGAGCGGGATTGCCCTTGTCATCTGCGAGGGGATAGCTCAGAAGGCGGCAAAGGTAAGCAGATACGCAAAGAAAATAGGGCTGGACTGGAACTGGCTTGAGCCGGTGATAAAGGTTGCGAGGAAGGAAGGCACTTTCATGCCAAAGCCTGATTCGCACTATCTTGAAGAGGCGGTTGCCGGCAGGGCGATACTCTCCTACCCCTCTGCAAAGGGCGGCTGGCGGCTGAGGTATGGGAGGACAAGGGCAACCGGCATAATGGGCAAGGCGGTCCACCCTGCAAGCATGCGCATTCTGGATTCTTTTTTGGCGGTGGGGACGCAGATGAAGATGGAGCGGCCCGGCAAAAGCACGGTGGTCACGCCATGCGACAGCATCCTGGGTCCTG
>JAOAJL010000026.1 GCA_026414185.1 Microcaldota archaeon | reverse complement strand
GCCCTCCCTCATCAACATTGACTTCGCCGACGTGCGCGCAATCGTGCAGGGCGGCGGGGTTGGCTTCATCGCGGTCGGTGAAGGAAAGGGAACCGACAAGGTGCGCGGTGCGGCAGAGGGAGTGCTGAAGAACAAGCTCCTGGACGTTGACTACGAGGGCGCGAACGGGGCGCTCATCCACATCTCAGGCGGGGCGGACCTGACTCTCGGCGATGCCATCAAGGCAGGAGAAATCATCACCGAGAAGATGGACCCGCAGGCGAATGTGAAGTGGGGCGCGCGCCTGATTCCCGGCTACGACGGCAAGCTTGAAATAGTCGCCATCGTGACCGGCGTCAAGGGAGCCAATATCTTCGGTTCGGCAAGCGAGGAGCCCAAAAAAGAGGTTTCTTACTCCGACATCGAGATAATCGGCTGAAGCCTGCTGTTTTGCTATCGGCAATTAGGGCGCTGCCAACCCAACCCGGCGGCGCCCTTTTGCGTCTTTTTTCTTCCGAAATCAGCCCAGCACAACTGCTTTTCCCAAAATTTGTGGGCAAAAGTCAAACGATGAATTTTTACCGACGTAATTTTTTGCCCTGCCGAACGCGCGCATTCTGCAAAAAAGCAACGTATTTAAATCTAATTTGCGAATTAGCCTCGGCGACCAGAATGAACAGCTCTGCAACGTCGGAGTGAATGCCAACGTTTAGCGGATGCTGTATCAAGTTGGCGATAATACAAGGGGGTTGGGAACATGTTTGAAGGAAAAAATGCAGAAAAAAATGAAACTGACGGGCTTTTCTCAAATGAGAATGTCCGCATAGCAGTTGTCGGTGTCGGCGGCGCGGGCTGCAACACCGTGGACAGGATGATGAAGAACGGGATAAAATCCGCGCAAACGATAGCGGTGAACACGGATCAGCTTCACCTGAAGATGATTTCTGCTCACAAGAGGGTGCTAATCGGCTCCTCAATCACAAAAGGGCTCGGCGCAGGCGGCTTTCCCGAAGTGGCGATGAAGTGCGCTGAGATAAGCAGGGACAAGCTTGCGGAGGTAATCGGCGAAAAGGAGCTTGTTTTCATCGCGGCAGGGATGGGCGGCGGGACGGGGACAGGAGCCGCCCCCACAGTCGCTGAGATTGCCAAAAAGCAAGGAGCAATCGTCGTCTCAGTCGTTACCATGCCTTTTCGGCTTGAGAGGGCACGCATGCAGAAGGCGAAATGGGGGCTTGAGAAGCTCTCCGCGCATTCGGACACGGTGATAGTGATTGAAAACGACCGGCTGGTTTCCTATGTCCCGAACCTTCCGATAAACGAGGCGTTCAACCTCGCCGACGCAATCACCGGCAAGGCGATAACAGGCATTGCGGACACCATAATGATTCCGTCTCTTATGAACATTGATTTTGCGGATGTGAAGTCCGTGATGGAAAACGGCGGCTTTGCCCTTCTCTCCATGGGCGAAGGCAGGGGACCGGACAAGATTGAGCAGGTGGTGCGCAACACCCTGGACCAGCCGCTTCTTGACATTTCAACCGAGGGGGCGAAAGGAGCCCTCCTGCACATCGGCGGCGGACCCCAGCTGACGCTTGGAGACGGCATTGCAATCGGGGAGAAAATCTCCGAGTCTTTTGACCTGAATGCCGATGTGAAGATAGGGGCGCGGCTTGACCCCTCCCTTGGCGAGTCAGTGACCTGCACCGCAATCATCACGGGCTTGAAAAACCCGTACATTGAGGGCAAGCCAAAGGAGGAGGAAAAGAAAGTAATTGAGATGGACGCGATTTCCTACCTCTGAACTTTTCCTCGTCTTCCTTCTTTTCTTTTTTCAATTTTCCTGTGCCAGTGGACACGAGGGGATTCGAACCCCTGGCCTCTTCGTTGCGAACGAAGCGATCTACCGCTGATCTACGTGCCCTCAAGACGGCAAGAATGGGATTGAAGGGTTTAAAAAACAAAGCTGGCAGAGTTCTCCCGTGAAAGTCGCAGTTCTCTTCTCAGGCGGGAAAGACTCCGTCTTCGCCGCATTCGTCTGCCAGTCCATGGGGTGGGACGTCGTCCTTCTCACAGTGAAGCCTGCCGAGTACTCAACGATGTTCCATCATCCAAACGTGAAGTGGTGCGGCAAGCAGGCGGAAAAGATGGGCTTGCCGATTGCTTTTGCCAAGCCCGAGGGGCGAAGCGAAGAAGACGAGCTTGATGCAATGAAAAAAGCGCTGCGTGCCCTGCGCGCAGACGGCGTTGCGGCTGGGGCAATAGAGAGCGAATACCAGAAAGAGAGGGTGGACCGGATAGCGCACGAGCTTGGCATCCCCTCGTTCTGCCCGATTTGGAGGACCGGCGGTGCGCTTCTTGAGGAGCAGGCGGAGTATTTTGAAACCTATCTGGTGGCAGTTGCCGCAGAGGGGCTGTCCGAGGACATGCTGGGAAGGAAGTTTGACCGGAAGCTCGTCGGGCATCTGCGCAGCTTAAAGCCCCAAGTTTCGCCGCACCTGGAGGGCGGGGAGGGGGAAACCTTCGTCGCCAACGCCCCATTTTTCAGCGAGGGGCTGAGGCTGAAGGGGTGGAAAAAGAGGTTTGACGGAAGCGCCGGAGTTGCGGAGATTTTGGAAGTCGTGTGAGCTGCCAGCGCTGGAGCCAGCCTCCTACCTTGCCAACTCCTCAAGCTTGTCTATTATGCCGTTGAGCTCCTGCCCGTATGCCGCGCGCACTTTTACGGTTGAGGAGAACTTCGCCTCAACAGGCATCTCCTTTTTGATGCGTATAGTTTCCGTGCCGAATGCCTGCGTGCTTGATATTGGTATTTTTGCCTTTATCGGAACGGTCTCCTGAACGCGGAAGGAAACGGGCTGGCCGGTCGTGGAGATTCCCACCAGCTGAGTGTCAATGGGTATCTCAAATGAAAGCGGTATCTCAAAGTATGTCGGGAAAAGGTCTGCAATCGGGTAGCTCCTGTCAAGGCTTATGGTGGTGGAAACAGGCGCAGAAAGCGTAATGTCCCTGTTTTGCAGCGCCCGCAAATCATCGGCAATTCCGCGCAACGCCGCCTTTTGCGCAGGGGAGAGAGGCTTGTCCGATAAAAATGCCCCGTAAAACGCAATCAGGGCGATGAGCAGTGCCAGCCCAGAAAGCAGGAGCGGCAGGGAGCTCTCAGAGGAGATGGATGGAAGCAGCGGGGCGGAGGGCGGGCTTGGGGAAGGCGGCGGGGAATACTGAGGAGAAGCGCCACCCGTGCGCGAGAAGCTGCTTGGGAGATTGGAAGCCATGCTAATCACCAAACAGAAGACGCAGGTGGCTTATTTAATGCTGACGCTTTTCGGGGATTGACGAAGAAATTTTGGAGAATAATATAAATCTTCTGCGAGAATTGAGCGCAGAGGCGATCGCAATGGCAAAAGTGACATTCAAGTCAGATGGGAAAACCGTGGAAGTTGCAAACGGCACTCCGCTCGTGCAGGTTGCCGAGGACAACGGAGCGTCAATTGCTTTCTCCTGCAAAGCAGGGGTGTGCGTCTCCTGCCTGATAAACGTCCTAAAAGGGATGGAGAACCTCTCCCCGAAGACAGAAAACGAGAAGGCGACTCTTGAGGCTTTCGGCGCGAAGGAGAACCAGCGGCTTGCCTGCCAAGTGACAGTAAACGGCGACGTTGAGGTTGAGAACCCATAACCTTCCAGCCGCCCGCTTTACCCCATTATTTTTCTCATCGCCTTTTCATACTCCCTCTTGAAGAAGGAGACCTGCTGCTTTTCATTGAAGGGGAGCGCCGCCTGCCTGAATCTTGCCGAAAGCTTTTGCCGCTCGCTTGGCGACATGCCAAAATACTCCAGTATCCTTTCCGCAAGCACCTGCGCATTGAGGGGGATTACATATTCCTTTTTCACTTTCTCCACAACCTCGCACGTGCCGGTCTGCTCCGAAACTATCGTCGGTATCCCGCCAAGCATCGCCTCAAGCGGCCCCATGGGGAAGGTGTCGCCCCTTGCGGGATGCACGTAAAGGGAGGCGGAGGAGAGGGCTGGCATGGCTTCATAGCTTATTCTCACCGCAGGAAACAAAAGATGCCTTATTTTCCGCTGGTCTATGTTGCCAAGGACCAGATTGAGCCGCGCCTGCGGGTCTTTTGCGCACACGATTTTCATCGCCTCAAGCACGATATCCACTCCCTTGTAAAGATAGTCGTTTGTGGCGATGATCGTGACCTCCTTGCTTTCAAGCTGCGGCTCCATCTTTTTAAGAACCGGGTAGCGCTCGGGGGAAACATAGGTGTAGGAAAGGCACATCGGCTTTTCCACCCCCATCCTTTTGAGAAGCCCGCCCACGTATTTCCCTTCAAGCACAAACAAATCCACTTCCTTGGCAAGAGAAATCAGCAGGTTGCGCTCAAACGCACCGTGCCTGCCGTTCGCAAGGTCGTAGTAAAGCCCGCTTGCGCACACATTGACAATCTTGCCCCCTATCAGCCCAAGTTTCCTTGCGGCAACGGGATAGTAATAGCAGTTTTCCGCGAAATACACATCGTAGCCTTTTGGGATGGAAAGAACAGACTGGACATAGGACGCGCCTTTCAGCGGCAATGGCTGGGTTTTCTGGACGCGCGAGACAATCTTGTAGGGGGTTGCCCCTATCGCCTCCGAGAATTTTGTGAAGGCAAGGTGCGGACCGACATAAACCGCAAGCGTCCTTGTTTTTCCCGCCGAAGACTCTTTCCGCCCATGTGCATTCTGCCCGCCAGTGCGCATGGCTGATTGACGAAGGCATTATTTATAAAGGCAAGGCGGAAACCTTTAGCTGAGAATTATGGAAGTTGACGAGGATATCCACACGATTGCCCGCGGCACAGTGTGGCAGAGCGCCGCATCGGTGCTCTTCAAGCTCACCTCATTCATCTACACCATACTCATTGCCCGCCTCGTTGTGCAGGAGGAGGTTGGGCTTTTCTACTTTGCCCTTGGCATAGTGGGGCTTGTCGGCATGTTTGCCGACTTGGGGCTGAACAACGCAATCTCGCGCTTCATACCCTACTACATCGGCAGGGGGGACAAAAGGAAGGTCTATCACATCGCCTGCGTTTCACTCTTTTTCGGCTCGCTTCTGCCCCTTGCCATAACCGCGCTGCTGTTCCTTGGCGCCCACCAAATCGCCTCATTTTTCGGCAACCCGGCGCTTGAGCGGCTGCTTGAGCTTTTCTCGGTGCAGATAATCCTCGTGCAGGCATACAACATGCTTTCCGCGCTGCTTGTTTCCTACAGGAAGGTGAAGGAGGCGTCGCTTGCCACCAACATACAGAACCTTTCCAAGCTGCTTCTCACCGTCGCCCTCATCTACACGCTTGGCGCGGATGCCGCCTCCCTTTCCATTGCCTATATGATCTCCTTCTTTCTCTGCGGAGCCTATCTTCTTTACCAGTCCTATGGCATAATCCGCAGCCTGCCCACCCCGAAGGACGAAAAGCCCTCGGAATACTTCTCTGCGCTTGGCGAGATTGCGCCATTCGGGCTTGCCATGGTTGGCGTGGTGTTTGTCTGGAACCTCATCGGCTACACAGACAGGGTGATGCTTGGCTATTACTTGGGCGAGGCGGCAAGCCAGCCAATCGCGGTCTATTCCATAGCAACAGGCCTGGCAAGCATAATCGGCATATTCTCCGCGACGGTGATAAGCATCTTCTTCCCCGTCGTTTCCGAGCTTGTGGGAAGAGAGGAGAGGGAGAAGATACGCAAAACCTCTGCCACCGCAATCAAGTGGGTCCTGTTCCTCTCCGTGCCGATAGCCGCCTTTTTCATTGCGTTTTCCGCCCCACTGCTTTCCCTTCTTTACGGGGCCGAATATGCGGCAGGAAGCGTGTGCCTTGTCCTCTTTTCATTAGGTGCGCTTGCCAACCTGGCAGGCATGCCGCAGAAAACCGTGCTTGCCGGCATGCGGCTTGTGGGGGTGGAGCTTAAGGTAGTGGGCATAGCCGCGGTTCTGAATGTTGCTCTAAACGCGCTTCTCATACCGCCCTACGGGATAAACGGGGCTTCAGTGGCATCAGCCGCCGCCTTTGTCCTGATGGCATTTCTCAACCAGCACTACGCAGGCAAATTCGCCGGGGTTTCCTTCCCCCCATCCGCCTGGAAGAACCTTTTCACAGGCGCCCTTGTCCTTGCCTTCCTGCTTTTGCTTTCGTCGGTTGCGCAGGCGCCCGCCTTGCAGCTTGGCGAGGGGCTGGCAGGGCTCATACTGAAC
>JAOAJL010000025.1 GCA_026414185.1 Microcaldota archaeon | reverse complement strand
GGTTTGATTTGCGTTTGGAATGCCAAGGCGCAGATTGCCCCGGAAACAGTGATGGTTGCTATCGCCCTGCTTGCCCTTCTGGCTGCGGTAGCGATAGTGAATTTCCACCTTCAGCAGCAGTGGGAAGCGATGCGGCAGAAGATTGAGGCGGGAGCGGCTGCAAATCGGCTTGCTATGGGAATAAACAGCGCGGTTGCTGGGGGAAGCGGAACGCTTGTGGCAGTTGAGAATCGTGTCGGGCAGGGAGTGACGAACATGTCGCTTGTGGGGGGCAGGTCTGTGCGGGCAGACTATGCGGCTGGCGGCTATGTGGAGATTCCGACTGTGACAAACAACACTATCGGTTTTGGAGCCGACATGAATATGCCATTGCCGATAAACTCAACGGTCTATATCAACAACAGCGATGGCAAAATACTGGTTTATGGGTAGGGGGAAGATGGTGGCTGCAGAATTGAAAAGGGGGCAGCTTCTCTCCGTTGAGCTTGTGCTGGCTTGCTCCTTTTTCATCTTGGCGCTTTTTTGCTTTGCCGCGCTTTGGAGCTGGATGTACCAGTCCTATCTGGAAGCGGAGGAGGATTACGCAATGAGGACTGTCCTTCTTGGGATATCCGACAGCCTCGTTCTTTCGCCAGGCGAGCCTTCTGGGTGGAATCTCTTTTCCGGTTATGCGAATTCATATGGGCTTGCCTCATCCCAAAATGTGCTTTCTGACGGCAAGGCGCTTGCGTTGCAGAACCTCAACTCCTCCTATGACGCGGTAAAGGAGAGGATGGGGGCTGGCGCATTTGAAGTGTATGTCGGGATTTACAACGAAAGCAAGACGATTTACCAATTTGGCAAGCTGGCTGACGCGAACAATTCTCTTGTTTCCGCCCTTTCAACAGAGAGGCTTGCCATTCTTAACGGCTCTGCAGTCAGCGTGAAGGTGCAGGTTTGGAGGATTAGGGGAAGGGTTTTATGAGTGGGAAAAGGCTTGGGCGCGGCGGGATGGGGAAGGGAATGATTCTGACGCTTGACATGTCAATTGCCGTGCTTTTGATGTTTTTGGTTTTCCTTTTGGCAATGGCTTACTTTGCAAAGCCCGCCCCGTCCGACTTTGAGGGAGTCCTTTTGCGCAATGCGATGGAGGATGCCGTGTCGGTTATGGAGGCGCAGGGCTACTTTTACGCCCCCCTTCTTTCAGAAGGCAATTCCAACACAAGCGGAATCCGCTCTGTCCTCCGCGCCCTGCCACCATCAGTTTGCATGCAGGTTTCTGCCTATGGAATTGAGGTTCCCGAGGGGCTTTTGGGCTACTGGAAGCTTGATGAGGAGGGAGGGACTTTCTATGCAATAGACTCAAGCAGGAGGGGCAACAGCGGCTTTCTTTCAGGCTCGTTTTCCTCGCAAGAGGACGGGCGGGCTGGCAGGGCGCTTGTGTTTGACGGCACGACAAGCGCTGCGAACTTGACAGACTCGGACGATTTCAACCCGCGAAAGCAGAGCTTCTCAATTGCATTCTGGGTGAATGCAAGCGGAGAGCAGGCAAGCGACTGGCCCGTGATAATCGCGAAACAGCCGCAGGGCGCAGAATATCCGGGCTATTCCATTGACATACCCTCAA
Organism: Microcaldota archaeon; assembly: GCA_026414185.1. Taxonomy (GTDB): domain Archaea; phylum Micrarchaeota; class Micrarchaeia; order Anstonellales; family Anstonellaceae; genus UBA10161. The sequence continues at coordinate 4,632 of JAOAJL010000025.1, read as the reverse complement.
TTGAAATAGGGGGAATCCGCGCCTGCTATTACTCCTCTGTTGACTCTTGTAATGACGGAGGGGGAGAAGTATATTCAGATGGAAGGATTGTTGGAACCGGCTGGCACCACGTAGCGGCTGTTTTTGACAGGACGGAAAATCGTGTGATGCTTTATGTTGATGGAGTGTTGCAGATGAATTCCGCAGAGGGCTTTTCCTCGGCAGGAAGCATAGCAAACGAAGGGGCGCTTTATATTGGAGCAAGATTCCGGGATGGAGCTTTTACACAGCATTTCACAGGCGCACTTGACGACGTGCGCTTTTACGGAAGGGCGCTTAGCCCGCAGGAAGTCAAAAGGATTTATTCAAACAGCAACAACCTTCTTTATAGCGTGCATAAGGAGGGGTGCACTTACAGGGGAGGGAATGCGCAGATGATAAGCACCATGTTTTCAAACCCGCGGCAAGAAGGAGGGCATTTTGTGGTGAAGGCAATCGGCTGGCTTAGGGGTGAATGAAGATGGGTGGCGCTGGAAATAAAGGCAGGTGCCTGTCGGCTGGATTCGCATTCACAATCTCAGCCATAATAATATCGGCAACCCTGCTCTCAATCGCGATTTTCGCAAGCCAGCAGCACAGCGCCCATCAAGCCGCGCTTGACACGCCTGCCCTGAATGATGCTGCATCCGCTATAGCGGGCAGAACGGCAAGCGAACTTTCCTCCCTTTTGCATGCCTCGGCAGGCATAACAGGCAAAGGCGGGACACGGACCCTCAAAGTCGCTGCAAGCTTCCCCCTTGCAAGAGAGGGCGCGCCTGTGGCGGACCTCTGGGAATACTCCCGCGCCCTTTCAGACAATTACCGCGCAAGCGCCTATGAGGTGCTTCTTGTGCCGGGCGGATGGGCAACTGACAACCAGACTGCGATTTTGCTTCCAGGGGGCGGTTTTGTTTCATGCTCAAATGCCCTGCCAAATGACATGGTTTTATTGAGACATCCTCCGTGGAGCTTGAATGAGATGGCAATCTGGGTTAATTGCAAGGGCAGGATTGTGGATTATGTTCCTCTCTATCAAAAATCGGGCGAAGGCAAGCCCACGGTGAATTACCGCGCATATTATACCGATCCCTCCGGCACAAGAGAAGACAACTTCAGAGGAAAAATTGGCGAGGTGGAATTTTCGCTTGCGTTTGAAGATGGCTCAAACCTGACTTTTTCCAACATCATGCAAAGCGACACGAATTCACTTACTGCCCTTTCCTATACAAAAAGCCCTGCTGCCGTGCTTGTGCTGCCATTTGATGAGAATTCTTCTTCAGGCATTGTAAGGGATTACTCGCCTTTTGGCAGGAATGGGACGCTTGGGGATGTGGGCGGGCGCTACAGGCCGATATGGAGAAAGGACTGCGCAAGGGGGGGTTGCTACGAGTTCAACGGCTCCTCTTTCATATCATTTGAGGGGCTGAATTTCACTCAGAAGCCGGTTGTTTTCGGAGGAGAAAGCGGCACGGAGCTTCTTGCAAACGGCAATTTTGAGAATTTTGTTGGCCAACCAGATGACGGCGGGGTTGGCGGGGACGATAATTGGGACGGATGGCAGGTGAACAACCCCGCCACCTATCCGCAAGCTTATTTTGATGCATCCACGGATGCTTATTCTGGGACATATGCAGTCCATATTTACAATGAAGGCAGAGGCGGCGAGGCGACGCTGCAACAGCAGAGGGATTCCGTAGAGGGCGGAGTCAACTATTCTTTCTCGTTTTACACGAAGGGAAAAGGGAATGTCTATTATCGTATAATGATCCAAGAAACTGGAGAGTATCTGCAGGAGGATGGAAGCTGGTCGCCAAGCGAATACACTTTCTCTGCGGCTGTTGAAGGCAGCTACTCGCAGAAAAACAAAATCTTCACCATGCCAAGCGGCATGCCGTCATATAGCATAATCATTTCGTTTGTTGCTCCGCGAGATGTCCAGTCGGACTATTTTGTTGACCTTGCCTCGCTCAAAAAAAGCGGAAGCGGCGACCCGAACTTCGGCTTTGAGCAGTATTCGGAAACGCCATGCTCTTTTGCCGGCTGGGAAAAGCAAAACGGAAAAGATGAGTTTTACTGCTCAGAAGAAAGCGAGGCAAGAAGCGGGCAGATGGCGCTAAAGGCTTCTTTTAGCGGCGAGGAAAGCAAGCTGGTAAACGGGATGGCAGAACTTGAAAGCGGCAGAGAATATTCCTTTTCTTTCTGGGCAAGGACGGTGAATGGGTCTGGAAGCGGGATAAGATACGCCCTTTATGATGAGCAAAACGGGCTGTATCTCCAAGACGATGGGGGCTGGGGTTCTGAAGAGAACATATTCTGGTCGCAGGCGACCGATTCTGAGTATCATCAGGTAGTTCGCAATTTCAGGACTTATGGAAGCGGAGTTGGGAAGGTTGATATAATTTTCCTGCCGCCGACTGAAGATATTGCGCTTGTGGATGACGTTTCGCTTGTGGAGGTGTTTGACTTTTCGGTTGAAGCGTGGCTCAAGCCGGACTATTCAGGAAGCGCGATGGGGATAATCTCGCAAAGAGAAGAAGCACGTGAGGGCTACTATGGGCTCAACTTCCACAGCGCAGGGGCGCAGGTTTATGCAAATGCGGAAAGCGGGGAAAAATCAATTAAGGCGTCATTCCCAGCCGCAGGAAACGGCTGGAAGCACCTTCTGCTTTCAGTGAACAGGACTGGGAACTACTCATATTACCTTGACGGGGATGGGACAAAGTCGGGGCGGGCGGAAATCGGGCTTGTGAATTCAACAACGAACCTGCTGATAGGAGGCAACGTGTCAAAGGCAGGACTGCAGGATGGGGAATTTGAAATTCCTCAAACGGCGTTCTCTCCTGACGACGGAATAGATGACGCTTGGCGCTATTGGGCAGTTTCCAACAACGATCCGCAAAATGCGTATTTTGACTCTACGCTGAATTCAAAGTCAGGGACTTATGCCGTGAAGATATGGAGGCGTGGAGGCGGAGTGCCCACTGAAAGCTCAATATATCAGAATGGAGTAGTGCTTTACGGAGGAGACAGGCGTTATCTTCTTTCTTTTTGGGCAAGGGCGGAAACTGTTGCAGGAGCCTATTCTATCTATGACACGATCAGGAGAGAATACCTTCAAGAGGATGGCAGCTGGGCAGGAAGCTACCATAAGTTTGCATTTGGGGGGGATGGCACTGGTGGAGGCTGGTTTTTTGTTTCAAAAATTTTTTCAGCTGGCTTAGACGATGGCGAAAGGAATGCGAGGCTAAGCTTTTTGCTGCCCGAAAATCCTGGCGAATATTATGTTGACTCGGTCAGCTTGCTTTCAATCTCAAACCCGTTTTCCGGGCTTATTGATGAGGTGCGGGTGTATAACCGAACCTTCTCGCCGCAAGAGGCAAGGCAGCATTACAGGGGGATTTACCAGAAGCCTTGCAAAGTTGAGATTGAAACAGGGTATGCTTTTTCCTCGTCTGCGCAGGCTGATTTGAATGCGACTATTTACATAAGCAAACGCCTGCCGGGCCTTGTTTCCTACCTTCCCTTTGATGACAACCCAGCTGATGGCAGGGCTTACGACTACGCGGGCTTCTCGCGCTGGGCACGGGTGGTTGCGCCTGCCGAAAGCACGGCAGGAGTGAGGGGGAATGCGTTGTTGCTTGACGGGAGAGGGGGATACGCTTCCACCAGTGTTTATTCCACGCCGAGCATAACTGTTGCCATGTGGGCAAAGTCAAGCGAGGAAAACTGGAACAGGGATGGCTGGCTTGCCTCTGCGCCCGGCAGCAACGGCTTTGAGATAAGCCCGCATGCAGGGGGAAAGGCTGTGGAGTTCTATCTTTATGACCAGGAGGGCAACCCGCACAATCTTGGGCAAGTGATAGCAGACGACATAGAGCGCTGGCACCACTACGCGTTCACCTATGACGCGCAAAGCGGCACTTACGCAGTTTATCTTGACGGGGTTGAGGAAGGCACCGGCACGCTTTCGCTTGCTTCTGCTCCGCGCACTGCTGCCAGTGTTGATGTCTGCTTTGGGAGCAATTGCTATCATCAGACTGCGCCGACGTATGGGAAAGGAGCGATAGATGAGGTGAGGGTATATTCCAGGGCGCTTTCTGCCGAAGAGATAAAGAGGCTTTACGAGGGAAGCTATGTCCTTTTTGCCGGCAGGGTGGTGGCGTCGCGGGGCTGAGGAAAATCCGAAAGCATTAATAAACTGAAAAGAGTTCTCAGAAAAAGGAGGGGCGAGAAATGATTGAAACGAAGGTTGACCAGCTCATTTCAATTGTGGAAAAGAAAAAGAGCATAGGCATTGACATGCTTGCAAAGCAGCTTTCGCTGACTCCGCAAACTGCCGAGCTTATTTGCACAGTGCTTGAAAGAGGAGGGCTTATTGACATAAACTACCCCCTTAACATAGCTGAGAAGCCTTCAATCTCGTTCCGCATGCTTCCGGCAGAGCCGAAAAAGGAGGAGGAAGGGGGGGAGAAGGGGAAAGTAATCGCAAACTACAGCTTCACTGCCGACGGAGTGCCTGCTTCTGTTTCAATAACGGACACCGAGAAAGAAAAGCGCTATACCATTTCGCTTGTTGAGTTCGGCACCGCGACGAAGATTTTCCTTGATTTGATA
>JAOAJL010000024.1 GCA_026414185.1 Microcaldota archaeon | reverse complement strand
GCACTTGAGATGTTCTGCGTCAGGTCGTAGACGGTGTTGGCTGAATTTAGATTGGCGCAGCTTGAAAGCGGCACCGCCCCTGCCAACCCTATCAAAGCCAGGAATATACACGCCAGCAGTGCAAGCAGTGAAAGTCGCCTTCTTGCCACCAAATAACCACTGCTTAAACTCAAAAATAGTTTATAAAACTTTTTAGCCAGCTGCGGGGCATTTGCCAAGTTTTTGGGGCTAATTTTGGGGTTAGTTTGGGGAATCCATATATAAGAGGGCAGAGTTTTCTTTTTGCAATACAGCGTGGCACAGAAGGTGTCTGCAAAAAAGAGGTGTGGAAATGGAGGCGAAATTTGCCATGGTGGCAACGGCTCTGCTTGTTGTTGCGGGGGCGGCGGTTGCCTTCGGCGCATGGGGCATGTGGGGCGAAAGCCCGCAGGAAAACGGAATCACGGATGAAGTTCGCATTGCTTTCATGAAGGCGGTGCATGAGGGCGACTATGCCACTGCGAAATCCCTCTCCGAGAAATACGGCGTTGGCGGCTGGATGATGAAGATGGGAAGCGAGCAGATGTTCAGCCTGCGCTACCAGATAAGAAAGAAGATGGATGCTGGGGACTACGCAGGGGCGCTTGAGCTACAAAAGCAGTTGCGCCAGCTTGCCCAGGAGCAGATGCAAAAAAAGAAACAGGAGATGAAGGAAAAATTCGGAGATGAGGCGGGCAGGGCATTCCGCATGGGCTTCAGAGCGGGCAGAACGGGCAGATGCCCCATTGAGCATGTTGCAGCTCCGCCGTCTTCCCTACAGTGAGCGTGGCCAAGCCCATGCCCAGTTCCGTTTTTTATTTTTGCTTTACCTAGTGTTTCTATGGACGCTCGCTCGCGCCTTCTCTTCTGGCTCCTTTCAGGCACAAAAGGGGGTCCGACAAGGGTAAGGGTGCTTTGCGTGCTGAGGGAAAAGCCCATGAACCTGCGTCGCCTCGCCCTTCAATTGGGGATGGACTACAAGTCGGTGAAGGCGCACATTGAGCTTCTTGCCAAAAACGGCATAATTGACGCGCACGGGAAATACGGCGCGGTGTATTTCATCTCGCCAGAGTGGGAGGAAAACGAGTTTATGAAGCAGATGTTAAAAGGTGGTGCGTATGGCAAAGGCAAGGGGAAAAAATGAGAAGGCGGGAAACGGCTTTTCAGGGCTTGCCCTTCTCATCACTTTTGCGATAATAGCAGCAGCCCTGCTCTCGCTTGTGGCCCTTGACGCAGTCTTTCCATTCAGGCGCGGCATGGGCGCAGAGCGCATGCTCTTCTTCGCAATCGGAAGCCTCTCCTTTCTTATTATCGCCTTTTCCACAATACTTATCTACACTTACGTCAAGGACTATTTGGAGCTTCGCAGCAGCTTTACGCTTGCCCTGCTTTTCGCAGTCGTGGCGTTCCTCATGCTTGGCATCTCCTCAAACCCCCTCATCCACATTTTCTTCGGCGTCTACGGCAGGCAGGGCTTCTTTTCCTTCCTGCCATTCCTTTTCGCAGCGATAGCGCTTGGGATACTGGCTTGGATTTCCAGAAAATAAGCAGGGCTGTGAGAAAAGCTCTGCTTTTGCTGGGCGCGTCAGACGCGCTTCACATCATCAAAAAGGGAGTATATCTTCGCCGCAAACTTCGCTTCTTGCTGGCTTTCAAGCAGAAGCAGAAACAGGCTTCCGACAGAGGCATGCCTGAGCCTGCTTATCAGGAAATCCACAAACTGCGACGCCCTGTCCTCCCCGTTTTCCTCCAAAATCTCATTAAGCGAATTTACCACAAGGAAGCTGTGGTTTCCTCCTGAGATCATGGTGCCAAGGACTGAAGAGAGGGCAACAAGATTTCTCGCAGAGGGCACCCTTGTCAGCGCGAATCCAGGCGCAGGCGAGGGAAGCGCCCCGGTAGCATCAACCCATATCATGTTTTCCGTCCCAAGCGGCTTATCTATCCTCTCTGCCGGCGTGCTCGTCGTCAAATAAATGGAGTTTGGGCTGAGCTTGGAAAGGAAAGGCTCTGAAAATGCCTCGGACAGCCATTTTCTCTCTTTGAATAGAAGCAGGGTGCTCTTAGCGCCCGCAACAAAGCCCTTTCCGATCTTTTCAAAAAGCAAGCTTTCTGCCATTCAAAGCCTCCCATCTTTCAGGAGCTCTGCCAGCGGCTTGCGGCAGTGCGTCTGACCGGTTTCCCGCGCGCCTCTCTCCTCATAGCCCATTCCAAGCCCAAGCGGTGCGCGCTGTCCTTTCGCAATGCCGAGAGATTTTGGCAGGCGGGTTTCGTCAAGCGAAAGGATGCAGGAGCCGATTCCCATGTCAGCGCATGCAAGGTCCATCATGAGTATCGGCATTGAAGCGCAAAGCAAAGACTCGTCCCTGCCAAGCTTCCCGTTTATCATTCCCCGGTGCAGCTTGTCAGAAACCATGCTTGGCAGCAAGGCGACTATGATAATCGCATTTGGTGCCGTGTGAAAAAGCCCGTAATAAGAAGCCCTCATTATTTCGCGTATCGTTTTTTCATCCCTCACAACGATAAACTGCCATGGCTGGCTGTTCATCACAGAGGGAGCCCACCTTCCAGCTTCAAGCACCTTCCTGATAATCTCCGCCGGCACCTTCTTTCGCGAGAACTCATAAGTTGTCCTTCTTTTCAAGGCAAGTTGGAGAAAGCTTTTCATGTTCCTCTCAACTCTTGCTCCGCTTTTAATTCTTTGCGCTTGGCAAGCGGCGCGGCTGAGCAGGCGCCTCAGGCGGTTTCCCCCTGCAATTCCCTCGCGTATCTTTTCCCCACCATCTCGCAAAGGGCGGTGCTGAGTAGGACGGCGTGCGACATCACATGCTCAGTCTGCTCCCGCTTGCTTAGCGAATGGTTTGCAAGCCTGCCTGCGAGCCTCTCGGAATAGCCGTGCCGAAGCGAAAGCGCCTCTTTCTCCAGCGCCGAGCAAAACTCCGCAAACGCCAGTCCATGTTCAGAGTAAAGCGCATCAAGCTTTTCCGCCGGCATATAGCTTCCGTTGCGCAAGCCGGCGGCAAGCACCACCACGTCATAGGGAATCGCCTGCTTCTCAAAAATCCCGTGCATTGCCGATATGAAATCACGAAGTGCCCTCTGTGAGAGGAAGCCAGCCGAATTTGCGCGGGCTGCAAGAGTTGAAAAAAGAAAGCAGGAAACTTCTATGAATTGCAGGTGGTTCAGAGCCTTGCTGCGGAATTCATTGTCCATGAATGAATGCGAAAAGCGGGCTATGAGGCGGAGAGTGCGCTTTTTGAAAGCCTTCTCCTCCGCGCCCATGTGGTAGCTGGCGCCTTCAGGTATGAACTCGGTCCTCACCGGATATTTCTCCTGCAGGATTCTGGCAAACCTCTGCGCCCTGTTGAGAATGCTGGCGATTTGCGGTTTTTGTTTCGGCATACCGGCAATCATACTCTGATTGTCGCAAAGAGTGTTTATAAGCCAAGCGTGTGCTAACAGTCTGCCTTTCGTGCGGGTGGGGAAAATGCGCCTTTATACGCACACCGACCTGGACGGCGTTTTCTGCGCCGTCCTCCTTTCCGAAATTGAGGAGATAGACGAAATCAATTTCATTGACCCTGCGACAGTGCAGTCAGGCAAAATACCCTTCACCAAGTTTGACATAATCGCGGACTTGCCCTACGACAGGCGCTGCGGGATGTGGTTTGACCACCACGAATCCTCCAAGCCAAAGCCCAACGCGAAATTCGAGGGAGCATGGGCAGACAAGCCAAGCGCCGCGCGCGTCATTTACGACTGGGCGGAAAATCCCTACCTGGAAAAATACGCCTCTGCGCTTGAGGAGGTGGACAGGATAGACTCAGGACAGGTTCCGCTTGAGCAGGCGCGGCGCCCCACAGGCTGGTTTTTGCTCTCAAACACCCTTGAAATGAGCCCTGACAAGAAGGAAGATGACGAGTTTCGGCTCCATGTAATCAGCCTGCTTCGGAAAAACCAGGACATAGATGCTGTCCTTTCGGATGCGAAGGTGGCGGTGCGGGCTGCTAAGGTGGAGCAGGAGCTTGAAAGGTTCGCACAGCTGATGAGGGAGAACACAAGAATGGTCGGCAGGGTCGCTTTTTCGGATTTGCGGAAGCTGGAGGGGTTGCCGCGGGGCAACAACTACCTTATCTACTCTCTTTTTCCCGAGGCAATAGCCAGCGTGCGGCTCATGCCTGAGCGCGAGCAGAAGGGCATGGTGAAGCTCTCTGTCGGGCACAACATCTACGGGAAAAAATCCTCATTTGACGTGGGCGCGGCGATGAGAAAGCTGGGCGGCGGCGGGCACCGCGCAGTTGGCGGGGCAGATGTCAAGGCAGAGGAGGCGGAAAAGGTCGCGATGAAGATAATGCAGGAGATTAACGATTGGGAAAAGGAAAAATGAAAAAACAAAAAAAGGGGAATCGCGCCTCCAAATTGGGAGGCAACCTTCGGCTTTTCTGCCTCAGCTTTTCTTTTTCTTGCCCCACCAGCTTCCGCTCCATGTAGAGCCAGCCTGGTGCTTGCCGTAGTGCCAGTTGCCTGTGAAGCTGTTGCAGTCCTTCGTGAAGTAAAAGACCGCATCGCCGGCATCGCGGGTTGGCGAGTAGGAGGGCGCCTCGCTCCACGTGCCCACAAACACTCCGTCAACTATTTCCCCTTCAATCCTGCCGGAGTCGTGGGTATAGGTTCCGCCCACCCTGTTGCCATCCATCTTGAGCACCATCGTTCCCCAGTCGGTTTCCCACGTGCCGCTGTAATCGCAGCCTTTCAGGTGCTCGGGTATCCCAGATGGCAGCTGCGCCGAGGATGCAGAACCGCCGCTCCCGCCACTTGGCTGCGAGGAGGCAATCTTCCCGTATATCCTGAATGTGCCGGTCTTGCCCGGCTGCAGGCACATCTTCTTGGTTGAAATCACAAGCTTGTAGCTTCCGGGGGAGAAGGTCTTGCTGACCTTGTGGTTTCCATTGCACCAATTCTTCTGGTAGGGGTCGCAGTCTGCGCGCACGAATACCCCATCCAAGAACGGCTGCCCGTCTTTTTTGAGGCTGTATGTTATGGTGCTTTCTCCTTCTGCCCAGTTGTACCATACCTGGACAAGCGAGGCGTCTATCGCAGTGTCCAGCTTGAATTCAGAGGTATCGGTCAGGTCGCATGCGCCGAGGTAGCCCTTGGTGGTGTCAAACACCATCTCGTCAGAGGTCATGCCCGCAGTGGTGGGCGGCTGGCTTGCAGATGGCTTTTGCTCCTCCTGCTTTGGCGCCGAAAGCCCGGCTTCCTCGTAGGGCAGAGGCACTTTCACAGTCTGGCCCTCTATCACCTCAAACTGCACGCGCTCGGTCACCCCCTTTCCTGAAATCACAACCTCGTATTTTCCAAGAGGCCAACCATCCTGAGGCTTGTCCAGTCTGAAGTTCGCAGCCCCGTAGTCCCCTCCGCCTTTGGAGTTGAAGGAGTATATCTCAGTCCCGTCCTCAAGGTAGCGGAAGGTTACCTTTATCGCGTCATTCTGCCCGAAGTTGTCGTAGAAGAACCACACATAGAATGAAGGCGCGTCCTTGTTGTATTTGAGCACCTTGTCCGCAGGCATGAAGTCCGCGTCTATGTAGGTCGTCATGAACGGCTCAATTATCCTTGGCGCGCCGCTTCCCTCGGGCGAGCCGTATTTCTGCTTGAAATACTCATACGCTTTTTGCTCGGATGCCTTTTTTCCGAATGAGCCTGCCTGCGCAGAGCCGGATATATTGGCGCATCCGAAAAGCAGCATCGTCGCTATTAGCATTGCTAATATCTCTACTCTCATTGTTTCACCTCTCTTTTTATTGTGTAGGCAAGAACAAGCCCATTCTCTTAAAGGCAAGAACCAGCCTATCTTCCACAAACACTTCGCATTCAATTCAAAGGCATAGTTTTTATTCGTTTGGCTGACGGCTTTCTCCCCTCGCCGGCTTCAGACTCCCTCAAGCCCGCGCCTTTTCTTGCGGAAGAAGAGCAGGTAGGCGGCTATCGCCCCCAAGAGAAGCAGGATGGGCGGGCAGAGTGCCATCAGCACCAGCCACAAGGGGGAGCTTTCCACAACCGCATCTTTCGCACCCTGGCCTATCGGGAGTTCGCTCACCACCTTATCAACCGTCTTTTTTATCTCCTCAGCAGGCGGCTTTGAGGGCGAAATAATGTCATCTGGCTTTTGCGGCTCTTCCGGCTCGGCAGGCGGCTGCCATGCTTCCTGCTCTGTTTTTGGAATCGGCGGCTGAGTGAAGAAGGGCGCAGCGCCGCCGCTGGTGGGCGGGGAGGGCGAAGGTGCTGGCGAGGGAGGCGTTGGTGAAGCCCCGTATTGAATAACGGCAGAGTGGCGCAAGCCCGTGATGGTCATTGCGGTTCCGCTTATGGTGCAGGTGTAGCCGGACTGAAGCGTGCCGTCGCAGTTAAGAAGCGTTTCGCCCGCCCCGTTGCAGGAGGGGGTTATTTCCTCTGCCGT
>JAOAJL010000023.1 GCA_026414185.1 Microcaldota archaeon | reverse complement strand
AGATGTGTATAAGAGACAGGACCCGGAATACCACAGGAAAGTGCAGCTCTCGCTTCTGAAGATGTATGAGCAGGGGCAGATTTACCGCGCAGAGCACCCGGTCTTTTGGTGCACGCACTGCCGCTCGGCGCTTGCGAAGACCGACACCGTTGAGGAGGAAAGGCAAACCGAGCTCCACTACATAAACTTTGAGCTTGGCGGAAAGCCCCTGCCGATTGCCACCACGCGCCCGGAGCTGATGCACGCCTGCGTCGCCGTATGCTATAATCCCAAGGACGAGCGCTATGCGAAGCTTGGGGCTGGAAAGATAGTCACTGCGCTTGGAAGGCACGTCCCGTTCATCCCGGATGAGGACGTGGACATGGAATTCGGCAGCGGGGCTGTGATGGTCTGCACCTTTGGCGACAAGCAGGATGTGGTTTGGATTTACAAGCACCGCCTTCCGGTCATAAAGGCGATGGACGAGGCGGGCAGGATAACAAACAGCGAATCTGCGGGGATTGACGGGCTGGCATGCGCAGAGGCGCGGAAAAAAATTCTTGAAAAGTTCAGGGCTGAGGGAAAGCTCGCAAAGACCGAGCCGCTGCGCCAGGTTGTGAAGGTCCATGACAGGTGCAAAAAGCCTGTTGAGCTTCTGCTTTCAATGCAGTGGTTTGCGAAGATAACGGACAGAAGCAGGCGGATAGTAGAGGATGCCAGAAGGATACGCTGGATTCCCGAGTTCGGGATTTCCTACCTTATTGACTGGGCGGAGTTTGTGGAGTGGGACTGGGTGATTTCGCGCCAGAGGGTTTTCGGCACGCCCCTGCCCTTCTGGATTGGCAAAAAAAGCGGAAGGGTGTATCCTGCCGAAGAAAGCGAGCTTCCGTTCAATCCGCACAGCAAGCCCTCAAAAATCGCCTCGGACGGCGAGGAGCTTGTCGCCGAGACCTCAACCTGCGACTGCTGGGTGGATTCCTCAATCACCCCCCTGATAATCTCGCGCTGGCAGGAAGACGGCGAGTTTTTTGCGCGCACCTACCCTGCTGACTTAAGGCCGCAGGGGGTTGAAATCGTGCGGACGTGGGCTTTCTACACCATCTACAGATGCGCCCTGCTTACGGGCAAGCCGCCTTTCAGGGAGATTCTGCTGAATGGGAACGTGCTCGCCCCCGACGGAAAGAAAATGAGCAAGTCGCTTGGCAACATAATAGAGCCGGACAGGCTTCTTGAAGACTACTCGGCTGACGCAGTGAGGATTTGGGCTGCGCTTTCCGGGGCGATGGCGAAGGACAGACCGTTTTCGTACCAGGACATGCAGTATGCGAAAAGCTTCATCAACAAGGTCATAAACGCGGCAAAGCTTGTTGAGCGGGGCTGTGCGGACTATGGCGGCGCGCCGCCTGCCGAAAGCACCCTGCGGGCTGTTGACAGGTGGATTCTTTCGCGCTTCCAGAAAATCAAGAAAGAGGCGGGCGAAGACTGGAAGGGATACCAGTTCCACCACGCCACCAAGCTCTTGCAGGACTTTTTTTGGCACGAGTATTGCGACTTTTACCTTGAGTATGTGAAGCACAGACTTTACCAGCCGGAGATTTACGGGCAGGAAAGCAGGAGGGCAGCCCAATTTGCCATGCGCACCGTGCTTTTGGAAACCATGCAGCTTCTTGCGCCGGTCGCGGCTCATCTGGCAGAAGAGGTTTGGCAGGCTTTCAACCCGCAAAAAAGCGTCCATCTCTCGCAATGGCCTAAGGCGGAGGAGGGGCTTTTGGACGAGGAGGCGGAAAGGCAGGTTGAGTTTTTGAATTCTGTCGTGTCTGCGGCGCGCAACTGGAAGGCTGAGCGCAAACTGCCCCTGAACGCGGAAATCCCCTCAGCCGCAATATCCTGCGAGTTTGACATTGCCCCGATAAGAGAGGAGATTTTGGCGACTGCGAAGATAAGTAATATTAAGTTCAGCATAGGAGAAAGGAAAGTGAGCTTTGAGTGATGGTTGCCATGCCAAGAAGGAAGAAACGCCGCGCGAGGTCGGCTCGGGCGATGGGAAGAAAGCGGGCAAGGAAAAAGGCGGCTTTGCCTGCGCCTGCGAAAAAAGAGACTTTTGTCCTGGACTATCCTAAGGAAAAGCCCCCTGCCAAGCCAGCGGCGGAACCGCAGGAGCCGCTGAAGCTCCAGCCGCTCCCATCCGAGAATGTCGTGAGGAAAAGGAGGATGCCGCACGCGCTTTCCGCCATCGCAGGCGCGCTTGTGCTAAGCGTCCTTTTCGCAACTTTCTTCTACTATGGGCTTGGCGCGGATGCTCTTCTTTCCGCAGGAGTTTCACTGCCGCTTTTCGTCGGCTTTTCAATCCTTTTTTACAACATGCTTGAGGAGCGGCGCTAAGCGGAAGGCTTGCCTGCCGCAACTTCCAGCAAGCCTTTTAAACAATTGCCCCATAGTATAGCCGCTTCGGCTGGACCGGCAACGCCGGCAAGTGATGCCATCGGTCAAACGGCAGGGTGGCGCAGTGCGCCGTCCGCTGATTTGAGGCATCTTTTTTCCAAGATTCCAGCCTCTTGGAAGCCGCAGAAAGAAAGGAGTGGAAAGAACAGGGATGATGATATGGCAAGGCTGCACAGCAAAAAAAGGGGCAAGTCGGGCTCCAAAAAGCCAGCGCTGAAGGTGACTCCTGAGTGGGTGGAATACTCCGCTCACGAGGTTGCCGAGCTTGTGGTGAAGATGGGCAAGGAGGGGCTTGGGCCGACTGCCATCGGGCAGAGGCTGCGCGACACCTACGGCGTGCCCTCCGTGCAGAACCTGTGCGGCAAGCCGATAACGAAAATATTGAAGGAGGGCGGCGTCAAGCAGGAATACCCCGAGGACCTGCTGAACCTCATAAGGCGCGCCGTGAATATGCGGGAGCATCTGCGCACCAACCGCGCGGACAAGCACAACAGGACCAAGCTCATCCATGTGGAAAGCAAGATTGGAAGGCTGGTGAAGTACTACACGAGAGTTGGAAGGCTGCCTGCCGACTGGAAGTATGACCCGGAGACGGCGGCGCTTTTGGTGAAGTAAGGGCTAAGGCGAGTGGTTGCTATGGCAGAGCAAGGTAAGAAAGCCAAAGTGATGGACAAGTGGAAGACAAAAAGCTGGTATTCGGTTTTGGCGCCGGAAATGTTTGAGTCAAAGGAGATAGGGCAGATTGTCTCTTCTGACGAGGCAAACCTAAAAAACAGGGTCGTGAAGGTCGGGCTTGGGGAGATGACCGGCAGCTTTTCGCAGGCTACTGCCTACACAAACCTCTACTTCCGCGTTAGGGAGGTGAAGGGAAAGACGGCGCACACCATCTTCATAGGGCACGAGCTTGTGCCCGGCTACGTGCGCACCCTTGTCCGCAGGCGCCGCTCCGTCATCCACCAGATTGACGACGTGGTCACAAAAGACGGGGTTGGGCTGAGGATAAAGAGCCTCTGCATATCTGGATTGAAGGTCAGCGAGTCCGTGCGCAGGGATGTCAGAAAAGCCCTATCTGAAAATGTGAAAGCGATTGCCAAGCAGACTGATTTTCCGCTTTTCGTGCAGGAGATAGTTTATGGCAAGCTTTCAGCCAAGCTTTTCAACGCGGTCAAGCAGATAGGTCCGATAAAGCGCGTTGAAATAAGGAAGAGCGAGCTGAAGGAAAAATTCGGCTGAAGGCTTCAGTCGCTCCAGTTGCCTTCCTTGTCTCCTTCCCTTATCTTGTCTTTATGCGAGCCCACCACTCCTTTGCAAGACACGAAGATGCAGTGATTGATTTCGGTTTTTGGAACTTCGGCACTCCCAAACTCGCTTCTTTTTGCGATGGCGTTTATGAAAACCGCGTTTTCCGCTTTGCAGTTGTAGAGCCGGCTATTGTTAAGAAAAATGCAATTTTTGTAGATGCCGCTTCCGGAAAGCTTGGATTTGTGGAATAGCTTTATCGGGCTGTGCAAAGCCATCGTCCCGACTATTCTGCAGCCGCGCATTATGACAAACTCCTTTTCATCGCCGTGAAAGTGGATTGTTGCCTCGTAAGAGCCGCCCGCTTTCCCATCGGGATTGACGTGCCAGACGAACAGCCCCCTCCTCACGCAGCCTATGCCGTCCGGCAGCTCCTTTATATGGAACGCCTTTTCATTCTCGGCAAACTTCCTCTTGACAAAGAGGGATATCTCTTTGTAAAGCGTCTCAAGGGCAGCGCCGCGCACGCAATATGCTTCCGAGAGGAGCTTGTAAAAGCGCTCTCGCTGGCTTGTGCTTAACGTGGGCGGCTTGTGCCGAACCTTGCCCCTCTTGTAGTCGTCCTTGCCTATATCGCGGAACATGTAGCGGACGAAGTTTGGGAGCGGATGCCATTTTGGGTCAAAGCCGTTCAGCTCAATGCCTCTGGCAACTCTTTGCAATTTTGAGTTAATCTGGCATATGCGACGGTAGGGCAATAGCATGCTCTCCTATGTGTGAAAAAGTATATTTAAAAGTAATTATTCCTGCCTTGCTTTTGGAGCCGTCTTCTTTTTATTCTTCACGCAAAAAAGAGAGCCGCGGAGGTAGGGTTTCATGCTCCCAGGAGGAATAGACCCAAAGCAGATGGCAAAGCTCATGCGCCAGATGGGGATAAAGACCGAAGATATTGCCGCGTCCAGGGTGACCATTGAGCTTCGCGAGGGCGGCAGAATTGTGGTTTTTGAGCCCTCTGTCACGCAGATTGAAATGCAGGGGCAGAAGTCTTTCCAGATTGCAGGCAGGGTGCATGAGGAGCAGGAGGCTGGCGAAGAGGACATAAGGATGGTCATGGAAGCCGCAGGATGCAGCCGCGAGGAGGCGCAAAACGCCCTGCGCGAAACAGGGGGGGACATCGCGGAAGCAATACTAAAACTCAAAGGGGAATAAATCCATTTAAAAACACTTTTTGATGAGGCGCGGAATGCCCCTGCCCATATTGAGCCGCAAAGCCAGGCTGGATTGATGGAATGGGCAAAGCCTGTCTTGAAGATTGCCATCAAAATCCTCTTTCCTGCCGTTGCTGTTGAAAAAGCCGTTTCAAAGGCGCTCAACTGGCTGGACTTCTTCCAGCACACTTTTTTTGCGACCGCCATATCCTCTGCGGACGGGAAGGCGAAGGGCGAGGCGGAGAGGCTGTATCGCGAATTCTGCAAAGAGTCGCTTCGCAAGCTTGGCATAAACACGGCGCTTTGCTGGATTCCCCTGCCTTTTGCCAACACCCTGCGCGGCTCCAGTCAATCCGCTCCGAGAAGAGGCAGCTTGAGCTGATTGAGGGCATTGAAAATGAGCTGGCAGGGGCTCAGTCCGCCGCAAGCCTCAGCACGCCTGGCAGCCATCAGCATATTTAAACTTTGACCGCGGATTTGTGCAGCTTCCCTTTATAGGGAGGTGTGGGAGGTGGGACGGAGCCTTCGGGTGTACCGCTCCCCCTCTTTTATATAGCCCCTAATTTTGAAACTTAAACACGAGGCTTGAATATGCCGCAGCAGCTCCAGCAGGTCGCAAGAGGAGCGCCCCGCTCGCCAGGCGTCTATGCCTTCAAGGACGCGGCAGGCGTGCCGATTTACATAGGCAAAGCCAAGAACCTGCGCAGCCGGCTTGGAAGCTACTTCAGCCCGGATTTGCCGGAGAGAACGAGGCAGATGGTTTGCCAGGCAAAATCCATAGAGTGGGTAGTAACCGACAGCGAAGCCGAGGCGCTTCTTCTGGAAAACCGGCTCATAAAGGAGCATTACCCGAAATACAACATCCAGCTTCGCGACAACGAGAGATTCACCTACATACTTATTACCGAGGAGAAATACCCGCGCATGCTGCTTGTGAGGAGGAACCGCGGGGGGAAGGTGCGCGCGCGCGGAAAGCTTTTTGGTCCTTTCACCGCAGGCTCAGCCCACGTGCTTGTTGCCTCCACCCTGCGCAGGATATTCAAAATCCGCACCTGCCGCCCGAACCAGGGTCGCGCCTGCCTGCAATACCACCTTGGCTTCTGCACCGGGGTTTGCGCCGGTCTGGTGACGCAGGAGCAGTATATGAGGCAGGTAAGAAAGCTTGAGGAGGTTCTCTCGGGCGGCAAGAAGCTGGAGGAGGTGCTTGCGGAGATGGAGGCGGAGATGAAGCGCGCCTCGCACGCCCGCCAGTTTGAGCGCGCCCTCGCCCTGCGCAACTCCATCCGCTCCCTCTCCTCGCTGCTTGAGCGGCAGAAGATGGAAGGCGAGGCATCGGCAAACGAGGACTTCGTTTCGCTTGTGGAGCACGGCGGAAAGGCGCACGTGCAGCTTTTCAGGCAAATCGGCGGGGTGATAAGGGACCGCAAAAAATACGAGTTTGAGGCGATGGGGGCGGATGCGCTTTCGGAGTTCCTGCCGCGCTTTTACGAGGCAGGCGGAATCCCAAGGAGGATTTATGTGGAGCGCCTGCCGGAAGACAGGGCTGCGCTTGAGCAGTATCTTTCGCAAAAAAGGGGCGGCTCTGTTTCCATCATTGCCCCCAAGAAGGGCGACAAGCTGAGGCTGTTGCAGCTTCTCCGCAAGAACATACTTCTGGAAATCGGCGGGACTGCCGACCCTGCGCTTTTGGAACTCCAGCAGGCGCTTGGGTTGCCTGAAATACCACGCGTGATTGAGTGCTTTGACGTTTCAAGCCTCTTTGGCTCCTCCATTGTCGGCGCGATGGTGCAGTTTGTGAATGGAAAGCCCAACAAGAGCAACTACCGGAGATTCAGGATACGCACCGTCGGGGCGCAGGATGACTTTGCTTCCATAAGGGAGATAGTGGCAAGGAGGTATGCCCGCCTGAAAAATGAGGGCGCGCAGATGCCCAATCTCATCCTGATTGACGGTGGGCAGGGACAGCTGAACGCCGCCCTCTCCGCCCTCTCCCGCCTCTCGCTTTCAATACCCTGCATTTCGCTTGCAAAGGAATACGAGGAGATTTACAGCCCTGCCTTTTCCCAGCCCGTCCGCCTGCCGCGCTCCTCCCCAGCCCTGAAAATCCTGCAATACGCGCGCGACGAGGCGCACCGCTTCGGGATTGCCTACCACCGCCTTCTTGTGAAGAAAAAAATGAGGGGCTGAGTGCGCAGGGACTGGCTGGGGTTGCCAGTCAAAGCACCTTCTTCAGATAATCTCCTGTGTAGCTGTCGCGGTTCTTCGCGATTTCCTCTGGCGTGCCCACTGCGACAATCTGCCCGCCCTCCTCCCCGCCCTCAGGCCCAAGGTCAATTATCCAGTCCGCAGTCTTGATTACGTCAAGGTTGTGCTCAATGACAAGGACGGTGTTGCCCCTGTCAACAAGCCGCTGCAGCACCGCCAAAAGCTTGCTGACGTCAGCAAAGTGCAGCCCGGTCGTCGGCTCGTCAAGTATGTAGAAGGTTGAGCCGGTGTCGCGGCGGGCAAGCTCAGCGGCAAGCTTAATCCTCTGCGCCTCACCGCCTGAGAGGGTGGTGGCAGGCTGCCCAAGCGAGATGTAGCCAAGCCCGACGTCAATCATCACGTCAAGCTTGCTTTTGATGGGCGGGAAATTCTGGAAGAAGACGGCGGCTTCCTCAACCGACATGGAAAGAACGTCGTGGATGTTCTTGCCCTTGTATTTTATCTGCAAGGTTTCAGCGTCGTAGCGCTTTCCGCCGCACTCCTCGCAGGTGACATAGACGTCCGGCAGGAACTGCATTTCTATCTTTTTCACGCCGTCGCCGCCGCAAGCCTGGCACCTGCCTTTCTCCACGTTGAAGGAGAACTGCCCGGGGTCATAGCCTCGCGCGCGGCTTTCAGGCACTCCTGCAAAAAGCTCGCGGATCGGGGTGAATGCGCCGATGTAGGTTGCCGGGTTGGAGCGCGGCGTCCTGCCGATTGGCGCCTGGTCAATGCAGATGACATCGGAAAGATGCTGCAGCCCTTCCAGCCTTTCAAATTTTCCAGGCTCGTCCTTTGACTGGTGGAAGTGCCTCATAAGCGCCTTGTAGAGAATTTCGTTGACAAGCGTGGACTTGCCG
>JAOAJL010000022.1 GCA_026414185.1 Microcaldota archaeon | reverse complement strand
CTGCCCGACAACCTTAAGCTCGCCGTTGTAAATCCCAGCGGCATCATCATCCGAGGTGATGGTGAAATTGACGCTTACAGGGCTGCCAGAAGAAACATTGAACGCAAGGGCGTCCGCCGCCAGTTCAACATTGGAATAGCCCCAGGTGTAATTGAGCAAAACCGACACCGTCTGATTAGTCACCGCGCTGAATGTTATGGTTTCCACCCTGCTTTCATCCTGCCCCATGCTTTCAAAAATAGCGTATTTGCTCGCCTCGATGAAGTAAGTCCCAATTGCGACGTAGCTTCCCCTTGAGACCACCTTCATCGGGTAGGTGCCGGCGCTTGCGGGAAACGAACCTACAAGGCGCGCCTTCGTGAATGCGCTCACATCCGTCCCATCAACATTTATGTTTATCTGGTTGGCAGGGGCACCGGCAGGCGCGTAAGATGGTTTCCCCACGAATGTCAAGTCTGGGTGGAAGTTGGTGGTGGTGGGCAGGGTGACCATGACTGTTGCAGAAGCCCCCTCTCCCTGCGCATATACGGAATCTGCCGCAGCCGCAAGCCTGCGCACAGACTCGTATGCGTCGTTGTAGTCCTTCTGCACAAGAAGGTCAGTCAGCATATCCGAGGCAAGCACGGCAAACACAAGAATGACAAGAAGGGCAATTCCTAGTATTGAAATAAGCTCCACAGATGCCTGCGCCTTTCCAGCCCGCATGCCAGACTAACCCATGCTGTCCTTTAAATAATTTCCATGCGCTTTTCCGCTCATGCTGTTTTCCGAGGCGGCAGATTTCTTTTCGCGCATTGAAGCCACTTCTTCGCGGCTTGAGATGTCCGCAATAGCAGCGGAGCTTCTAAAAAAATGCGAAAAGGAAGAGGTAAAGCCGCTTGTCTACATAATGGAGGGCAACGTCGCGCCAGCCCACGAGGGGCTTGATGCCGGAATAGGCGAGAAATTCGCAATAAGGGCGATAGCCCAGGTTTCAGGAAGGGGCGAAAAGCAGGTTGAGGCGGACTTCAAAAAAAGCGGGGACTTGGGCACAACCGCTGAAAACCTCCTCAAAAAAAGGGCGCAGCTTTCCCTCGCCTCAACCCCCAACTCAGTCTTGAAGGTCCATTCCTCATTCATGAAAATCAGCAGGCTCTCAGGCGCAGGCTCGCAGGAGGCAAAAATCCTGCTTCTTTCCGAGCTTCTCAACGGAGCAAGCCCACTTGAGGCAAAATACATAGTCCGCTTCTGCCTGGGAAAGCTCCGGCTTGGGATAGGCGACCCCTCAATAATAGACGCGCTTTCCATGGCAAGGCACGGGGACAAGAGGGACAGGGAGGCGATTGAGCGCGCATTCAACCTCTGCTCCGACCTTGGCGAAGTGGCGCAGGACTACATGGCTGGCAAGGACCTTTCGCGCTTTTCAGCGCGCCCCTTTTCCCCCATCCGACCAGCCCTCGCGGAGCGGCTTCCCACCCCCAAAGAGATAATCGCGAGGCTCGGGAAATGCGCCGTTGAGGCAAAATACGACGGCTTGCGAATGCAGGTTCACATAAAAGACGGCAAGGTTGAAATCTATTCGCGGAAACTGGAGAAGATGACGCACATGTTCCCTGAGATAACCTCCGCCGCCTCTGCGCTTAGGTGCAACTCAGCCATATTTGAAGGAGAGGCACTTGCCTACAACCAAAAGGAAAAGCGCTACTACTCCTTCCAGGAAACCATACAGCGCAAGCGCAAGCACGGCATAGAAGCGATGCAGAGGGATTTCCCCCTTCGCCTTTTTGCCTTTGACATAATGTATCTTGACGGAAAGGATCTTACGCTTGAAAAATACGCCGACAGGAGAAAGGCGCTTGAAAAGCTCGCCGCAGGTTCTTCGGTAATAGTCCCGTCTGAGCAGATAATAACGGATTCGCCCAAGAGGCTTGAGGAGTATTTCCAGCGCTGCATAAGCGAGGGGCTGGAGGGCATAATCGCAAAGGACCTTTCCGCCCCCTACATCGCCGGGGCGCGCAAGTTCGCCTGGATAAAGCTGAAAAAGTCCTATGGGGAGATGGCAGACACGGTGGATGCAGTGATAGTCGGCTACTATCTTGGCAAGGGCGCGCGGCAGGAGTTTGAGTTCGGCGGGCTTCTTGCCGCAGTCCTCAATGACGAAACCGGCGAGCTTGAAACCATCGCGAAAATAGGCAGCGGCTTTTCAGAGGACGAGATGCGCAAGCTGCAGGAGATGCTTGAAAAAATAAGGCTGAAGCAAAAGCCAAAGGGGCTGAATTCAAAGCTTGAGCCGGATTTCTGGGTGAAGCCCAAATACGTCATAACCGTTGCGGCAGATGAGATTACCCTCTCCCCCATGCACACCTGCGGGCTGGTTGGCGAAACGGGCTACGCCCTGCGCTTCCCACGCATGATGGCGCTTCGGGATGACAAGTCCCCCCAGGACATCACCACCACAAAGGAGATAATCTCCCTCTTTGAGATGCAAAAGAGGAAAGCCGCCTCCTAGCGCAGGAACAAATTCTTTTATATCTTCATGGCATATCCGCCTTTATGAAGCGGATTTGTTTTTTGCTGGCGCTGGCGGCTCTTGCTTTGCCTGCCCTTGCCGCAGACGCCAATCAAAGCGCAGTGCATGTCGGCATCTATATCCTGAATATCGGCAAGTTTGACGTCAGCACCGGAAGCTACACAGTTGATTTTTACCTCAGCATGCGCTGCGAGCAGGAGTGCGACCCTTCCAGCTTTGAGTTCATGAACGGCAGAGCAACCTCCCTTGACAAGATAATAGACGAGCCGAATGAGA
The DNA here is from genome assembly GCA_026414185.1 of Microcaldota archaeon. Lineage (GTDB taxonomy): Archaea > Micrarchaeota > Micrarchaeia > Anstonellales > Anstonellaceae > UBA10161. Next base: position 5,310 of record JAOAJL010000022.1, on the reverse strand, counting down.
AGTTCTACCGCATACAGGCTGCGCTTTCCGAGAACATAGACCTGAAGGAATATCCGTTTGACCGCCACGAGCTTCCCATCGTGATTGAGGACAAGCGCAACCCAAAAAGCAGCATAGTGTATGTGCCTGATGAGAAAAGCAGCGGCATAGACCCCTCAGTCACCCTTGACGGCTGGGAGCTTGACGGCTGGAACTTCCGCGCAGAAGACCACTTCTATGCGCCGTACAATGAAACCTACTCCCGCTTCGTCTTCAACATAGGGATAAAGAGAATCTTTCTCGCCTCGGTGCTCAAGACATTCCTGCCTGTGATATTCATAGTGATAGTGGGGCTTCTTGCCCTTCTTATTGAGGAGCGGGACAAGCTTTGGACGCGGATAGGGATAAACACCTCCGCCCTGATAGCAGCCGTCATGTTCCATCTCAACGTAGCCTCAAGCATACCTCCTGTGGGCTACCTGACTTTCGCAGACAAATTCATGATAGTGACCTATGTTGTCCTTGTCCTCTCCCTGCTTTCAAGCATACTGATGATGATGCACGCCAAGGCAGGCGAGGAAAGGCTGGAAAAGCAGATATACCGCTGGTCGCTTTACGGCATCCCAGCCTTCGCAGCAATCGGCTACGCCCTGCTCTTTCTTGCCTGAGGCAAGCGCCGCAAAGCATTTTATTAGCAACTGAGGTTGCTCTTATATGGTCCAGCAGATATATGTGACAAAGGCGGACGGCTCCCTTGAGCCGCTTGATTACAACAAGCTGCGCCGAGCCCTTCGGCGCGCAGGCGCCTCGGGGCAGATGATAGATGAGATAATAGACGCCCTCTCCCCCCGCGTTAGGGACGGCATGCCCACAAGCGAGATATACAGAATCGCCTATTCGCTTCTTTCCACCATGCGCCCGGGCGCCGCAGCGCGATTCGGCCTGAGAAACGCCCTCCTGAAGCTCGGACCAGACGGGCATCCGTTTGAAACCTTCATAGGCGCCCTTCTCAAGGGCAGAGGCTATTCCACAGCCCTCCGCCAAACGCTGCAGGGCAGGTGCATCTCGCACGAGATTGATGTCGTGGCGCAGAGGGGCAGGTACGAGGGGCACGAGCCCACCAAATGCATAATAGAGTGCAAGTTCCACAACTCAGCGCACTTTGAGTGCCACATCCAGTCCGCCCTTTATACCTGGGCGCGCTTTCTTGACATCCGCGAGAGGAACCCGGACATAAAGGACGCCTGGCTTGCAACAAACACCAAGTTTTCCGGCGATGTCGTTGCCTACGCGGACTGCGTGGGGCTGAGGCTTCTTGGCTGGAGCTTCCCGCCTGACGAGAGCATACAAGTTAGGATAGACGAAAACAAGCTTTACCCAACCACCATCCTGCCCCACCTTGACAGGCGCGCCTTTCTTGCGCTGCACGAGGCTGGAATAATAACAGTCAAGGAATTCCTTGCCACCCCCGACTCCGAGCTGAGAAAGCTCAAGCTCGGCGAGCGGGAAATAGAAAGGCTCAAACAGGAAGGGAAAATGGTGCTTTCGCAGAGGCAGTGAAAGGCAAAGTTAAGCACTCTTTCCAGCCCGCTATGCGCTTTTTGGGCTGGAGCAAAGCCAAACCAAAAAAAGGAAGAAGGAGGGAAAGGCGGGTTTAGCTCTTGACCTTCACCTTTATCTTGCCGCCTTTCGGCTCGTCCTTCGGAACGGTTATCTTCAGCACGCCGTTTCTGTATTCCGCCTCTGCCTTGTCCGCCTTCACAGCGGAAGGCAGCCTCACCATCCGCTCAAAGGAGCCGGCGCGTATCTCCTTGCAGTAATAATTCTTGTTCTTCTCCTCCTTCTCCTCCTTGCGCTGTCCTGAGACTTTGAGGTAGTTGCCCTCAAAGGAGATGTCAATCTCCTCTGCCTCAAAGCCCGGCGCATTCATTTTCACAACGACATTGCCGCCCTCCTCATAGACATCGGTGGCAAGGTCCAGCCCCCCTCTTGGAATCGGCAGGGCAAAGTCCTCGTCAAAGAACCTCTCCAACCCGAAGTCTGAGAAAGGCCTCCACCTGATCAATCCACCCATATGCCTCACCTCCTTTTCCCTTTGCTGTTAATATGATATTGACAAATATTTATAAATGTTAATACGATATTAACACTTGTTTTGAAATTCTTCCACACTCCCTCAATCTGCCTGTTGAAAGCTTTTTATTGCTCCCCGCCATTTTCTTCTCATGCTTCCGGAAGCAGACAGCTCCTCAAACAGGAAAAAAGCCGCCCTCTACGCCGTTTCCCTAATCCTCTCCTTTCTTCTCTTTGACAATTTCTTAGGCTTGACATTCAAACAGTCCATCGCCACCACGCTTGTTTTGGGGCTGGTTCTTGGCACCGTGCTTTTCTGGGACATACGGCTTTCCTTTGCTCTTCTTGGCTCATTCGTCCTTATCGGCTCAGGGCTGCTTGGCATAGAGAAATTCATAGAGTTCTCCTCGCTCAACATAATCCTCTTCCTTGCGGGCATGATGCTGTTTATCGGCTACCTTGAAAAGAACGCCTTCTTTGAATACCTAATCGCCCGAATAATGAAATACACGGGCGGCGGCGGGGTGAGGCTTGTCTTCATAATCCTGCTTTTTTCCGCTTTCTTTGCCGCCATTGTTGACGAGGTCACATCAATCCTTTTCATGCTTTCAATCGTCCTTTCGCTTTGCGCCCGTCTCCGTGTGAATCCCGTCCCGTTCGTGATGATGGCTGTCTTTGCCACAAACATCGGCTCAAGCGCAACCGCAATCGGAAACCCGGTCGGGGTGATGATTGCGCTTTCCGCCAAGCTCTCCTTTTCGGATTTTCTTGAGCATGCCACCATAATAGCGCTGGCGGCATTCATAGTCATGTTCCTCGTCTGCTTCGTCATCTTCCGCAAGGAGATTTTGGAGTTTGCCCAGCGCTCGCGCGAGATATCTGTGAAGGATCTTTTTGAGGCGCACACAAGCGGCAACAAGCTTCTGAACGCCGCCTTCTTCGTCATCGTCTTTTCCGCCCTTGTTTTCCACACGCAGATTGAGCATGCGCTTTCGCTTGAGAAGAACGCAATGCTTCTTGGGGTTGCGCTGGGGGCGGCGGGGGTGGTGCTGTTGCTTGAGCGCAGGCAGGCAAGGCAGTTTGTTGAAACCAAGGTGGACTGGTGGACGCTTTTCTTCTTCATGCTCCTCTTTGCCTCTGTCGGCGCGCTTGAGCAGTCCGGCGTTATGGAAATAGCCGCAAACGCCTTCTCGGCAGCATTCGGCGAGAGCCGCGTGCTTGCCTCGGGCGCAGTCCTTCTTCTCTCAGGCATCCTTTCCGCCACCCTTGACAACGTGCTTGCCGTCGCAGTATTCATCCCGCTTGTCCACGACCTACAGCTCTCGTCAGTGGGCGGGACTTACTTGTGGTGGTCGCTCCTTTTCGGCGCCACGCTCTTTGGAAACCTCACCATGATAGGAAGCACCGCCAACATCATCGCGCTTGGCATTTTAGAGAAGCGCGGCTTGCCGCGGATATCCTTCTTTGAGTGGCTTCGGGCTGGCGCGGCAATAACAATCCCGACCGCAACAGTCGCGTTTGTGATGATTTACCTACAATATCTCGTATGAGGTGTTTTGCATGAAGGTGATAAAGAAGGACGGGCGCTTGCAGGAATTTGACAGGAAGAAGATAGAGATTGCGATAGCAAGAAGCGGCGAGAAAAAGCACGCGCGCAGGATAGCGCAGAAGGTTGAGCGCAGGCTCCGCGGCAGGAACGAAGTGCCCACCTCCGTAATACGCGACCTCGTCATAGCGGAGCTTCAGGCATGCAAGGAGTGCAAAGCCGAGAATTTCGCAAATTTCCGCAAAGCAATACGCCAGCTCTCAAGCAGGGACGAGTACCTTGAGAACCGCATCCGCGACCTTGTCGGAAAGAACGGAGTCGTTGAGGGGGTTTACGGCGGCTTCCGAATAACTGTGAAAAAGCCCGACGAATTTGACTACTGCGGGGTGCTGATGGAAATACTGAAAACATCAAAGTTCAGCGTGAATATTGAGATGCGCGAGGGGCTGCTGGTGATAAACGCAAGATGATTGCGCCACCGCCCACACTTAAGCGGCAAGCCGAATCTCCCCAAACTGCAGGTAGAATATAACCACGAGGTAAAGCAGGTAGAGGGCAAGCATGACCAGCCCGTCTTTCCTTTCAAACCTACCCTTCACCACGGCGATATAAAGGAACGCCATGTTCGCCACGACCGCAAACAGAAGGGCGGCTATGAACACATTCAGCTGGACCACTATTGGAGAGATGGCGGCGGCAGCCCCAAGCACCAGCGTCAGGTTGCTCATGTTTGAGCCAATTGCATCGCCAAGCGCAAGCCCATACTGCCTTTTTCGGATTGCCTGCAAATCAACCGAAAGCTCCGGCAGGGATGTGCCGACAGCAATGAGAGTTGCGCCTATGAAGCTTTTTGCCAAGCCCGCTATTTCGGCAAGCGCCACGGCGGAATCCACGACAAAATGCGAGCTTATGATTACGCCGATTATGCCAAGCCCGAACGAAAGGAAAGCCACAAGCCCCTCGCGCCTGCTCATCTTGTGCTGGCGCGGCATGCTTTCCAGCTTCTTTTTTGAAAGCAGGCGGTTGGCGTACCAGAGGAATATGACAAGCAGGAGCGCTCCCTCGTAAAAGCCCAGAGCCTGGCCCGCTATCTCAGAGTGGAACAGGATATAGACCGAAATCACAGTGGTAAGGAGTAGCACAAGCGCCAGGTCCGCAAGGTTCTCCCTGCCCACCCTGAACCCGTAGAGAGACGCCCCCAGACCCAATATGAGAAGGACGTTTGCGATATTTGAGCCGAAAACGTTTCCCGCGGCAATCGCGCCCTGCTTTGCTGTTGCGGAGGCAACCGAAACCGCCAATTCAGGCAGCGATGTGGAGACTGCGACCAGCAGCATGCCGATGGCAAGCGTGCTTATGCCGAAGAAGATGGCAAGCCTCTCCGCATTGTCCACCACAAGCTCGGCAGACTTCGCAAGCACTATTACGAAGATAATAAGCGTGATGAGCTCAACAAGCATGCGCTACTCTCTCCCATCATCAATTTAATCCTAACGCACCGCCAGGGCAGATGGCAAGAGTAGCCATGAGAATAGGTTTTATCGTCGTGCCCAGGTTTCCGCTTCCTCATATCTATTTAAATCTAATCCGCGAATTAGGTGCGGCGATCAGCATGGACAGCTTGGTTAAGTCAGTGCTAGGGGAGCAAGAGCCAGCTTCCGCCGAGACTTTTGGCTCAGACCAGATTAAGATAGTGACAGTAGGTGTAGGAG
>JAOAJL010000021.1 GCA_026414185.1 Microcaldota archaeon | reverse complement strand
GATAGAGATACTCAACCACGATGACTGGCTTGAAGAGATAATAATCAACAACAGCCGCTCGCCCATCGGAGTGTATCACCGCAGGTATGGCTGGCTGAAAACGAACCTCTATATGCCTGACGAGGAGTCAATATTCAACTACGCAAGCCAGATAGCGCGCAGGGTTGGCAGGCAGATTGCGACGCTTACGCCTATTTTGGATGCGAGGCTGGAGACAGGGGACAGGGTGAATGCCACCCTTGCGCCAATCTCCTCCCACGGAAACACCATAACGATACGCCGCTTTTCAAGGAACCCCTGGACGATAATAAACCTTGTCGGCGAGCCAGGCTATTCCATGACGCCTGAGATGGCTGGCATGCTCTGGCAGGCAATCCATTACGAGATGAACGTGATAATTGCTGGCGGCACTGCGTCGGGGAAGACAACCGCGCTGAATGCGCTTGCGGCGTTCATACCGCCGAACCAGAGGATAATAACCATTGAGGACACCCGCGAGCTTCTTCTGCCACCATATCAGTGGAACTGGGTGCCTCTGCTGACGAGAAACCCGAATGCCGAGGGGCTTGGCGAAGTGACGATGCTTGAGCTTCTGGTAAGCTCACTGCGCATGAGGCCTGACAGGGTGATACTTGGCGAAATGCGGCGGCAGCGCGAGGCTGAGGTGCTTTTTGAGGCGATGCACACTGGGCATGCAGTCTGCTCCACCCTCCATGCGGACACCGCCGTCCAGGCGCTTCGCAGGCTCACCACGCCGCCCATTTCCCTTCCACCCTCGGACCTTGAAGAGATACATCTTCTCGTGGTGCAATACAGGGACAGGAGAAAGAACATACGCAGGACGCTGGAAATAGCCGAGGTCGTGCCGGGGGCGAAGGAAGAGGAGCTTACCACCAACACCATCTATCGCTGGAGGCCGCGCACGGACACTTTTGACATGGTGGGAGAGCCGAACAAATACCTAAAGGAGCTCAACCTACACACCGGCATGACAAAGGAGGAGATTTATGCGGACATAAAGAACAGGGCGACGATAATAAAGTGGATGATGAACAACAAGCTTTCGGATATGGAATCTGTTGGCAGGATAATGGCGCTTTATTACTCCAAGCCGAAGGAGATACTTGACATAGCGAAAAAGGCGGCGGCTGAGAGGGAGAGAAAGTAGCAGGCAAATGCGGCAAACCGCAAAGTTTGCCAAAACGAAGCGAGTGAAAAGATGGCAGTAAAGCGCATTCCACTCATGCTTCTTCCACTCTCATCAATGCGCACAATCGGCGCTCGCTTCCGCGGGGTGGGAGTGAAGATTCTGCCTTTCTATCCTTCAATACGCTATGATTTGCGCAGCATAGAGGTGGAGGGGGCGCCAGAGCACTACTGCACAATCGCTTTTTTCTCAGCCGCCATATGGGCTATGCTGATTTCGCTTTTTGTTACATTGCTGCTGGCTACAAGCCAGCTTCCCGCCCCTGTGAAGCTCCTGTTTCCCTTCCTTGCCTTCATGGTGAGCCTGCTTTTCTTCCTCGTGCTTCACCTTGCCTACCCCAACATGATCGCAAAAAGCATGGCGGCGAAGATAGACCGCGAGCTTATTTTTGCCATGCGCGACATGCTCATACAGATATCCTCTGGAATACCCCTCTTCACCGTGATAGAAAACATAGGTGAGGCAAACTACGAGTATGTTGCCCCTGAATTCAGGGAGGTGGCGCGCAGGGTGAAGGCTGGCGGTCCTCTCCTGGATGAGCTTGAGGCAATGGCGATACGCACCCAGTCTGAATACCTAAAAAAGACCGTGTGGCAGCTTGTCACTGCTGTGCGCGCCGGGGCGAACCTCACCACCACCCTCAAGAGCATAGTCAAGGTGCTTGTGGATTACCAGTTTGCGCTTTCAAAATCCTTCAACGCGGAGCTGAACTTCATAATATTGATATACCTGATGGTGGCGGCGGTAATGCCGACGATAGGCACCACCATACTGGTCATCTTTTCGGTTTTTGGACTGCTTGGCGTGACGCCGGAGGTTTTTGCGGGCATAGTGGCGATGAGCTTTATGGGGCAGCTTGCGATAATAGGCTATGTTAGGATGAAAAGACCGAACCTTTACATGTGAAGTGGTGCGCGATGGTGCAAAAATACCTGATTGAAAAGCGGTTCTCCTCATTTTTCAAGCCGCGCGGCAAGGACAGGATAGCGCGGCTTCTTGCCTATGCGGGAATAGAAACCAATCCGGACATCTGGGTCGGCTCCCGCATGCTCATCATCCTCCTTGTCGGGATAATAGGCGCGCTTCTGCCGTTTTCGCTCTTCCCGCTTCTTGACCTATCTGCCTATCCCTTCCTTTCCTCAGGCAGCTTAGCCTCGCGCATAGTGGTAAGCTTTGCCTGCGGAGCGGGCTTTGCCGCCATCGCCGCCATACTTATCTACATGCACCTTTACTACCTGATAACCGAGCGCACGCAGCGCGTGGAGAAGGTGCTGCCGGACTTTCTTTTGATGGTCGCGGCAAACCTGCGCTCCGGCATGACGCCGTTTGCCGCCTTCCAGGCGTCCGCCAGACCGGAATTCGGTCCCCTGCAATCCGAAATACTATACGTTTCCTCGCGCTCTCTTGGAAGCGAGTCATTCTCAGATGCGCTGCGCGAGCTTACCGCCACCATTGACAGCCCGATATTGCGCAGGATGATAATCTTCTTTGAGAACGGCCTCAAATCGGGCGGGAGGCTCGCCTACCTTCTTGAAACGTCTGCTGAGGAAATACGGGAAAGCGAAGAGATGAAGCGCCAGATGATAATCAGCACCAAGACCTATGCGATATTCGTGGTTTTCATACTCGTCTTCGGCTTGCCGCTTCTTCTTGCCATATCCACCCAGTTCTTGTCCATCTTCGCCAAGATACAGGCGAACATAGGCTCAAGCTCAGCAAGCACCTCAATGATAGGGGGGCTTGTCGCCCCAAAAACCAAGCTGGACACCGGCTTCATAGACCAGATGACCTATGTGATAATCACCGGCACTTCCATCCTCACTGCGGTGCTTGTCGGCGTGATTGCGGAGGGCAGGACGCTTTACGGGCTGAAATATTTCCCCCCTCTTGCCCTTGCGGCAACCGTCATGTTCTGGATTTTCAAGGCAATAATAAGCAGCTTTGTGGGCACGCTTGTATGAGAACCAAAGGCGGCTTTGGTTTGCCCCCTTGCCTGCCTCTTTTTAACTTTTTACGCCTGATACCTCTTTATGAAGGCGGAGGAGTTTGCCACAAAGGAAGGGAGGGAAAAATTCTGGCATTCGTCAGCCCACATCCTTGCGCAGGCAGTAGTCCGGCTCTATCCGAACGCCCTGCCCACGATAGGGCCTGCGATTGAGGAGGGCTTTTACTACGATTTTGCAGGCCTTCCGCCAATCCCCCCCGCCGAGCTTGCCAAAATAGAGGAGCAGATGCGCAGGATAGCCAGGGAGAACCTGCCTTTCATAAGAAAGGAGATTGACAGAAAGGAGGCTGAGCGGCTTTTTGCGGGCAACAAGTTCAAGCTTGAGATGATTGCGGAGATACCCGACGGCGAGCACTCTGTCTACTACTGCGGCAAGGAGTGGTTTGACCTGTGCAGAGGCCCGCACGTGGCTTCAACGGGGGAGATAAAGGCGGTAAAGCTAACTAAGGTTTCCTCGGCATACTGGCGTGGCGACCAAACGAGGGAATCTTTGCAGAGGATATATGGCATCTCGTTTCCTGAAAGCAGGCAGCTTGAGGATTACCTGAAGATGCAGGCTGAGGCTGAAAGGCGCGACCACCGCAGGCTCGGCCAGCAGCTTGGACTGTTCGTATTCCATGAGTGGTCGCCAGGCAGCGCGTTTTTCCTCCCGAAAGGCACGGTGATAGTCAATGAGCTTTTGTCCTTCCTGCGCGAGCAGTACGAAAAGCGCGGCTATCAGGAGGTCGTCACGCCGCAGCTTTACAACAAGGCGCTGTGGGAGCAGTCAGGGCATTGGGAATTCTACAAGGAGAACATGTTCCTTCTCAAAGTTGACGAGCAGGACTATTCGCTTAAGCCGATGAATTGCCCGAGCCACTGCATGATATACAACATGGAGGCGCACTCCTACCGAGACCTGCCTTTGCGGATTGCTGATTTTTGCATGCTCCACCGCAACGAGGTGCGGGGCGCGCTTGGGGGGATGACGCGCGTGCGGAAATTCTGCATGGATGATGCGCACATATTCTGCACGCCGCAGCAGGTTGGGGACGAAATAGACCGCCTGCTTGATTTCGTGAAGTTCGTGTATGAGAAGACTTTCAGGCTGGAATACAAGGCGTTTCTTTCTACCCGCCCAGAAAAATACATGGGCGAGGTTGGGCAGTGGGATGAGGCTGAAAGGCACCTGGAGGCTGCGCTGAAAAAGAATGGCATGCCCTACGAGGTCAAGCCGGGCGATGGCGCCTTTTACGGTCCGAAGATTGACTTTCACATAAAGGATGCGCTTGGCAGAAGCTGGCAGCTTGCGACAATACAGGTGGATTTCCAGATGCCCGCGCGCTTCCGCTGCGAGTATGAGGGGGCGGATGGGAGGATGCATACCTGTGTCATGCTCCATCGCGCCATCCTCGGCTCCATAGAGAGATTCGTGGGGGTGATAACGGAGCACTACGCAGGCAGGTTTCCCCTGTGGCTTTCCCCAGTGCAGGTGGAGCTGATGGCGGTTTCGGATGCTTACAACGATTACTGCGAGTCGCTGGCGGCAAGGATGAAGGCGGAGGGGATACGCGCTGAGGCAAACTGCAGGAAGGAAACCATAGGCGCGAAGATAAGGGAGGCGCAACTGCAGAAGATTCCCTATATGCTCGTGGTTGGAGAAAAGGAAAAGACAACCGGCAGGCTGGCGGTCAGGACTTTGGACGGCTCGGTGGAAGAGGGCGTTGCGCTTGAAGAGTTCATTGGGGAGCTTAAGAGGCGGATAAGGGAGCGGACCTGACCTACTTCTTTTCCTTGCTTTTTGCCAGCTTGTCCAGTATCGCCTTGTGCGCCATCAGCCTGATGGCGTTTATTCTGATGAAGCCTGCCGAGTCCTTCTGGTCAAAACCGCCGTGCTTGTGCATTGAGCCAAGCTCCTCGTCATAAAGAGAGGTTGGGGATTCCCGAGCCACCGTCATGACGTTGCCTTTGTAAAGCTGGAGCGTCACCTTGCCGTCAACATACTCTTGGCTTTTGTTTATGGCGGCTGTCAGAAAATCCATCTCGGGAGAAAACCAAAAGCCATTGTAGATTATCTGCGCATAGTAAGGCATCAGCATGTCCTTGAGGCGCATGACTTCCCGGTCCATCGCGATTGCCTCTATGTCCCTGTGGGCGACCATGAGGATGGTGCCGCCCGGGGTTTCGTAAAGCCCCCTGCTTTTTATCCCGACGAAGCGGTTTTCCACCATGTCCACCCTCCCTATGCCGTTTTCTGCGCCGATTTTGTTGGCGTAGAGGAAGAGCTCAAGGGGGTCGGTTTTCACCGTGCCGTCGTCCTTGTTCACAATCTTTATCGGGGTGCCGTCCTTGAAATGCACCTCTATGGTGGTTATCCTGTCGGGAGCTTTCTGCGGGCTTGTGGTGCGCGAATAAACGCTGTCGTGCGGGATGAATGACGGCTTTTCAAGTATCCCCGCCTCGTGCGAGATGTGCATGAGGTTCTCGTCTTCCGAATAGGGCTTTTTGCTTGTCGCCTGCACGGGTATGCCGTGCTTTTTCGCATAGGCAATCAGGTCATCCCTTCCCCTGAACTGCTCCAGAAACTCCTGCATCTTCCAAGGCGAGATTATCTTGATGCCTGGCTTGAGGGCGTAGTAGGAAAGCTCAAAGCGCACCTGGTCATTGCCCTTGCCTGTGGCACCGTGCGCCACGTAGGCGGCGCCTTCTTCTTCCGCAACGGCAATCTGGTGCTTTGCGATAAGCGGGCGGGCAAGGGCAGTGCCGAGAAGGTAGCGGCTCTCGTAGATGGCATCTGCGCGGATGGCTGGAAAGATGTAGTCGGTGACAAACTCCCTCCTAACATCCCTGATTACCACCTTTTTCGCCCCTATCTTGAGCGCTTTCTGCTTTGCCGCCTCAAAGTCCTCCTGCTGCCCGACATCCGCCATGAAGCATATTACCTCGTAGCCCTTGTCTATCAGCCACTTGAGTATGACAGAAGTGTCCAAGCCTCCGGAATAAGCCAGCACTACTCTCCTGTTCTCTGTTCCTTCCGGAAGGGCGATTTCTCCTTCCGCTTCCTCTCCCATCCAAATTACCTCCGCCAAGGGCGCTGCTTTCCTGCACCTTCCAAACCTTAAATAAGCTTTGTTTCGTATGGAACAAAATGTTTCATTGGATTGCTTCTGCCATCTCTGCGAGGAGCTTTTTTGGATTTGGCGACTTTACAAAGGCGGATGCCAGAAGCACGCCTGCTGCCCCAAGCTCAACCGCCCGCCGGACGTCCGAGGCGCTGCTTACCCCGGCGCCGCAGAGCACTGGCGTGGAATTCACCTTCGCCACCGCCTCAACCGTTCCCCGCACCACTTCCGGCTTGGCTGTGGAAACGGATATGCCGCTTCCGATTAACTCCGGCGGCTCAACCGCGATGAATGTCGGCTCAAAACGCGCAAGGCGGGCGGATTCAGCCGCATCTCTCGTGCAGAGGACGGACTCCAGCCCTGCTTCCTTGAGCCTTGCAACCGTCTTGCCGACCGTCTCCTCTGGCAGCCGCTTCTCAGAGTGGTTGACAAGGGAGCCCCTGGCGCCCGCGTCCTTGATTGCCTCCGCGGTGAGCGAGCCTGTGAACGCGCCCTGCTGCACGCAGTCAACGTGCTGGGCGAATATGTCGGAATGGACCTGCGCGGATTCGCGTATGTCAGTTGCTTGGGGGCAGACCACTATGCGCACGCCTGAAAGAAGGGAAATCTCCGAGGCGATTTGGCAAAGGCGCAATCCGCTCCTACCAAGCGACTCCTTGTATGTTTTCAGGTTTAGGACGATTATGGGTTTCATGCCAAGATGATGGCAAATAATCTTATTAACCAATTGCAACCAAAAGGCTAAGAGGAGGCGCGCAGGCGCCGATGACTGGAAAAAGGATTTGCATCCGCAAGAGATTGCAGGATGAAAGCGCCGACGTGGCGGAACCCGGTTAACGCGCTAGACTCGAGATCCAGACAGGTTTTGCCAAGAAATCTAGTTCCGGCTTGCCCGGAGTAGGAGTTCAATCCCAATCCCCTCTTTTTCTCCAAGGAAGGAGGGCTGTTGGCTTGCCCCAAAAGAAAGGCGGCAACGTGGGGAACCAATCTCCTCGTCGGCGCTCATATTCATTCGCGCCTTCCTCGGTTTGGAACGGCGGACCGTTCCAAAACTGTCGCAAACTTCCAGTTTGCTCCATCTCCTCCTCAGCGCTCATATTCCGCCCATATTCGTTTTTCAGCCAAGCCCGCCCACAAAAATTTCCCTTTCTGCGTTCAGGTCAAGCGCGAGGGGAATGTCAAGCTTCACTGAGAGCTTCCAGATGTGGATTTTGTTGTCGTGCCCGAACTCGTGGCTTGTGGGCGGTGCGTTTTTCGGAAGCTCAATGGAAAGAGGGTAGTCGCCGGATGAGAAAACACCCTCGCCCGCCACTCTGACTTCTTTCTCAAAAAGCGTCTTCTCGTGCACAGCGGTGTGCGAGGAGATGTGGGTTTCCCTGAAAAGACCAAGCTCCTTTTCCCTGTCAAAGTCATACTTGTCCATTATTCTGTGCTCTGTGACGCGGTGCTTTTCGTGGCAGGAGAGAGTCGCGTAGATGCCGCGCGCCTTTGTGGGCTTTTGGAGCTTGAGGGTTATTGATGCCCTGATGGTTTCGCCGGGCATATACTCTGGCTTGTCCAGGGAGATGGAAATCATCGCCCGCACCCAAGGCTGATTATTGCTTTCTTATGAAGCCGGCGAGGAACGCGCCAAAGACTACCAGCATTATCAGCCCTGTCAGCACGGAGCACTCCTGCTGGGCCGGGCACTGATTTGCCGCGCTATCCACGCACGCATCCGACATCTGATAGCACATTCTGACAGAGTCCGAGGCACAGTCCTCCTTGTCGTTGCCGCTTGTGTACTGGGCAATGCATGACTGAAGCATCTCTGCGCAAGCATCCAGCCGAGGGCATTTGCCCCGCGCGTATTCGGCAGACATGAGGGGGTAAGTGGCGGACACGCAGGCAATCCCGCCTGATTTGTAGCCCTCTTTGCACTTTTGGTCTATTTTCCCGCTTTTGTCAAACGGGCAGTTGGCGCACGCATTGCGGTAGGCTTCCACCGAGCAGGAGGCTGCGAAGGCAAAACCTGCCAAGAACAAAATGGCTGCTGCTATTGCCAGAAGCTTTGTTTTTGCGACCATGGCTAAAGTAAGGAGGGAAGGAATATAAACAAAATGGGGCGCCGGGCTTATTCCAGGCTTATCTTAACCTGCACGTTCTCAGGCACGCGCACGCGCATTATCTGCCGCAGGGTGCGCTCGTCGCCTGCTATGTCAATTATGCGCTTGTGTATGCGCATTTCCCAGTGCTCATATGTGTCCGAGCCATCGCCGCATGGGGTTCGGCGGGTGGTCACCTGCAGTTTGCGGGTGGGAAGCGGAATTGGGCCGCGAATCTCAACCCCTGTCTGCTTTGCGATTTCAACAATCTGCTTGCAGACCTCCTCAAGCTCCTCGG
>JAOAJL010000001.1 GCA_026414185.1 Microcaldota archaeon | reverse complement strand
GGTCCGAGTCATCCGCAGTGATTTTTGCCAACTCGGTGCTTGGGGCAAGGACCAACCGCGAGGGCGGCCCCTCTGCGCTTGCCGCGGCGATATGCGGCTTCACCCCGAATTACGGCTACCACCTTGGGAAAAACAGGGTTGCCTCGCTTCTGGTGAAGGTTGAGGCTGAAGTAAGAACGCAGGCGGACTTTGGCGCCCTTGGCGCTTATGTCGGAGAAGTCTCGGGGGGAAAAAACGTCGCCTATGAGGGGATACGCAGGTCGGCTGCCGGAGAGGACAATCTCAAGGCGATGGGCGCGGCTATGGCTGCCTGGGGCTCAAACGCACTTTACTTTGCAAGGGGGATAACGCCTGAGTGGAGATTGGAGGATGGGGCGGAGAAGATAGAGGTCGGGAAGGAAGAGCTTAGGGAAATGCGGGAAAGGCTTGGCATGGGCGAACCCCCCGAATTGGTGGCAATCGGCTGCCCGCACGCCTCCCTTGAGGAGATAGAAGAAGTTGCCTCCCTTGTGAGGGGAAAGAAGCTTGCCTGCGGGCTTTGGGTGTGCACCGCAAGAAAAACCGCCGAGGCGGCAGAAAAAGCCGGCTACAGCCAGGCAATTGAAGCGGCAGGCGGGCGGGTGGTGGCAGACACCTGCATGGTGGTCTGCCCAATTGAGAGGATGGGCTTTGAAAAAGTGGCAGTCAATTCAGGAAAGGCAAGCAAGTACCTCTCCGCAAGGCACAAGGTCCGATTCGGCGATTTAAAAGAGATAGTCAGGTTCAAAAAATAGGAGGGTGGCGCATGGCGAGGATAAGGGCACGGGCGATATCCCGTGGAGTTGCGCAGGGCGAGGCTCTTGTCTGCAGCCAGCCGATTTCGTTTTTCGGCGGGGTGGATGAGAAAAGCGGCACTGTAATTGAGAAGGGAAGCCCGATTGAGGGGAAATCCGTGGCAGGAAAGGTGCTTGTCTTCCCCCGAGGCAAGGGCTCAACAGTCGGCTCCTATGTCATGCTCCAGCTGAAAAAAAACGGCGTTGCCCCGCTTGCCATAATAAACGAGGAGGCGGAGCCCATAATCGCAGTCGGAGCCATCATCTCAAGAATACCGATGGTGGACAGGCTTGAGGGCAGGGCATACGCAAAGCTTAAAGACGGCATGAGGCTGCGTGTGGATGGGAACCGCGGCTGTGTTTTTCTGCTGTAGATAGCCATAAAAACAGCAAACTGAAGCTAATTTTATGGAAAAATCAACCTGGCTTGCCACTCCTAACATCGCGGTCGTGAAATACTGGGGCAAGCGCGACAGTTTCCTCAACCTTCCTGACAACGGGAGCGTTTCTGTCACAATGGATGAGGCGCTGAAAACAATAACCACCGTGGAGTTTGATGAAAGGCTGGAAAGCGACTTGCTGGTTTTGAACGGCAGGCGCGCCTCGGCTGAGGAGACTGCCAGGGCTAAAAAGGTGCTTGACGCGATAAGGAAGAAGGCGGGAATTTTTGCGGGGGCGCGCATCTTTTCAAGGAACAATTTTCCCACTGCCGCAGGCATCGCCTCGTCCGCATCCGGCTTTGCCGCCCTTGCCTGTGCGGCGTCTGATGCCGCGGGCTTGAGCCCAAGCAAAAGGGAGCTTTCCATCTTCGCGCGGCTTGGCTCGGGAAGCGCGTGCCGCTCTGTGTTTGGGGGCTTTGTGGAGTGGAAAAGGGGCAGCAGGCAGGATGGAAGCGACTCCTATGCGGTGCAGATTGCCCCTGCGGACCACTGGAAGGAGATAAGGAACGTCATTGCCATCACAAACCCCGAAAGAAAGAAAATCGGCTCCGCGCGCGGCATGGAGATAACTTCCAGGACAAGCAAGCTTTACCCGCAGCGAGTAAGGCTTGCCCCGAAAGTCATCAGGATGATGAAGCGGGCGATAAGAAAGAGGGAGCTTGAAACCTTCCTTTTGCTCACCATGCGCGAGTCCTCGCACCTTCACGCAGTAATGCTTGACTCCTTCCCGCCGATAATCTACCTCAACGACATATCGCGGCAAATAATGGATGCTGTCCTTGGCTACAACGAGGCAAGGGACGAAATCTGCGCCGGCTACACCTTTGATGCAGGTCCCAACGCGCATGTCTATACGACGCAGAAGCACGCAGGCGAGGTGCGCAGGCTTCTTTCAGAGATAGAGGGGGTGCGACAGACGATTGTCTGCAAAGTAGGCAGAGGACCAAGAAAGTTGGGCAGCAGCGAGGCGCTGTTCTGATTTACTGGCGGGAGCCGTGTTTCTTGACGTCCCAGATGTATTTCCCCATCTTCACGGGAGTAATGGTTATCTCAAATCCATAGCCGTGCTGCTTGAGGAATGCCGCTATCTTCTCCGGCGCATCGGAGGCGACTGGGTCGCTGTTCATCCAGGTGGTGGATTTGCCGACGTTGAGGCAGTCTGCCACCAAGCCCGCGTCAAGGTCGGACACTCCAAAGGACATCAGCGTGTCATGGACTTGTTTTGGGGTTAGCTTCCTTGTTTCCGCTTCCTGCTGCTCCATCTCATCTCCTCCTCTGCCTTTCCGGTCGCCTGCTTTGGATTGCCATAAAAGATTTATGAAGCTTTGCGGGCGAAGTTTTCCATGGCAGAGCCGGAAAAGTCCTGCGGGGCAGTGGTTTTCAGAAATCAGGGTGGCATGCCCCTTTATCTTCTGCTTCACCACAAGGACGGGCATTGGGATTTTCCAAAAGGGCACGTCGTGCGAGGGGAAACAGAAAAGGAAACCGTGATGCGCGAGGTTTTTGAGGAGACTGGCATCCGAAAGCTTGAATTTTCCCCCTCCTTCCGCAAAACCATCTCATACAAGTTCATAAAGGGGGGCAGCGTTGTGAAAAAGGAGGTCGTGTTCCTTCTTGCGAAAACCGACGAAAGCGAAGTCCGCCTCTCGCACGAGCATGGCGGTTTTGATTGGCTTTTGTATGAAGAGGCGCTCAGCAGGATTACCTACGCAAACTCAAGAGGCGTGCTGCGGGCTGCTCACAGCGAGATTTTCTGATGGCTTTCTGCCTGCGGGCTTTCTTTGGCCAACTCTTTTTTGCGCCTGCTTTTGCGCGCAGAGATGACGCCGGCTTTTTGCCTTGGCTTTTTTTGACTAGGCGGGAAAGGAGGCGCATAAGCTTCTTTGAGCGGTAGTCGCGGAAAACTGCCGCGGCTTTTCTGGCAACCAGCTTCGCAGGAAGAGTGGTGGAGAGGGCTATGCACGCCATCCCAGCCCTTCTTGCCGCCTCTATGCCCGCAAGGGAGTCTTCAAACACGACGCACTCCGAGGGCTTCACCCCAAGCCTCTGAGCGGCGAGAAGGAAAACGTCGGGTGCTGGCTTTGCCCTCTTGACGTCCTCCAAGCCGACAAACGGCGTGTTGCCCATCTTAAGAAAGCCAAGCGAGGCGGCTATGTGCTTTCTGTGCCCGCCGGACGCCACCGCAATCTTGACCCCGTTTTGCTCAAGAAAGCGCCTCACTTTCATAAACCCGCTTATGGGGGGAAGCCCGTGCCTTTGGACATATTCGCCGTAGATTTTGCTTCTCCGCTTCACAAGAGACTGCACGCTTTCTTTCAGGGAATACCTCTGCTTGAGGTCCCTTACGATTGCCACCGAGCCTATGCCGGTGTAGTTGCGCTTCCAGAAGGATGGCAGGATGCGTATTTTGTGCCTGCTTAGCGCCTGGTTGAAGGTGGAAAGGTGCGCTCTTTCGCTGTCCACCACCACGCCGTCAAGGTCAAAGATTGCCGCCTTGAATGACTCCACGGCTGAAAGTGAGGGTGGCTTTTTTGCTTTCCAGGGGCTTTTCCTATTCGGCGGTTGTGCTGCTGTCTGCGCAGATTGCTGAGAGGCGGCTTTGGCGCTGTTGCCTTTTTGGGCGTTTTCAGCTTTGGCTGGGGCTTGGGCTGAGCCTGCTGGCTTCTTATGCTCAAAAAAAGCAGAAGCTTGCAGGCAGGGAGGGCGGCTTTGGCTGCAAAGCGAGGCTTTTTGAGGCTCGTGTTCCTGTGCGGCTACAGGCCCTTGTGCGACCAATCCTTCAAAAATAGGCATGGGCAATTCTGCGTGGCTTGGCGCTTGTGGTTCGGCAACAGACTGCTGCTGGATGGCAGGCAGGTGCCTTTCAGGCAGGGGGAAATTGACAGGAAAGCCTTCCTTCCCTTTTTTGCTTTCTGCAGGGAATGCTCCGAACTTGCTGCAGCGGCGAAGAAGACAAAGGACAAGGAGGGGCGGAAGCCCGCTTGCCTGCCTGGCGTAAGGCGGAAGGCGGTGGCGCAGAAGGTAGCTTTCAGAGCCCACGAGGCTTTCCAGCATGAAATGCTCCGTGCGCAGTTCCAGGCGCGCATCCACCAGCGAGTCTGGGAAATCGCAGGTGGCGCAAACAAGCTCAAGCACGATTTTTCTTCCTGAAAGCGCGCTTTCCGTCGCGGTTATGTGGTAAAGCGAAAGGTAGAGCTTCTTGCCTGTCTTTGCGTCAATTATCCAGGGGACTTTCCCGTCTATTGTGAAATGCAGCCCTGCCTGCTTTGACTTTTTCAATCCGGCTATCTGCGAAACCTCCGCGCCGTATTTTTTGTCAAGGACGAACTTGAAGTCGGAAAACTCTCGCCTGATTGCCGCCATTAGATTCTTCTTTGAAGACAGCCTGATGGTTCGGCTGGCAATGGTGCTGCCCTTGTCCTTAACCTCAACCCTGAAGCTGAATGCCACCCGCGCCCACCAAGCCCAAGGATGGAAAGGCAAGCTTAATAATCAATTCCTGCCCGCGCAAGCATGCCCTTGTCAAATGGGTGGCGTATCTTGCTGACGTAGCTTACGTAGTCTGCAACCTGCTGCACTTTTTGGGATGCCCCTCTTCCGGTAAGCACAAGCTCGCAGGAGGGATGGCGGCTCGTGATGAGCGAAAGCAGCTGCTCTTCGGATATCAGCCCCTCAAGCACCGCCCAGAATATCTCGTCAAGCACGACCATGTCGAATTTCCCTGAGCGCGAGAAAGACTTTGCCTTCCTGAATGCTTCCGCCACTTTCTTCCTGTCTTTCTTGTTTATGGCGAAGCAGTCGCGGCAGAAAAATACCTCTCCGGACTTTTGGAGCGCGAGCTTGTGCTTTTGGGCATTCGGGCAGAACTTTGTTGCGGAAATTACTTTTATCCCAAGCCTCTTCATAGGCCCAATCTCGGAGGAGAACCCGCCTTTCAAAAACTGGATGAATGCGACTTTCATCCCCCTGCCGCAAGCCCGCAGCGCAAGTCCGACTGCGGAAGTGGTCTTTCCGTTGCCGTCGCCAGTCAGGATATGGACGAGGCGCTCTTTTGCTTGCATAAGGAGAGATGGGGGGCAAGCCTATAAACTGCTTTCGGCATAATGGTTGGCATGAGGGAGGCTGAGCTTTACCGCCAGATGCCTGCCAAGGCGGTGCTGTGCTTCTTGTGCCAGCGAAGATGCTACATAAGGGATGGCGAAGCTGGCTTTTGCCGGGTGAGAAAGAATGTTGGGGGAAAGCTCTACTCGCTCAACTACGGCAAATGTGCCGCCTACCACGTTGATCCGATTGAAAAGAAGCCTTTTTACCATTTCATGCCGGCAAGCAGGGCATTTTCCTTTGCCGCTGTGGGCTGCAACTTCCGTTGCGAGCACTGCCAGAACTGGGACATTTCACAGCCGGCGGAGATATTCGGGCGCCACATGCCGCCGCAGGAGCTTGTGGATGGCGCGGTCCTCAGCCGCTCCGACGGGATTGCCTACACATACACGGAGCCAACGATATTCTTTGAATACGCAAAGGACACGGCAAAACTCGCAAGAAAGCAGGGGCTTTACAATGTGTTTGTCACCAACGGCTACATGAGCCCGGAGACTATAGAGGAGCTTGGCTTTTTGGATGCCGCCCGCATAGACCTGAAGGCTTTCAGCGACAGGTTCTACAAGGAGGTGTGCGGCGGGGCTTACCTTGAGCCTGTCCTCAAAAGCATAAGGCTGCTGCACAGCAGGATGCATATTGAGATTATCACCCTGCTCATTCCCACGCTTAATGACTCGGACGAGGAGATACGCGCCCTGAGCAGATGGGTGCGAGACTTGGATGCTGAAATACCGCTGCACTTTACTGGATATTACCCTGCAAACAGGATGAGGCTGCCGCCGACTCCAGTGCAAACGCTGGACAAAGCACGCAGGATTGCTATGGAAGAGGGGCTCAAGTACGTCTATACGGGCAACCGCCCTGGCGACGAGGGCGAGAACACCTTCTGTCCAAAATGCAACGAAAAGGTAATCAGCAGGTTTGGGATGGAAGTGGTGGAAAACAAGCTTGTTGGCGGGGACAGATGCCCGCAATGCAGGACAAGGCTCCCAGTAGTTTATGACTGGAAGAAGGAGGGGGGCGCTGGGGATTAAAGCGCGCCAAGCCTCCTCATATGCTCAATCCGGCGCTGCACCAGGGAAGGCGTGCCTATGTCCCTGCGGTGCCACACTCTGCCCTTCACCGCCCCGCATGCCTTCTCCGCGATTTCTTCCGCCTTTTCAATATCGTCTGCGATGCCGACCAGCCCTATTGAGCGGGAAGACTGGGTGTAAATCACCCCGCCCTTTTCATAGACAGAGGCGTAAAAGAGGTCTGCCCTGCTTTGCGCTATTGCGCTGTAATCAATTGAAAGTGGCTGGTCTGCGATTGACTTTTCCGGGTAGCCCTCTGGCACCAAGTACTTGCAGACAGTCGCCTTTTTCTCAAATTTTGGGGCTTTGCGCAACTTGCTTTCAGATATTTGAAGAAGCACATCATATAGGTCTGAGCCAAGTATGCTCAGGACGTTCATCGCCTCTGGGTCCCCGAAGCGACAGTTGTATTCTATCAGCTTCACCCCATCGCGCGTGGCCATGAAACCCCCGTAAAGCACGCCGACAAAACGGTTTTTGGTCTTTTTGTGAAACGCCTCTATCGTCTTTTGCATTATTTCCAAGGCGGAATCGCGGTGCCTTGGGCGCAGGAAGGGAAGCAAGTGGTTTGCGTCAGAGTAGCTGCCCATGCCGCCCGTGTTCGGGCCCACGTCGCCCTCATAGGCGCGCTTGTGGTCCTGCACAAGGGGCATGCAAAAAACCCTCTTTCCGTCGCAGAATGCCTGAAGCGAGAACTCCTCCCCCTCAAGCCTCTCCTCTATCACTATGCTCCCCAAGCCGCCGTGCCTCGCGGCAAGCAGCTGCATGGCATACTGCTTTGCCTGGCTTGCGTCTTCCAGCTGAAAGCCCACCACCTTCACGCCTTTCCCCCCTGTGAGCCCTGCAGGCTTCACTGCCACCTGCCCGCCAAGAAAATCAATGAAAGAGGCGGCTTGCTTTGCATCCTGGAAAATCCCGAATTTCGGGGAGCCGGGTATCTTGAAGTCTTTGAGAAGCTGGCGGCAGTAGGACTTGTCCCACTCAAGCCTGGCAGCCTCCTTCGTCGGCGCTGCGCAGGCGAAGCCTTCCGACTGCAGCGCATCCACCACCCCCGCGGCAAGCACTGCATCGGGGGAAGGAAAGCACAGGTCCGGCTTGTGCTTTTTTGCGAATTCAGAAACCTCCCTCGGCGAGTGGATGTCGCCTATCTTCATCTGCCCGCCGGATTTTTTCACAAGCTCGGCAATGCCCGGGTTGTTTGCCGACATGAAGGCAAGAAGCCTGACTTTCCTGTTGCGGCAGATGCCCTTTGCTATGGCGTGCTCGCGCGCGCCGTTTCCCACAAGCAAAAACGAATCCATGATTCCCCTCCCACAAGGAGTTTTGCAACAGGATTTATAACGTTTTTAGGCTGATTTGGAAGCGGTGGTTTGATGGCAAAGGTGCTCATTATCGGCGCGGTGGGGCAGATTGGCTCCGAGCTGACAGTGGCTCTGCGCAAGAAGCACGGTGCGGACAACGTGGTTGCCTCCACAAGAAAGACGGAGTTCCCCCCTGAGATACGCGACGGCGGGCCCTGCGAGTATTTTGATGTTCAGGATAAGGAAGCGGTGCTTTCAGTGATGAAAAAATATGGGATTGAACAGGTATATCAGCTTGCCTCGCTCCTCTCCGCCACCGGCGAGAAAAACCCGGACCTTGCCTTCTCAATAAACCTACTTGGCTTGAAAAACACCCTTGATGCCGCAAGGGAGTGCGGAGTTGATCGGTTTTTTTGGCCTTCCTCAATTGCGGCTTTCGGTCCAACCACGCCCCGCGAAAACACGCCGCAGAGGACTGTCCTTGAACCGACAACGATGTATGGCTTGACGAAGGTCGCAGGCGAGCTTTTGTGCCAGTATTATTTCAGGAAATACGGGCTGGACGTGCGAAGCGTAAGATACCCGGGCTTGATTTCGTGGAAGGCTGAGCCGGGCGGCGGCACTACGGACTACGCGGTGGCGATTTACTATGAGGCAATACTTCACGGGAAATACCGCTGCTTTGTGAAGCCGGACACAGTCCTGCCGATGATGTACATGCCGGATGCCATCCGCGGCACGATGCAGCTTATGGACGCGCCTGCTGAGAAGCTGACCGTGCGCACAAGCTACAATCTGGCGGCAATGTCCTTTTCGGCGAAGGAGCTTGCAGAGGAGGTGGCACGGCACATCCCCGGCTTTTCCTGCACCTACGAGCCTGACTTCAGGCAGCAGATAGCAGACAGCTGGCCAAGGTCCATAGACGATTCTCAGGCAAGGATGGATTGGGGATGGCGCCATGAGTATGACTTGGCTAAAATGAGCAAGGACATGATTGCAAACCTAAAAGTAAAGCTTGGAAAAGAATGAAAAAATGAAAGGAGGGGGCTTTTTGAAAAAGCCCCAAGGCGCTCTTTTTTCAAGCCCACCCAAGAGCGGATGCGAGCGCAGTCGGAGAAAGCGCGGCCGCCATGCCCGCAACGGCTCCGCGGATGACAAACGAAACCGCGAAGAGCACTGCCGCCATTATTATCGCGACTGCGACGTTGCCTTTTTTGAGCTCCTTGAACTCGTCTATGCCAACCGTTATCTTGTCAAGTATGTTGATTGCGATGTAGATTGAGAATACTGCCAGCACCACGCCGAGAAGGAGGTTGACAAGACCGATGACAAAGGCGGCAAGCATCTCGCCTCCGCTGAGGCTCTTAGTGAAGCTCGCCGAAAGGCTGGAAACCCCGCCCTCAACGACATTCGCGATTGAGAAGATGATTGCGCCAAGCAAGATGGCGACTGCGATGTTGCCTTTTTTGAGCTCAGCCATCTCATCGGTGTGTTCAGTCATCTTGTCAAACAGCTTCAAGCCGATATAAACCGAGCCCATCGCCAGCACCAAGCCGAATATCAGCTGCACCAGCGCAAACGCCAGTCCGACCAGTATTGTTTCTATCGCCATTGCAAACACCTCAGAAAGCATCCGCAGCTAACGCTTAAAAAGGTTTTTCAGAGAGAAAAACGCATGGCCACCTACTCCTCTGCCGGCGTGGATGTTAAGAAGGTAAAGGGCATACATGCAGCGATAAATGAGACGATATTTTCATGCGCCGCGGACTACGTCATTCCGCTCAAGGGGCATTATGCCGGGCTTTTCCGCGTCGGGCGGAAGACCCTTGCAATCCACTGCGACGGGGTGGGCACAAAGGTGCTGGTGGCTGATGCGCTTGGAAAGTATGACACTGTCGGAATTGACTGCGTTGCCATGAATGCCAACGACATAATTTGTGTCGGGGCAAAGCCCTTGGTTTTCGTTGACAGCATTGCGCTTGCCAAGGAAGATGGCGAGCTTGTTTGCGGCATAATATCGGGGCTTTTGGAAGGCTGCCGCCAGGCAGGCTGCTCCCTTGTCGGCGGGGAAACCGCGATAATGCCAGACATAATAAAGGGGGGCAAAAAGCCCTTTGACCTCTCAGGCACGGTGGTAGGGGTTGTTGAGGGAAAGCCTATTAGCGGGGAGAGCATGAGGGCTGGCGATTTGGTTGTGGGGCTTGCCTCAAGCGGCATCCATTCAAACGGCTACACGCTTGCGCGGCGGCTTTTGGACATCAGGCGCTGGGGAAGGGAAATGCTGGTCCCTACGAGGATTTACGTCAAGCCCGTGCTGAGGATGCTGCGAAGCTGCAAAATACGCGGGCTGGCGCACATCACAGGCGGGGCTTTCTCAAAGCTCATGAGGATAGGGGAGCGCGCAGGCGCAGGCTTCCTTCTTGATTCAATGCCAAAAACCTCTGGCGTCATGGCTGAGCTTGAAAAGAGGGTGAATGACGACTACGAGTTCTACCGGACATTCAACGCCGGCATCGGCATGTGCGTAGTCTGCCCGAAAGCCGAGGTGGGCAGGGCAATCCGGATTGCGCAGGAGCACGGAATAAGGGCAGGCGTGATTGGAAAGGTGATTGGCGAGCAGGATGTCATTCTTGAAAAGGGCGGGAAGAAAATCTCGCTTCTTTAGCCTTTGATTTTCCCCGTGAGCGGAACAAAGAGCACCGGCAAGATTGGCTTCTGAAAAATCCCCTGCTGCGTTTTTTCCACAAGCAAAAGCTCCTGGAAGAACTTCCCGACAGGTATCAGCATCTTTCCCCCTAACTTAAGCTGGGATGGCAGCGCAGGCGGCATGTGCTCGCAGGCGGCAGTGACTAATATCCTGTCAAAGGGGGCTTTTTGGGGATAGCCCTCATAGCCATCGCAGCAGACCACCTGCGCCTTGCAGCCTGCTTTTTTGAGGTTGTCTTGCGCAAATGCCGCAAGCTCCGGCACAATCTCAAGCGAGATTACCTCGCCTTTTTTTCCGGCAAGTAAGGAAAGCAGGGCTGCCCCGTAGCCTGAGCCTGCGCCGATTTCGAGGATGCGCATGCCGGGCTTTATCTGCGCAGCCTCAAGCATGAACGCGTACATGTGCGGAGCTGAAATCGTCTGCCCAAAACCGATCGGAAGGGGCCTGTCCTCCCAGGCGAATGGGCGCTGGGAAGCCGGCAGAAAAAGCTCGCGGGAAAGTTTCCGCATTGCTAAAATGACTGGCTTGCTTTTGAGATAGCCAGAAAGAATGAGGTTTGAAAGCGTTTGCTCTTTTGAAGCCATCTTTTTCCTCCTTCACCTAACCTGGTCTATGCGCCAGTATCCGTCCGGCTTGAGGCTGCCTATTTTTTCGCGCTTGCCCCTTTTCCACTCCGAGATGGCTGTGTAGGCAATCATAGCGCCGTTGTCTGCGTTGAACTCGGCTGGCGCGGCTCCGAAAATTGCCCCGTGCGGCAGGCACATCTGACCAAGCATCCTGCAAAATCGCGCATTTTGCGCCACCCCGCCGCAGAGAAGAACTTGCCTCCTTTTTGTGAGGCACAATGCGCGCTCGGCAGCCTCGCAGATTTCCGCAAATGAGGTTTCCATAAGCGAAAGGCAGATGTCCTCAAGCCTGCGCCTGCCAACCTCGCGCAGCGCCGCTGAAAGAAGCCCTGCGAAAGCGAAGTTCATCCCTTTTATTGTATATGGAAGCGGGAAATACCTGCCTTTCTGCGCAAGGCGCGCCACTTGGCTTCCGTGCGAGGGGTGGATGCCAGCCTCCCTGGCAAACACGTCAAAAAGGTTGCCAAGACCCATGTCAAGGGTTTCGCCAAGGACAAGGAACCTGGGCGCGCCGCGGTTTTCTTTCTCGTTCTCTATTATAATCTGGGTGTTTGCCCCGCTGACATAAATGTAAAGCGGGCTGGAAAAGCCAAGCATGCCGCGCGAAATTTCAAGGTGGGCATGGCAGTGGTTTATTCCGAGAACGGGCTTTTTGTGCCTGGAGGCAAGGAACTTCGCCGCCGCGCAGCCGACCCGAAGGCATTGCCCTATGCCAGGTCCGCGCGAAAAGGAAAACAAGTCAATCTCGGAGATGCCCAGCCCTGACTCGCAAAGAGAGCGGCGAAGGACCTCGCCAAGCGCTTCTGCGTGGTGGTCTGCCGCCGCCCTCGGAAGGATGCCCTCCCCTTTCGGCGGGACATACACCTCCTTGCAGTTGGCAAGCACGGATATCCTGTTCCCGCGGCTTTCGCATATCCCAACGCCGAGGGTGTGCGCCGTTGACTCAAAGCCGAGGCAAATCACGCAAGCACCACATTGAATAGTATGGAAAGGAAATTAAATGCGCAGTGGGCAAGAACCGCGGGGACAAGCGAGCGAGATTTTATGGTGAAAAAGCACAGAATGAGCCCTATCATGAAAGCCGCCGCCATCTCAGCTGACGAGCCGTATGAAAGGTGCATGGCTGCAAAAAGCAGGGAGGAGAGGGCGGCGCCGGCAGATGCGCTTTTTGAAACCTCTCCGATTTTGCGCAGAAGGTAGCCGCGGAACATCGCCTCCTCTGCCAGCGGGGAGATGCTGAAGGCAAAAAAAAGGGAAAATGGGGAAAGCGAATTGAGCTTTGAGGCAACCCCTTCGGTGTCAAGCATTCCGAGAAAGGCAAGCGCAACTGAGAGGAAAACGGCGGCTGCCAAGCAACAGAGCAGGGCTGCCGCCGACCAGCCGAGGATGGAAAGCCAGCCCATGTTTGCCCTTGTGAGCCTTATGTAGGAAAGCCCATATCGGACGCCCCTGCCGTGCGAGCCTAAGGCGACTGAGAGCGCAAGAAAAACTGCGGAGGCGAAAAATACATTGAGGTCTTGGGCTGAAAAAAGGCAGATTGAAACTTGGGCGTGGGGGAAAGGCAAAACAGGCAAAAGCCAGCCATCCATTTTTTTGCCCCGCGGTTTGGCGCCTTCTTGATGCGCCTTATTTCCTTTCAAAATAGCCGCATTTGCCGCAGGAGCGCCTGTCCTTGTGCTCAGCCAGCCGCACGCCTGAGCCGCATTTTGGGCAGGCTTTCGCAGGGGCATAGGGCTTTATTTTCTTCTGCGCCTTTTTGGCTGCTTCCGCCATATGGAATCACCTGCCGCTTTCCTTGCTTGCTTCATTTCTTTTCGCCTTTCGGCTTCTCCTCTTTCTTTTTCTTTTCGGCAAGCCCGTCGCGCACGAGGAGGTGGCGCCTCTCAATCTTCATGGCTTCCTTGCTTTTGTAGGCATGCGCAATCACTCGTGCTTTTTTTTGCCCAAAGCCTCCTTCAATTGAGATGATTAGGAGGTTTTCTTGCGGGACGCCAAGCGAGGCGCATATTGCCTCGCGCACCGCCTTCCTTGAAGGCACCGCCTTGTCAAAAGAAACGATGAAAGAAAATTCGTCTCTTTGAAGCGACTTGTTCTCGCGCTTTTTCTCAATTGATATTTCCATCAAATCTCCCTTTCAGTGTATCCGCGTTATTGCCCTCTTTCCCATGGCAGACATTATGTCCGCCTCCTTGCCCGGCGCAGCGTCTTTGAGGAATTCTTCTGGAATTGTAAGCTCAAAAGTCTCAAAGGTGGCAGTGTCCATAAGTTGTGCCGTGTTTCCGTTGACCGCGACCAGCTGGGCGGTTGAGCGCTCAATTATCGGGACTTCCACGTCTGCGTCAGAGGGCACGAGAAGCTGCTTTTTCTGCCCGTCAAAAATCCCGATGCCGGTTATCCTCATCTTCGCGGCGCCGTGCTTTCCAGGCTTTGAGGAATCTATGCTCACCACTTTGCAAGGCACTCCTTCAATGAGCAGGTATTTGCCCTCCTTCAAGTCCTTTGCTGAGGCAAACATTTTATCCATAAAAACCACCTTGGAAGGACGGCTCTAAATTAGCCCAAATCATTTAAAAAGCAGAAGGGAGCCGGCAGGGGGCAAGAAAATATTGATACGTTTAAACCCACTTTTAACCACTTGGTTTAAATATTTAATGGTACAAAATAGAAACATATGGAAGAAAACGGGGCAGGTCTGGCATTTGAGAAAAAGGGAGGCAGGCTGACTGTCAGCATAGAGCCGCCTCCGCATTACGTTGAGATTGCCGGCAGGAGATATTTTGTGGACGAGCTTCCTTCCGTGATTGTAGGGGGAAAGAAATTCTGTGTGGAAGGGATATTTTGAGGCCTGCTTTGCCCAGTTAGCCTTTTTTATTCTCTTCTTCTGATTTCTCCTTATGGCGCAGGTGAGTTTTGCCTTTTCTGATCTTGAAGAGCTAATCCCAATCGGGATTGACGAGGCGGTAGAGAAGCTGACGCTGCTTGGCTTCCCTGCTGAAAAAACGGCTGAGGGACTCAATGTTGAAGTCACGCCGAACAGGCCGGACTGCCTCTGCGTTGAGGGGCTTGCGCGGGCGCTAAGATGCTTCCAGCTTGGCGCTCCGCAAACATATGAGGTCGGAAAGGCATCCATAAGCGCATCTGTGGACAAGTCCGTGCTTGGTCTCCGCCCAGCTTTTGGCTGCGCGGTGGTGCGGGAGCTTTCAATAAGCGACTCTCTCCTGCGCTCAATCATGCAGGTTCAGGAAAAGCTCCACGAAACCCTCGGCAGAAAAAGAAGGAAGGTTGCAATCGGCATTCACGACCTTGACAGAGTGGTTCCGCCTTTCCGCTACCTTGCCTGCGGAAGACAGGATGTCCGCTTCGTCCCGCTTGACGAAAGCGAGGAGATGACGCCTGATGAGATACTGCAGAAGCACAAGAAAGGGATTGAGTATGCGCATCTTGTAGGCGAGAAATGCCCGATGATTCTTGACAGCAGGGGAAAAGTCCTTTCCTTTCCGCCGATAATAAACGGCGAACTGACCCGCCTCACGCCGGCAACGCGCAACGTATTTGTGGATTGCACGGGGACTTCGGAGGTTGCTGTTAGGCAGGCGGTGAACATCATCTGTGCAATGCTTGCCGACAGGGGCGGCAAGATACAGGAGGTTGAGCTTGACGGCAAGCCCTACGAGCTTTTGCGCGAGAGGAAGATGGCACTTCCTGTCGCAGAGGCTGAGCGGGTTTTGGGCATGCGCTTCTCGCAAGAGGAGGTTTCCCTGCTTCTTGCGAAGATGGGCTACCGCGTTGAGGGCAGGAGCGCCTATGTGCCTGGCTATCGAACGGATGTCATAAGCGAGATTGACCTTATTGAAGACATAGCTATCGCCTATGGCTTCAACAACTTTGAGCCGACCCTGCCGGATTTCTTTTCCGCAGGAAGCTGCCATCCGGAGCATCCTTTCCACGAGCTTATGGTGGGGCTTGGTTACACTGAGGCGATAAGCTGGCTTCTTTCAAACAAGGAGCAGGTTGCCAAGGCAAAGACAGCCGCAGGCAGCCTTGTTGAGATAGAAAATCCGCTCACCACCGATTTCACAATTTTCAGGCCCAGCATACTGCAGAACCTCCTTTCCATCCTTGCAGAAAGCAAGGATGAACCTCTCCCCATCCGGCTTTATGAGATAGGCACTGTTGCCGCACCGCATATTGAGGAGCGCCTCTGCTTTGTGAGCATGCATTCCAAGGCGGGCTTTTCAGAAGCCAAAGGGGTGGTCCTTGCCCTTGCCGGCAACTGCGGGATGAAAGCAGAGCTCAGAGAAGAGCAGAATGCGGCGTTCATCGCAGGCAGGTGCGCGTCTGTTTATCTTGACGGGAGGAAGGCGGGCGCTTTCGGGGAGATTTCGCCCGAGGTGCTTTCGGCTTTCAGGCTTGAGCAGCCGGTCTGCGCCGGCGAATTAAGAGTCAGCCCGCCTAAAGCGGGGCAGGGCTGAACGCGGCGCTTTGAGGCAGGTCCTTTTTCCAAGCAAAAGAACCCCTCTTTTCTGGTCAAAGTGGGTGCCAAGGCGCTGCGCGCATTCCCTTCCGCTCCAGCGGTATGCGGCTTTCAGCTTGGCAAGAAGCTTTTGGGCAAAAGCAAAGCACCCTATTTTTGCTATCTCGCAGGTAAGGCGCTGTTCAATAAGCGCAAGCTCCGGCTCCTCATCCAGCGGGATGTCAAGCGCGGCGGCAAGAACTGCCGCGTAGTCGCGGGGGTTTTTCTCAAAATAGTGCCGAAGCATCTCACGGACGGAAGCAAGCCTGACAAGCGCAGCCTGCTTTGCGAAATTTTGCGGCTTGTGCAAAAGCCCACTGGGCGCCACGTTTGCGCCGCCCAAGCCGCCGGCGCCTCCGACCTGCCCCTCCTCATCCATCCATATCATATCCTCTATCACCAGAAGAAGCACTGCCATAAGCTCGTCTGTCTTGTAATTGCCAGCCTCAAGCCTGCTGCGGAATTCTTTGAGCACTGCGCCCGCCTTCTGCATGTCGCCGCGGGCATAGTCGTTTATCACTCCTGCAAGGAGGGCTTGGGCTTTTTCTATTTCCTCATAGCCCTTTCCGAAAACTATTGAGTTTAGGAATTCGCGGCGCTTTCTGCACTGCTTGGCGCTTGATTTTTCTTGGTCTTCTTGGGGGATTTTCTGCATGCCCTCCCCCTGCGCCGCCCTTAGCACCTGCTCTTCCTCAAAGGCTGAAATGAGCGGTAGTGAAAGCGCCCACTCCCGCTGGCTTTTGCCGGCTTCTTGCGGTTCCTGGCGTTGCTTGCTTTGGCTGTTTTCAAAAGCCGCAAGCGCGATTGGCGGGAGAAGCTTCCCTGAGAGCGCCTCTATTCTTCGCCTGTTCTCCACGCTTGCCGCATAAAGCGCGCGGTTCAAAGACTCAAAGAAGAACTGCCGCTGGAAAGAGGACATGGACTCCAGAGGGTTGCCTGCAGGAAAGAAGGTCACAAGCGAGAGAAATGGCAGAAGCTCGCGCTCCGCCTCTTTGGATTTTTCTTTCTGCGTCGTAGTGCTGTGGGCTTCCACATAGCTTAAAGCCAGCCTGTGTTAATATTCCTTTCTTCAAGTCATTATTTCCTGGGCTATTTTCCTTGGCTCAAATGGAATCAGGTCTGAATAGCCCTGCCCGACGCCAAGATAAAGCAGGGGTATGCCGGTTGAATGCACTATTGAGATTGCGGTGCCGCCCTTTGCGTCGCAGTCAAGCTTTGTCAGTATCGCCCCGTCCATCCCTATCGCCTGGTTGAAGGCTTTTATCTGCTCTATTACCGCGTTGCCCCCTATTGATTCCCCGACGTAGATTTTCAGGTCTGGCTTGGCGACCCTGCTTATTTTCTTAAGCTCGGCGAGGAGGTTTGCATTTGTGTCCTGCCTGCCAGCAGAGTCAATAAGCACGACATCTATTGAGCGTGAGCGCGCATACGCTATTGCGTCAAACGCAACTGAGGCGGGGTCTGCGCCGTATTTGCCTTTCACAATCCCTATTCCGAGCCTTTTTGCATGCTCCTCCGCCTGTTCTATAGCCGCCGCCCTGAAAGTGTCTGACGCGGAAAACATCACGGAAAGGCCTGCATCGGAAAGCAGCTTTGCCACCTTCGCCATCGTGGTGGTCTTGCCTGCGCCATTTGGTCCAACAAAAAGAATCTTCACGGGCTTGGGAAGAGACTTAACTTTTGAGACCAGGTCAAACCTGCGCTCAGACTGCATGACGGATTCCAGAACCTGCTGGATTTGCTCTTTTGTCCTGCTTGCCAGCTGTGATTTCG
Source organism: Microcaldota archaeon (assembly GCA_026414185.1). Classification (GTDB taxonomy): domain Archaea; phylum Micrarchaeota; class Micrarchaeia; order Anstonellales; family Anstonellaceae; genus UBA10161. The sequence continues at coordinate 140,946 of JAOAJL010000001.1, read as the reverse complement.
GCACCCGCATCCCCACAAGGCAGGAGCGGAGCCGGCTTGCCACTTCAAGCGAAACGTCATATGCCACGTCTGCCTCCAGGAGCGAAAGCTCAAGGTTCTCCAGAAGGTCCGAGATATCCGACTCGCCTATTGTTATCTCGTTTGTGAAGAACGAGCGGATTGCCGCCCCGAGCCCTATCTTTGGCGCAAGCTCCCTTTTTTCCGACGATGCTTTTTTTCCGAGGGAAGAAACGTCAACGTGCTCTTCGGGCTGCTGCTTGGGGGAAAGGGAGATTTGCTTTTTTTGCTCTTCTGTTTTTTGGGGAGACGGCTTTGCGGAAGAAGGCTGCGGGCTTTCGGGCTTTCTGCTGACTTGGGCTTCTGCTGGCTGTGCCGAAGCTTGCGGTGCTGTTGCTGGCTGGGCTGCCTCCTGCTTTTGTTCCTTCACAGGCGCAGGGATGGGTTGGGGCGAAGGAGGCGGGGTTTTGAGCTCCTGGCTTTCTTGCGCCTTCTTTTCCTGCCTGCCTGCAAGCCCTGAGATGAAGCTAGCCAGTTTGCTCTTGAGAAGGCTGAACATTTGTGGCACCTGCGGAAGGCGGCTGAAGCTCTGCAACGCGCCTGGAGAGCTCTTCAATAGAGGCGATTACCTCGTTCAAGTCCTTTTGGGCAGTGTTTATCGCATTGCGCACGTTGTTCTGGCGCTCCTCAAGCATCTTCACAGCCTCCTCAGGAGTCTTGCTTGAAAGAACATTTGCGCCTATGTTGATAAGCACCCGCTCCGTGTTCGGCTTGCCATAGGAAATGAAAACCCCGGAGCCGATCGGAAGAAGGGATTCGCCCTTGATTTTCTTTATGTTTTTGAGAGTTTCAATTGCCCCGCCCATCTCCACCAGAGCAGACTGGAGGTCTTGAAGCTGCTTTTTTATGGCATCCCCCTTTGCCTGCTGAAACTGAATCTGATAAGAAAGGCTCTCAATGCTTTCTTCCTCTGCCATGAATACCACCTGTTTAGCCTCTTTTGACTGAGGTTATCTTGATGGCTGACCTTTTAATCCCTGCGTTTGAACCAAGGAGGGAATAGGCGTATTCGCGGGCAAGCTTCTCGGAAGGAGCTTCAACCTCCTTTTCAAACTGCCTTCCTTTCGCAACCCCGCTTACGATGAACTTTGCCATAAAACCACCACCATCATTGCAAGGCGAGGGCTTCTGCCAGCCTGCCTGCCTCAAAGCCAGTCGTCTTCTCGCCGACCAGCGCGCCTTTGGAGTTTGCAAGCACGCCCAGAGAGGGGAACGCCACTCCCATATTCACCGTGCAGTTCAGCCCAGCCACATGCAGTATGCGCTCAATCTCTTTTAACTCTTGTGCGCTTGCGCGATTGTGCGCCGCAAAGCCCCTGTTGGTTGCGGCTATGCACGAGCCAGGGGTTGAGTAGCCGGCGACTTTCATAGGCACCGCCTCAACCCCCAATGCGTCGGAAATGCGCCTTATCTGCTCTCTTGGTAGGGCTGGGTTTACTATCGCCCCGAAGTCGTTTGCGGCGATGTTGTTGCCCGCGGCGGAAAAGGAGCCTGAAAGCGTTGCGACGGAGAGCCCCCTGCGCTTGAAAAGGGAGATTTCCTCCTGCAGGCAGAAGCTGGGCAGAACTGCCCCGTTTGAGTTCATAGCAAGGAAAATTCCGGAAAGCCCAAAGCCGCCCACGGTGGCGCGCTCTATCGGCACGCCGAGGGCAAGCAGCCCTGCTGAAAGTTTTTGCGATGCTGAGGCATCAAGCACCGCAAGCTCCTCGGATGCTTTGGCAAAAATCCCTATATGCGGGTTGCCAAAGTTGCTTGCCCTGCTTATCGGCATTTGCCTACCCCGATTTTGGCTTTTGCTCAGGGGGCTTTTCAGCGGCGCTTTCCTGCGGCGGCTTTGCCGCTTCCTGTGCCGCCTTCTCCTTTTGCTTCTGCCTTTCCTCCTGCTCTTTTTTCCTTTTCTCAGCCTCCTGCTTCAGCCGCTCCTCCTCCCCTATGAGCCAGACCCGCGCAAGCCCGTCTTCCCCTTTCACTATTCTGACTTTTATCCTGCGAGGCGGCTTTTTCATGCCGTCGCGGAAGACGAGGGAGTTGACGCCTTCCGATATGCGCACTGTGGCGGCTTTCATATGCCTTGCGGCAAACGCCCTTATGAACGCTATTGCCCTCTTTGCCCGCACGCCTCTTGCGCGCAGGTATGCATCTCCAAGCGGAATTGTATAGATGCGTTCAAGGTTCGCCATAGGAATACCCCCGCGCTCAGTTGAGCCTGTTCCTCTTCTGCGAGCGCATCTTGAGCTTCTGGCTCCTCCAGTTGCGCCGCTCCCTGTTTTGCACAACCCTCCTGTTGGTCTTTGCTATCACAAAGAGGGGTATGCGCCTGTTCTGCTTGATGAACTTCCCGAGCATCGCCTTCTTTTTTGAGGATTTCACTCTGCTCATCTTTTCACCCTATGTAGGACTGCTGGGCTTCCTTTTCGGAATGCTCCCTGCGCTTTCTTTTCTCGTAAGTTTCCCTGTATTCCTGCCAGATGCGCTCCGCCGCCTTGCCTTTCAGAACCTTCACGACGACGTGGCGCGGGACGGGGACGCTCATGCCCTCCTGCGGGCGGTAGTCGCAAAGCACAATGTCGCCTTCCCTTACCTTGTCGGCTATTTTTTTCTCAACAAGCATGGTCAGGACATTCTCATCCCACATGCGCAGTGTTGCCTGCACGGAAGCATCTGCGGAAAGAACCCCCTTTTCCCGCGGAGACAGCACCGCCACGACCTTTCCCGGATGATACATCAAATCCCCTCCTTCCGCCTCACTTCCGCCGAAACTCTATCCTGGTTTGCGGCTCCTGCGTCAGTCTGCGTAAAAGCGCATACAGCTGCTCGTCGGATATCTTCTGCCCAAAGCCGTGCTGCTGGGCAAAATAAGCAAGCGAAGAAAGAGCTTTTTCATATACCTCTGGGCTTGAAATCCGCACATTCATCATCCGCTCATAAGCCTCGCTTGAAAGCAGGCGGCGCAAAAGCTCTTTCTTTTTTGCCTCAAGCTGCGCCTGCCTTATGCGCTCCTGATAGAGCTTTTGAATATCCTCGCCTTCCTCTTCCTCGCTTGCCATCAGAATCAACCTTGTGCGGAAAGCTCTCTGGCAACCGCATCAAGAAGCTTCCTTCCAGCAGGGGTTATCTGCCTGCCTTTTTTCTTCTTCTCCATCAGCCCTGCCGCTTCAAGCGCCTGCAAGCCCTTGCGTATTATGGAGCCGCCCGCCTTTCGCTTCTCCTCGGGCTTTACCCCACGCACCTTCCGCCCGCCATAGTGCGTACGAAGCGAGCGCACCCCGACGCTTCCCCTTATATATGCGTTCCTCAGGAGAGAGGCGAGCCGAAGATACCAGAAATTCTTCTGCTGGGGCAGCCTTTGGCGGTGGGCGCCAGACTTCACCTTGCCCACCCAAGCAGGCGCGGATATCCCCATTGACGCAAGCTTTTCGGCTACCTTGGCAACAAGCCTGCTTGGAGCAACATCATACACGGTTACCATCCCAACACCTCTGAAAGCCGGCAAAAGCCCTAATCTCCCTTTTTTCGGCTCCGAAGATAGTTGCGATACTCCTATTTAATTGTTTCGGAAAGCCAAAAGCCGTCCCTATGAAGTTTTTGTTGGAGTGCTATCCAGGATTTTTGCGTATTTTAAATCTTTTTCTTTTTGCCTTTTGATATCTTCTATAATCTTTGCTATTTGCTCCAAGTTTTTAAGCCAGAGGTCAATTGGAAGTTGAACAGTAAGGCCCGACTCGCCTATTTTTGAAAGTGTGTATATGGCATATGCAATGTTGGCAAGCATCGGCATTAAATCTTTTGAAGACGTTGAGAGGTATTTATTCAAAATTTCATATCGCCTAGCCTCATCCGAAGTATTTATGAATTCTGAGGCATCATTCTTATAATTAATGTTTTTAGTGTAGCCTATGACGTAGATGAGGAGAAAGCCTAATTCCAGCTTGAAGTCCTTTATAAAATCTTGCTTTTTAATATTCGTCGGCAAGTTTTTGGTGTCTATGGAACCGAGAAGAAGATAAAGGATGATTGACTGTTCTTCGTTGATTTGGCCCCCGAGATCCTGCCTCAGAGCGGCAGCGCCCCTTATTATTTCATTTGCTCTTTTCTCGCTAATCTCGCTAATAATGTCGGGCAGCTTGTTTAAGTTAAAAATTGAAAAATTTTGTTTACTATGTTTGTCTTCCGGGACGGAACTACCAAAAGGGGCATTGGAACTACCAAAAATAAGGCGGTGTGGTTCTGAGGTCTTTCTAAAGGCATCTTCAAGCGATTTAATAAAAGAGGACTTTTGGTTTGGAGTTTCTAAGGACTGAACTTGGAAACCGAGCATTTTATCACCTGCTTAGTGTTTTGGCGCAAGAATATTTAAAGAGCCGTCTTCTTCCGCAGAGGCACAGGTATTCCGCTTTTCTTTGCCTCTTGCGAAGCCTCACGCGGCAGTTTTTTCCAGGCAGAAGCGGAAGCCCGCAGCCTTTGCAGAATTTCGCGCGAATGGCAGGCGGAAGGCGGCAGTTGTAGCGTGTTGAGAGCTTTCTTGCCAAAAAAACATAGCGGCGCGCATACTTTTCCTCTCCATTGCGCAACGCTTCTGCCGCCAGATCAAGAAGAATCCCTATGCGCTCCATGGCAATTTCGCGAAGGTTTTGCTTTTGCATGAGAAGAAAATGGGCTGCTGTTAATAAAATCAGATGGGCCCGACGAGATTCGAACTCGCGACCTACAGCTTTCCAAGACACATGTGCGAGAGCGTGTCATATAAGACCTGCGTCAAGCCTCTGCGAAAGCAGGGGCAAGATGCCGCTCTAACCAGCTGAGCTACGGGCCCGTAGGCTATGGGGAGAAAAAGGATAAAAATAGAGGCTATCTGCCTTTTGAACTGGACTTGCCTTGCGGCAGCCTCAAGAGACTCGGGTAAAGGGGCTGTGGAAGCGCACTCTGCAGTATGGAAAGTGCGGAAGGAGGGCAGTGAGCCGGAAGGCGGCAGGAATATTGCTGTTTCAAACGCTCTTGCCATGCGGACGGCAAGGCAGAACCGAGCTGCGCAACCGATTTTAACATTTGTTCTTGAAAGCAAAAGGGATGGAGGGCTTTGTGCAGGAGTATTTCGTAAGACCTATCGCGGAGCGCAGCGGCTACAACTTGATAAATACTGCTGTCTATGCGGCAATTGCGATGGCCTGCGTTTATCTGGTTTGGAAGGTCCTGAAAAGCAGGGGTTTTGACTTCTCATCCCGCGAGTTTCTTTATGCGGCTTTCAGCTTCATACTCTTCGGGGCAACCGCGCGGGTACTCACCGACCTTTCCGACTCCGGCAAGTTTTCTGCATTCGCAGCAGAAAACCCAGTCTATGCCGCAATTGACATGGCAGGCATATTCCACTACGGTTATCTCACGGTCACGCCAGGCATATATGTGGTCACCGGAATCCTCTTCTTTTGCTCACTTTGGCTTTCGTTTGCCATGAGAAATGCGCCTTTCGCAGCCTGGGCTGGCATGGCGCTTTGGCTGCCCTGCCTTCTGCTTCTCCTGCCATTCATGGAGCATTTTGGCTATGCATTCCTGGCGCTTGCAATCGCGGCGGCAGGCTCTCTTTTTGCATTTGCCGCGCTGAGCCGATTTGCCCGTCTCTCCCTCGGCATCCACCAGAGGCTTGCCATCGCCGGGCAGGCGCTTGACGGGGCGGCGACCTTTGTGGTGATAGACCTCTTTGGGAAGCAAACAGGTGCCTCGTACTTTGAGCAGCACGTGCTTTCGGCAGGCATAGGAACAGCAACGCCGCTTGGCTTCTTTCTGTTCTTCCTGCTCAAAGTCGCCCTCGCCTCCCTCATAGTCTATTTTCTGTCAAAGGAGAGGCTTTCTCCCTCTGATTCAGCACTTGTCCTTATTGCAGTTATGGTCGTTGGATTTGGGCCGGGAATAAGGGACCTTCTGCGCATGCTGTGCGGGACATGACTTTCCGCGCTTAAAGCCCAAAGCCCCTGCGTATGTATTCCATCGCAAATGCCGCCAGAAGCACGCCCATGACGCGTGAGAGTATTTCCAGCCCGTTTCTCCCTATGAGCCGCTGTATTGTGTTTGAAAGCAGCAGTATCACATAGCTTGTTGCGCAGGCGGCTGCGCAGGCGGCAAGAACGTTGAGAATGCCATATGAGGCTGAAAGGAGAAGCACGGAGAGCATCACGCCTGGACCTGCAAGGAGAGGCACCCCTATTATCACTGCCTCCACAGACGTGTCCTTGTTGCGCCTGCCAAAGTCAATCCCTAAGGCGAAGGAGATTGCGATGAGAAACATCAGAGCCCCGCCTGCGATTGAAAATGACTCCATCCTTATGCCCATCACGTTTAAGACATAAGGTCCTGCGAACAGGAAGCTGAATGAGACGCCAGCCGCAACAAGCGTTGCTATCATTGCCGCCTCGTTTCTTTTTTCAGGAGTCATTCTGCGCGTCAGGGCGATGAAGACGGGCACTGAGGAGAAGGGGTCCATGACTATGAAAAGAGCCGCAAACGCCGTCAGAAAGGAGGCAAGCTGGAATTCCGACATAATCTCGCCGGATTTAAAACTTGGAGCGATAATTTAAAACCCCTTTCCGCAAGAAGAGATTCGGGCTCCCATCGTTCAGCCCGGTCAAGGACGCTGGCCTTTCAACTGCAATCTTATTGGGCATTTCAAGCAGAAGGAAAGCCGGTAACACGGGTTCAAATCCCGTTGGGAGCATCCTGTTTTTTCTGCGGTGCGCAACCGGAAATGGAGATGATGAAAAGCTCGGCTACCGAATTTAGAATGCTTGGCTGCTTGTCCTGCCAGCCGCAAGGAGCCCTCCGTTTTGTTTTTGGATTTCTCATGCCAACCACGCGCGGCTTTGCGAAGGTTAAAAAACAAAAAAAGAAGGGGGTTGGAGAGTTTGCCATCCCCCCTTGCCCCTCATTGCGGCGGAGCAGGGGGCTGCTCCTCCGCGCTTCCCAGCCTGCACGCCCCGCTTACTTTAATCCAGTACGCCTTGCCTGGCTCAAGCGTGCTTGCAAGAACGTAAGGCGAGGCTGACGTAGATGGGCTTGGATTCTGGTAGTGCCACGGCCCAGCCACTATGTTGCAGCTTCCGGCGAAGTCCGAGATTGGAACTGCTGTGCCGGGCGCCCCGACAAGATTCCAGCCGGCAAAAAGCGGGGAAAGCTCCCGCACTTGGCTTTCTGCGCTCACATCCACTTCGCAGCTTCCTGCGGAGCGCACCCAGTAGCCGTAGCCGGGCACAAGCACGGGCTCTTTGACATAGCCGTTTTCAGTAAGGCGCCAGGCAAACGGCAGGCTGCCGCACTCCTTTTGGAGCTGTTTCATCGCCACTTTTGCCGCCACGGGAAGCGAGACCATGTTCCAGCCCGAAGAGAGGGCAAGCTTCCCAACAACAGCGGAGGAGGTGCTGTTGTTCTTTGCTATTGGAGGAAGGGGAGGAGTTGTCTGCGCTCCAACGCGGACATAGCCCCATGCCTGCGCCACTTTTTTGTATTCCTCCTTGCAAGGAAGCGGCTGGGTGCTTTCAGCAGGGCAGGCGGCGCCCGCCAGTTCATAAGCCTCCGCCTTGATTACCCTCCTGCCAGGGCTTGAGGCGGCAAAATAGGCGACGACGCTCTTTTCCTCGCCAGCCTTGAGAGTGATGTATTCTGTTATTTCCTGCTCAAACTTCCTGCTTGCCACAATGGAGGCGTCGGCAACTGCGGCTGAGGCTGCCTTTGGATTGTCATCCTGCTTTGCGCCTTCTTTCTTCTGCTCCAAGATGGAGCGGAGGGATTTTTTTATCAGCCCAAGCGCATCCTCGCCCGTAGCTGAGGCAAGCAGTGCTTTTGCCCTGCCTGCAGAAAGCTCCTGGCCCGGTCCGGTCATCTTGATTTCAACCTTGAATTTCTTTTCTGCCGCATCTGCAGCCGCAACCGGAGAAGGGGCGAACTTCACGGTCGCAACCGCTTTTACCATCTCCCCTTCCCTTACATCTGGCGGGTGGACAAGCAGGGAAATCCCCACTCTTTTTGAGGGCTCATCCTGCTTGCAGTACTGGACTGTGCAGCCGTTTGCATCAACGTAGGTTCCGATAGAAAAGCCCTTTCCGCAGATTGGGGTTTCTGATGCGCAGTCTGCCGGACCTGCCGCTGCCCTGTATTCGCATTCGTATTTGCAGCCGTCGGCGCCAACCCACTGCCTCACCGCCCTGTCAGAGGAGTCGCAATTGACTTTTATTGTGGATTTTGTTGGGCAGGCAACAACAGTCTGGCTGTCATCGCATACGTATTTGCAGCCGTCGGCGCCAACCCACTCGCGCACGTCCGAATCAAAAGCGTTGCAGTTTATCTTTATGGGGGACTTTGAGGGGCAGTTGGACGAGATGGGGGCATCATCGTCGCATACGTATTTGCAGCCGTCGGCGCCAACCCACTGCCGTGAAGGCGCGGCGTTGTCAAAGGCGTTGCATCTTACCTTTATTGGAGATTTTGCCGGGCAGATGGGCGCAGCCTGCGCTGAGCTTCCGTCTGCCGCGGTTACTGGCTGTGCGGTTGCCTTGATGCTGTCTTCCGCCTCTGCCTCGCCCGCCACCAAGAGGGGGGAAAGCAGCAACAGCAGCGCTGCCATCACCGCAAACATTCCTTTCGCATCCATACGAAATCACCTTTTTGTTTTTGCTGAAAGCCGCTTTGGGCTTTCGTCTGCGATGCCAAGCAGAGGCTTTGCTTAAAAAGAATCCGCGGGGCGAAGGCGGAACCCGTATATAAGCTTTTCGCGGTCCGAAGCGCAGAAGCGCAGGCTGGCTATTTCTGCAGCCAGTCCTCAATTTCAGCAAGGAGGTTCCTTCCGAAAGGCGTCAGCTTCACTATCCTCTTGCGCTCCAGCAGACGCAGGTTGCGCAGGAGGGATGTCTTTGGGATTAGCAGCTTGTGCTGAATCTGCGAGCGCTTAGCCCTGCCGCCTGACTTGAAGAGAAACTTCACTATCTGCTGCTCGCGTTCCGAGAGGGTGGCAAGCACTGCTTTGACTTTCTGGTTTGAAAGCGGGTCTGGCGACCTGCCCTCTGGCGCAGGAAGGGAGGCGGAAAAGCGCGCGGCGTGCTCCTGTCGGGGCTTGCGTTCAGGCAGCAAGCCGCTGCTCCGCGGTTCCTCTTTTTTTCCGCCTGATTTCAGCACAATGGCGCCAAGCACAACCGCCGCCAGCACTGCGACAAGATAGGGTAGGAAGTCCTGCCCAGCTTTCTTGCGCATTTCCAGGTAAACGGATGTTGTCTTTTCCCGCCTTATTTGCGCTTCCGCATTGCCCGCAAGGGAATCTGTGGATGCCGAAAACTGACAGGTTCCCTCTGGAAGAACCTTGAAGGCGAACTCGCCTGCCTCGCCTGCCAAAGCCGAAGATCCGCCGTTTGCCCTTTCATAGTCAAATCCTGAGGAGAGGCAGGCGACCTTCACCTTTGCGCCAGGCACGGGCATTCCCTCAAACGCCACCACTCCGCTTGCGCTTCCTGCCGGGTAGAAAACCAAGGTTGCGTTTGTCTCCTTCCGGCTGTCCGCCTCCGCCGTTGCCGCATATGCAACGGCGCTTGACTGCCCAAGAAGCACCGCATCAAGCTCGTGCCTGCCGCTTTCAAGCGACAGGACGAACCTGCCTGAATTGTCCGTGATGAGCCTGTGCACCGACTCCGTTGTGCCTGTGCGGGCAAGCACTATTATCGGCATTTTTGAAGCAGGTGCCCCTGAGGAGAGGACCGCTGTCCCGAAAATCACGCCTTCGCTGGAAGGAAACGGCGGGGGCTCCTCGGAAAACAGGGTGCATGACAGCGCGATGAGGCATGCAAGAAAAACGGCGGAGTTTCTTCTCATCTTCCCAGCTTCACTTTGTTTCATCTTTCACTGCGTACTTGACAAGGAGGAAGATGACGAGCGCGACTATCAGGAAGTCTATCAGCGCCCCGGCGAAGTCCCCGATGAGAAACTTCACTGGTCCGACATCCAAGGTCGCGGCGCGCCAGTCCCCGCCCGGGATGAGCACGCTTATGACTGGCATGATAAGATCATTCACTATTGCGGAAACAAGCTTTGTTGCTGCGGCGCCCATTATGAACGCCACCGCCAGCCCGACAACTTTGTGCTTGTTCAGAAAGGCCATAAATTCGTCCACAAAGCCCATTGAACCCACCTCCGAAAGCAAAGCGCGGCGCACAAATAAAAAGCATGCTGGGCTGCTACCTTCTGCCGAAATACTGGTGGCCCCGTGAAGAGCGGTATTCCCGCGGCTGAGAGTGGTGACTTCCGCCCCTGCTGGCGTGGGAAGCTCTTGCCGCCCGCCTCTGCCCGCCTGCCTTTCCGCCATGGGCGTGGCGGCGGCTTTTGTCTTTTTCAAAGCGCACCCTCTTTGGAAGCTGCTGCGGGCTTATTTCAACTTTCAGCGGCTCAATCTTTCTGCCCGTCACTTTTTCTATCATGGTTATCAGGTGCGCCTGGTCAAAGTAAACAAGCGAGATTGCCTCTCCGTCCTTGCCCATCCTGCCTGTCCTGCCAATCCTGTGCGTGTATGTGTAGGGGTCTTCGGTCATGTCGTAGTTTATGACGTGTGAGATGTTGGTCACATCAAGCCCGCGGCTTGCAAGGTCTGTCGCAACGAGGATGTTTATGTGCGACTTGCGGAAAGCCTCCATGGACCTGTCGCGCCTATTCTGGCTCATGTCGCCGTGAAGCGCCAGCGATTTGAAGCCCCTGTCAAGAAGTATCTGGTTGAGCCTGTCGGCGCCCCTTTTTGTCCTGCAGAAAATTAGGGCAAGGCGCGGTTTTTTTTGGACAAGGAGGGTCAGGAGGGCATTGAGCTTGTCAAACTTGCTTGTTTCCACATAAAACTGCCTGATGTTCCCTGCGGCAATCTCATCCCCGCTTGCCCTTATCTCCTGCGGCAGGTTCATGTATTTTTTCCCAAGCTCAACAATTTCCGGCGGAAGTGTCGCGGAAAAAAGGAGAGTCTGCCTGCTTGGAGGCGTTTTCTGGAGTATTCTCTCTATGTCTTCGCGAAAACCCATGTCAAGCATCTTGTCTGCCTCGTCAAGCACAGCCACCTCCACTTTGTCAAGATACAGCGTGCCGCGCTCCATGTGGTCAAGCACCCTGCCCGGAGTGCCCACTATTATGTCCGCTCCTTTTGAGAGCGGCGCAAGCTGCCTTTCAATCTCCTGCCCGCCATAGATTGCAACCACGCGCGCGCCTGTGTATTTTCCTATCCTCTCTATCTCCCCTGCCACCTGGACGGCAAGCTCGCGTGTTGGGCAAAGCACGATTGCGTGCGGGCGGTTTGGCTCAACGAATTTGCCCCTGTCTGCTGCAAAAAGCCTCTCCAGAATGCATATCGCAAAGGCGGCAGTTTTGCCTGTTCCGGTCTGAGCCTGCCCAATCAGGTCTTCCCCCTGCAAAAGAAGCGGCAGGCTCTGCTCCTGGATTGGGGTGGGCTTCACAAACCCCATCTCGTCAAGCGCCCGCAGAATTGCCGGGTCAAGCCCCATCCTTGAAAACTCCATTCCTATCTTCCCCTCTGCCAGGCAGGTTGGCTGTGCGCAAAACCAGCCGTTTTGTTTTGTGTCCGGATGGCGTTAGAAAAGCAAGAGAATAATAACCATTAGGTCGGTTTGGGGTTTGCAAAAAAGGTTGCGCCTTTCTTTCGCGTCTTTCTCGGAAAATATCATCTATATATATGTTATCGCAGAAGTGGAATTCCGTATGCGGCTTAAGCAGAGGAAATATATCGTCGTATTAGGTTCCCTGATGTCCGGGTTGGGCAAGGGAATAGTTACTGCTTCCATAGGTAAGCTTCTGCAAAGCCGCGGGCTGAAGGTTTCCCCGATAAAGTTTGACGGCTACCTCAATGTGGATTGCGGCACGATGAACCCTTTCAGGCACGGCGAGGTTTTTGTTCTGGATGACGGGACGGAGTGCGACATGGATTTTGGAACCTACGAGCGCTTTTTGAATGCGGACCTTTCCTCCGCAAACAGCATAACCGGCGGGAAGCTTTTCCGCAACATAATTGAGAAGGAAAGGCGAGGCGGCTTTCTGGGGCGCGACGTTCAGATTGTTCCGCACCTGACCGATGAGATTAAAGGCTGGGTGAGGAGAACCGGGCAGGAGCAGGATGCGGACGTCGTGATTGTTGAGGTCGGCGGCACTGTGGGCGATTTGGAGAATGGCTATTTTCTGGAGGCTATGCGGCAGCTTGCGGCAGAGGAGAGGGTGCTTTTTGTCCAGCTCACCTGGGTCCCCTCTATGTCGGAGGGCGAGCCGAAGACAAAACCGACGCAACACGCAAACAAGCTCATCCAGTCCATGGGCATTCTCCCGAAAATAATCATCTGCAGGCAGGACGAACCGCTTTCGCGCGAGGCGAGGGAAAAAATATCAATGTTCTGCAACGTCCCGCCCTCCAACGTCTTTGATGACCCGGATGTTGCGACCATCTACGAGCTTCCTCTGATACTGGAAAGGCAGAAAATGACCGAGCTTCTTCTTTCCGAGCTTGGGATTGAAGAGAAAGACGAGGATATGAAGGAATGGCGCGCTCTTGTGGAGAGGATAAAGAGCCCCAAGAGAGAAGTCAGCGTAGCAATCACGGGCAAATACACCGCGGTTAAGGACGCCTATGTTTCCATAAAGGAAGCCCTTGTGCATGCTGGTGCAGCCACTGCAACGAGGGCAAACATAAAGTGGGTTGAAACTTCGGAGATTGAGGATGGCAAAGCCTCTGTAAGAGAGCTGCTTTCCGGATGCGACGGCATAATAGTGCCTGGGGGGTATGGAAGCAGAGGCGTTGAGGGGAAGATAGCCTGTGTAAAATACGCGCGGGAGAACGGAATGCCGTTTTTGGGGCTCTGCTACGGCTTGCAGATGGCGGTCATTGAATGGGCGCGCAACAAGGCTGGCATGGAAAAAGCCAACACCACGGAAGTGGATGAGAAAACGCCTTACCCTGTGATTGATTTCCTGCCTGAGCAGAGGGAGGTGAGGGAAAAGGGGGGCAACCAGAGGCTTGGCGCCTGGCCTTGCAGGCTCAAAAGAGGGACGCGGGCTTATGAAGCATACGGGAAGGAGGAGATTTCTGAGCGCCACCGCCACAGATATGAGGTGAACAACGATTATCGCGAAAGACTGGAGCGGTCGGGCTTGGTGGTTTCAGGAACCTCCCCTGACGGAAGCATAGTTGAAATGGTAGAATGGCCTGATGGCTGGGGGGTTGGCACTCAGGCGCATCCTGAGCTCAAGTCAAGGCTTGAGCGCCCCGCGCCCCTTTTTGTCGCTTTTCTCAAGGCATGCGCCGAATTTTCCAAAAAGGGCTAGCCTTTTGACCAGTTGAGGGCAAAGGGGGCGGAAACCAGCCTTGCGGTGAAATTGCCAGAGCCAAGTAGCAGAAGGACTCGTTTTTCCTCGTCTATGTAAAGGCGCATCGGCTCGGCTGATGCATCTGTCAGGTATAGCCCTACTGAAAAAGCCTGCCTGCCAGCCACCTCTTTTTTTCCCTCCGAGCGGAAGGTGAGCGGAAAGATGGTTTTTATGTCCCCCACCCTCGCCTCAGATTCCACCTTCCAGCTGAAATTTTCCGAAACAGCAAGCATCCAGGGGGAAAAAATGAGGGGGGAGTGGTTCCCATAGCCGCTGTTGCTTTGCCTTGGAGAGCCCTGCTCAAAGCCGTTCTCAAGAAGGCAAAGCTGGTCCCCGCTTTCCGCCTCATACAGCAGCACGCCGTTGCAGCTTGGCGAAGAGCGCGCAAGATAGGTTGTCAGCTTCTTTTCCCTGCCGTCAGAAAGAAGGTAGGTGTAGCTTTCGCCGGGCTTTATCCGCAACTGCGAGTTTTTTTGAAGCGGCTGCTCATGGACATCAGTGGTTATCTGGAACTGCGGGGCAAGGAAAAAGACGGCTGCGATGAAGAAAAGGTATAAGGCTATGCAAAGGTAAAGCAGGGCGGAGGTCTGCCTGTCAAGAAAGGGGACAAGAGGCATGCTCTCGTATGCCTTTTTGAGAAAATCCGATGCGCTGGAAAGCAGCGGTTTTTTGGCTGCTTGACCCTGCGGCTTTGGCTTTCCTTCTGGATTTTGCCCTGCTTTTTTCACCCAAAACACCTCGCTGAAGCATCAGGCGCCCTGCCCGCTTCTTTCCTTGCGCCGCTCCTCTTCAATCCGCCACCTCTTCTTCTCCTGGTATGAAACACCCTGCCAGTCCTCCTGCGTCGCGGCGCGCCACATCAGATAGACGAGGGCGGCGAGCGCCAGGCAGGATGTTGCGATGACGGCGGTCACAAAGTCCATATTCAAGCAAAGGGCATCAAACAATATATACCTGCGCCATCATCATCTGCTTATGAGGGTGTGCGCCTCTGCGCCTTCAAAGGCAATCCTTTTCGGGGAGCATTATGCGGTTTATGGCGCGCCCGCCTTGGCGCTGGCGATAGAACCAAGAAACCGGGTTCTTTTTTCCGAAACAAATGGTGGCGCAATCGTGCTCCGCTCTTCGCTTGGCAGGGGAAAAATAAGCCCTGAGGGCTATGATGGCTGCGAGAAACTCATGCCCTATGCTGCTGTCGCATCCGCCCTGTTTCCGCATGGCGATTTTCCGCCCTGCCTTGCCGAGTTTCGCCCTGCCTGGAAAACTAAGGGGGCGGGAACCTCGGCTTCGCTTTGCGCCGCCTTTGCCGCCGGGCTTTTGAGGCTGGCGCGGAAGAAAAGAAGCAAAAGCGAATTTCTTGACGCTGTCTTGGCAGGCGACAATGTTGCGCACGGCGGCAGGGCGTCGGGGATGGACGCAACGGTGGTTTCCCTGGGCGGCGCTGTTTTTTTCCGAAAGAGCTTCAGCCCGCCCTCTTTTGCATACGAAATGGCAAAATTCGCCCTTCCGCGTGGGACCGTGCTCCTCTTGATAGACACTTTCCGAGGGCAAAAAAGCGAAACTGCCAAGATGGTGGAGCGGTTCTCGGAAAGCTTCGGCATAGCCTGCCTTCCAAAAAACGCCCCGCCGGAAAAGAGGAAAAGCGTGGTTGATGAATTTGAGGGCATCTGGCAAGGAGTGCGCCAGTATCTTGGCACAGGGGATGCGCGGCTTCTTGGGATGCTTATGAACAAAAACCACGAGCTTCTCAAAAAGAGGAAAGTAAGCTCAAGGGGGATTGAGGAGGCAGTCTGCTGCGCCCTCTCCGCAGGGGCGCTTGGGGCAAAGCTGACTGGCGCTGGCGGGGAGGGCGGAGCGGTGCTTGCCCTTGTGGAAAAAAAGGATGCCCGCCGCATTTCGCATGCGATAAAAAAGGAAACTTCTTTTGAAAGCAGGGTTGTGGTGCTTTCCGCAAGGGGAGCCTGCCCAAGATAGCGTTTTGTAGGAAGGATTATTAACCCCCTAATGCGTGTGTTTTGCCCCTTCATGCCGCCGTGGGAGGCGGCGTTGATTGTATGCAAAAGCGCCTGTCAGCAGGGGCAAGCGGGCGGATTTCTTCCATGCAGAAGGCAGCGAAGGAATTCTGGCTTTCTCCCCTTGAATACCGCAGGGGAAAGATAGAGGCGCAACTGCCTGCGCCTCTCTGCGAGAGATACCTGCGTGAATTTGACCACTGCGAGCTTGGCGCGCACTTGGCGTATGTCTGCCAGCAATATGGGTTTGGTGCGAGATTAACCGGTGGGAAACTGACTCTTGAAAGAGAAAGCCTGCCGCCAAGCGCCCTCTCTGCCCAACAACAGCTTCTTTTCCGCTCCATGCTTACCCTGCTTGAAAGCTACGGCATTCGCAGGACCCTTCGCGAAAGCGGCAACGGCGCCGAAACTCACCCTGCGAAGGTGGCATCTGGAATCGCAAGCGCCGGCTTCCCCCCAAGCCTTGTCGCAGTGGGCTACCTGCACGACTTGGCGGAAGATGCGAAAGACCCCAACCTGCCGAAAATTTCTTTTCGTGGTTCAGCCTGGCCAGACGCGCGCATTGTGGATACGCATGATTACGCGAAGATGCTTGCCTATTTTGAGAATTATTATGGGGCTCGGGCAAAGTCGGAGCTTGAGCTTCTCAGCAACATGAGGAAGAAGGATTGGTTTGAGTATGCGAAAAAGGTGGCTGCGCAGAGCCTGCCTGCGATAATCTGCAAGTTTTATGACGCCCTCTTCAACTTCCTTGAAGGGCCGCAGGAAAGGAAACTCAAGGCAGAGGCAAAGCTTGCGGCGATAACGAGGGTAATTCGGAAGATAGACGCTTATCTGGCGTCGCTTGGCAGGCATGCGATTAAGGCGTGCGGAACCGGCACATTCGCACCCCTTGTTGAGATGGAAAGCCGGCGCGCCCTTGAGGGTTTTCTTGCAAGGTATGTGATTGCGGGCAAGAGGGATTACAGCGAGCGGCTCATAGACCAGGTCCCCTATTCGCTTAGCCTTGTCGTTACCTATTTTTGCACCTCGCAGGGATTTGGCGAGATTGAGATGCCGGCGATAAGCAAGGAGGCGGCATTTTATGCGGTTTCAAAAGGAAGCGGCGTGCCCGAAAGCGAGCTTTTTGAGAGGCAGAGCCTTGTGGAGCGCGCCCTTGCGCCAAGGCGCACCATAATCGGGGTTCCCTGCCCCCCGAAGAAAATAATCTCGGCACTGCCCAAGATAAGCCGCCTTTACGACGAGGCAATAAGGGCGGAGATTGCGCCGGGCTTTGACGCGAAAGACTGGGTAGGTGTGGGCGGAACCAAGTGCATCATAGAAGCTCCAGAAATTCCGACTCAAGAAAGTGCATCTTCCCAGGCAAAACCAACGTCGCTGGCAAAGAATCCTTCTCGTGCGGAACCCCTGCCAGCAGCTCGGAGAGGGAAAGGTAGAGCCGTCGGAAGCGACTTCTCCCAACTGAAAATAGACACACCAGCTTAGTGGTCGGCATAAAAATCCCTTTTTTTGCCTTCTTCTCCATCTTCAGGAGGATTCCTGCGGCGACGGACGGCTTCATGGGACCGAGCTTTTCGTCTATGTCAAGAAGAAGCAGGGTGTGCAGTCCCCGCTTGTGATTCTCGGCAGCCGCCTCATATGCTGCCATAGGCTTGTAATTATCCCTCCAGTAAGCAAGCGTCGCAGTTTTTCCGAATTTGTATGCCTGCAGGCCAGACTCGCTTATTGCCGCTGATATTATTGAGGATGCGTGGAGGATGCGGGCAGGTATGCCTTTTTTCATTGCTGAAATGAGAAGGGAGATGTGGGTTGTAGCGACAAGGGGGTCGCCTGGCACGATTAGGGCTGTTCTTTCAGATGCCGCATGTTCCAGAAGGGCTTGCTCCCCCTCAACCTCCTGGCGCGACAGGAGCGCGATTTTTTTCCCAATCAATCTCTCCAGCCGCGGAAGCGTGCCCTCGGGAAGCAGGCTGGTGTATGCTTCCGCAAAAACCCTGCTGCATTTCCTAAGCTCCCTAAGGGCTTCAAGCGAAATGCCCTTCTCGTCCCCTATGCCAAGCCCCACCAGCAGAAGCCCGGCTTGCGCCAATTGCGCGCCGCCTCCTTTTTTGAGTGCCATACTGGAAGCTTGGCTTGCAACTTTTTATAAAGAAAGGCGCCAAAGCCATGCTGATGGCTTCCCTTTGCGAAAGCTGCAGGCGGCAGGGAAGGGTCTTTTGCCCCCACAACGCCGCGCTTGAAATAAGGCGTCAGCTTAATGGCAAGCTTATGCAGGAAATGTTTGGACCCACGCCGCCCAATGTCTTTGTTGGCCATGCCTTCTACCCGGATGTTTTTTGGGGACCGCTTGTTTCCGCCGAGCCTGTGGAGGACGACCCGCGCCGGATGTACGGCATGGGGCTTGAGGAAATCATAAGGCAGAGGTCTGGGTTGGTGAGGGGCAAGAGGAAGGACAATGTCAGGGTGCAAAGCAGGCTGCTTTCTGAGGCGCAGGATGCTGTGATGAGCATAAAGCCCGTTGATGTTGAGGCTGGATTTTCTAAGCCGCCGAGGTTCTCTTTTGAGTTTGACGGCGTAGTCCATCCAGTCGGGGCAAGCGCCCCCATCGTGCGCTTTGAGCTTGCAGAGAACCCATCTGTTCCAAGGAAGGTTGATGCGGTTTGCGAAGAGGGGCTTAAAGCCGCTGAGGCGCTTGGCGAGCTTGCGGAGGCCGGCTTTGATGTCCATTATCTTTCCAAGCTTCTTGCCTGCGGCATACTGGGGGAAAAAAAGTCAAGGAAGATGGTTCCGACAAAATGGGCGATCACGGCGGCGGACGATGTTGTTGCGAAACGGCACTTGGAAACCGTCCGACTACAAAGGCAGATTGAAAAGGTCCTTGTGTATTCCAACACATACCTTGACAACCGCTTTGAGATTCTTCTTCTGCCGGGTAACTTTGAGTATGAGCAGTTTGAGTGCGCCTTGAGCAGGCGGATTGAGATGCTGTATGAGAAAAGGCAGGCAGGATTTCCTTCCTCTTC
This sequence comes from Microcaldota archaeon, assembly GCA_026414185.1. Classification (GTDB taxonomy): domain Archaea; phylum Micrarchaeota; class Micrarchaeia; order Anstonellales; family Anstonellaceae; genus UBA10161. The sequence goes on along the minus strand of JAOAJL010000001.1, from coordinate 122,480 downwards.
AGCCGGGCTTGGCGGCTGGCAGGGCGAGGCTGCCATTTCAGAGGAATATGAGGGCTTTTTCGGCAGGGCTGACTTTGCCGAAAGCCAGGGCGGCGGCTATTACGCCGCAAGGCTTGCTGTCGCCGAGGCTCTTGCGCGCATGAAAAGGCAGGCGCGCTGCATAGTCTTTCGTGAAATTGGCAGCGGCTATTCGGTGCCCGTTGGCGTTTGGGAGGTCCGGGAAAACGTCCGGCACGCCTTTATGAAAAGCCCTGTGGTCTTTGACACCCTTCCGGAAGCCCTTGCCTACCTCGCAGGCAGGCTTGCAGTGCCTTTGGCAGAATACCTCAAAAGAAGCAGGGTGCTTGCGCAAAGAAGGTTGAACGAGTTTTAAAGCTTGCTTGCCTACTTTTAGCATGGAGGAAACCACCACGACGGATGAGCCCGAGCCGCCAAGCATGATACGGCAGGCGATTGAGATAATAAGGGAAGCGGCAGGCGGGCAGCGTGTTCTTGTCATCCGGCTCGCAGTCGGAGTCGGCAGGATTTCCAAGGTTGAAATCGCAAAGGCTATGCACGCGGCGTTCCCAAACGCAAGCGTGGAGATAAATGACGGGGGTGAAGAGGGCAGTCTGACGGTAAAGGAGATTGAGGTTGCCTGATGGGATAGCGCTTATTAACCTTTGAAACGAAATGCTTTAGGCGTGGTTGGCATGATTGTGGGCGTTGATGAGGCTGGGCGCGGCTGCATAATAGGCCCGATGGTCATCTGTGCAGCTGCCATAAACCCGCTGGAAGAATACCGCCTCAAAGAGCTGGGCGTGAAGGATTCAAAGCGCCTCACGCCGCGCCAGAGAGAACGGCTTTATGGCAAGGTCGGAAGGCTGACAAGATACACGACTGTAAAGATAACTGCGGAGGAAATCAATCTGCTGATGGAAAAGCACAACTTAAACGAGATTGAGGCGATGAAGATAGCGCATGCCCTTGACACCCTCGGCATAAAGAATGCCACTGTCTATGTGGATTCGCCTGATAATGTCCCGCAAAAATTCGCGAAGAGGATTGAGAGGTATCTCAAGACGAAGCTGAAACTGGTGTGTACCAACAAGGCTGACGACAAGTATGTGATTGTAGGCGCCGCTTCCATCATCGCGAAAGTCACCCGCGACAGGGAAATTGAGAGGATAAAAAAGGAGGTTGGGGTGGATTTCAACTCAGGCTACACGTCCGACCCATTCACCCAGCAGATAATAGCGAAAAGAAGGCAATACCCTCTGCTTGAAAAATACATAAGGAAGAAATGGGCGACGCTTGCGGCAGAAAAGCAAAGCAGGCTGCTTGACTTTTGCTTTTCCAACCCCACTGAGCCGGAAAGGCAGTCTGAGCGCTAAGCCTGCCGAAGAACGACAAGAGGTATCACGCCCATTTCAAGCTCAGCCTTGGCAACATCTATCGCAGTTGAGCCTGGCTTCACCTCAACAAGTGGGGGCGCGCCATAGGACAGCTGCAGGGCGCGAGCGCCAATTAGCCTTGCAAGCTCGTATTTTGAAAAGCTGACCATCTATCTACCTCTTTTTGAACTGCCCATATTCCTCAAATATTGAGGCGCCTGTCCTTTCAGGCTTTAGGGCTGGTCTTTTTTGGGATTCCTTGGACAAGCTGTCCAGTTTGAGCGAAATTGTTTTTAATTCTTTCAGAATCTCGGAGAGGAGTGCCTCGGACGGACTTGGCTGGTGCTCTTTTTGGGACGCTCCTTCTTTTGGCTTTGTGCTTTCCACCCTGCGCATCACCTCGCTTATGAACTCGTCTTTGTTTGCGATTCCGGGCAGCAGGGTTTCTGAGGCTGTGCGCGAGCTGCCGGCAGTCTCTATTTCAAGCGTTGCAAGCCCCACGAGCCTCTCAAAAAGGCTGCGGGTAGAGGAAATATCCTGTATCTTGTCGTAGGGAATTACCGTCGTTTTTCTGGCAAGAACCCCCTCGCGGATGACTATCTCCCTCTCGGTGAGCTGGTAGGTGAGGTTGCGGTAGGTAAGCTCAAGCCACAGATAGACGGGAAGCCCGGCAAGAAGCAGAATGGCAAGAAGAAAAAGCACGGCGAAGGCGAGGTCTGAAAGCCCTGCTATGGAGCCATCGGGCATCAGGACCGCATAAAAAAGGGAAGCGGCAAGCCAGATGAACACGATGGCGATTGCTGTGGGGGCAAACCACACCAGCTTCACCTTGCTGTCAACGTGCTTTTCAGAGGAATCCATGGAATCACCGCGCGGAGTGGATTTCAAGATTCTTGGAAGTCTTCATATTCCTTATCGTTAAACGCATAAAGGGCTTTGCCTGAGAGGGAGGAGAGCGCCTGCTGGCTGCTTTCATATGAGGAAAGCTCCTTTTGGGAGTGATTTGCCACAAAGCTTCTGCCCTGGTGCTCAAAGAGCACGTAGGCTTTTTTTGAATCCGTCACGAGCACCTTGGCGTTTTCGCAGCCAAGGGAGCGGAGAAGCGAGCACAGAAGGATTGACTTGTCTATCTCATCTCCAGCCATAAGCTCCTGCATGTCTGAGAATGTCAGCCAGAAAGAAACAGGCGGGGAGATTGTGCGGAAGGAAGAGACATAGGAAAAAGCCATCTTTGACGCCTCTGGGAAATGCTGCTCAAAGATATAGGGGTGGAAATCCGAGATTATGGAATCCCTTATCTTGGCAATCGGCTCGCTGTTGGGAGCTATCAGTCCCTTCAAATCCGTCACCGTCTTCCGCTCGCAGTCCTCAATCATGTCACGGTAGCGCTCAATTATGAGCTTGTAAAGCCGCAGGCGCAGCTCCTGCTCGGAAACTTCAGGTTCTGGTGGCTCGGGCGAAGCCTGGCCTGAGCCTCCTGGCTGTCCGGACTGGGAAGAGCCGTCGCCTTTCCTCATAAATGGCAGGTTGAAAAGATTAGCCATATTGGTGGCTTTTCTCTGGGAATTTTAATAATATTTGTGGTAAAGCAAAGCACAGGCATGGAAAAAAGCCCAAGCAGGCTAAACGTAGTCAGGGCAGATGAGGGTGTAGTTGCTTCCGCAGTAGAAAACCGCGGTTCTGTTGTTGTCGGAATAGTCTGTCTCAGATATGGCTCTGTCTGCGTTTGCCTCTGCGACTATCCGGTGCAGACCGACAGTTGTGCATGGGCATTCGTAGTCATAGCGGCTGTGGGTGTCGGTTTCCCCAGGCATGAGCGGAGGGACGACATACCTGTCGGGCAGGCAATCCTCAGGCAATACCCTTGTCAGCGTGAGCGACTGCCCTTGCGCCCGCAGGTTGCCCACGTTCCTGGTCCAGATGCTTATTTTCACCCTCTCCCCTTGCAAAGCAAGGACTTTTGAGGGTTTGAGAAGGACGATTTGGTAGTTTGGCCCAATCACTGGGACGACGCTGATGTTGATTGCTGCCTCACAGGCGATGGCAGGGATTGCCGGGTTTGCGCTTCTTGCGTCAATAAATCCGTATCTTGGGAATGGCGGGGGCACATCGCGGGTGGAGAAGTTAGTCAGAGGCCCGACCTGCTGGGGCGTCGGGTTTGGCTCAAAGTAGCTGTTGGGGATTGGCTGGTCTCTTGTGAACCACGTCAGGTTTGGGCAGGCGGTTTCGGAGTCAAAGGAGTAACACCTGCCGCGCACCCAGCTCCAGTCGTTTGCGGAAAAGAGGTTTGGCGGAACCTGCGTGCGGTTTTCAAGCGAGCAGACAAGCCTGTTTGGAACCGGATAGAGATTCACATTCACATCGCACGTCGCGCTGCATTCTTCCGGGTTTGCGCACTGCACCCTGATTGTTCCTGCCTGCGGGGTTGGCGCGGAGGGCGCAATTGAGAAAAGCGAAAAGCGGGGCGACGGTCCAGGAAGAGTGGTCTGCGGGTTCATGCTTGCCTGGATTATGGTTGTTGACCATGAAAGAGCCGGGCATGTCTCTCCGCTTCCAAGGCAGTCTGCGCGGACCTGCGCGGATTCCCCTGGGAAGAAATACGGGCTGTGCCCTACGAGGCTGCAAGCTAAAGTGAGGTTTGCAAATGAGGAAATAACGCTTATTGGAGAGGCGCAGAAGAAGTTGGCGGCAGTGGCGCGCACTTCGCCTGCCCCCACGCTTGCGGCTGTGAATACGCTTTGCGGGTTGCTGGTGCCGTTTTGCGTGGTCTGCGGGCTCATAGTGCCTCTTGTGCTTGTCCATGAAAGCTGCGGGCAGTAAGTGGGGGCGTTGTTTATGTCACGGCAAGCCGCGGTGAATGTGCCGCTTGCTCCAAGGACGAATGTTCCCCCTGGATTGGGTGAGAGCGTGCATGAAACCGGTGGGAGAAGGGGGCGCGGAATGCAGTTGACCTGCACTTGCAGGTAGTTGTTGCTCTCGTTGCTCTCATCGCATTTGAAGGTGGCGTCAGCCGTTGCTGCCAGGGGGTAGCTTCCTTGTATTGACGGGCAGGTGAAATTGCGGCTGTCTGCCTGCTGGTCTCCGCCTGCAGCAAGGGGTCGGACGCTGAAGAAGCCCTGGTTTGCTCCGTTGAACTCGTAGTTCGTCTGCGTCTGGTTCTCGCAGTCGCGGTTGCCCTGGTTGCGGGTTATTATCGTCGCGGTGAATTGCTCTCCTACGTAGGCAGTTGTGGTGGAGATGAGGGGGATGTAGTCTGGCTTTTGGGAGGGGGCGGGAATGTTTATGGTAAAGACAAAGCGCGCGTTGCTTGCACAGCCAGTCTGCGCGCACTGCGTATTTACCGGGTCAAATGAAACATCCACGTACATCGTCTTGCTTCCGGGGGATGGCGGAACATTGACACTTCCCGTAAATTGCCTTGACTGCCCAGGTGGGATTACTGTGTTTGCCGGTCCTGCATTGAAGTTGGTGAAGCCTGGCGAAGACTGCGGTGAGAGAGATATTGAGTTTATTCTTATGTCTCGGGCAAAAGGATTGGACAGGTCAAAGCGGAAGGAAACCTGCGCGCTTGGAGCCGGGTTGGGGTTGCTTACCCACTGGTTTGAAATCGGCAACTCCCCGCACAGGAAATTTTCTAATACGAAGATGTTTTGGTTTGTTGCTGTAAAAGTTGGGTGGAAGTTGTAGTCTATCGTCGTCCATACGTTAAATATCCTTTCAGGGTTGCTTAGTATGTTGCGGATCGGAACTGCGCAGTCGTCTATATACAGAGTCGCCCCGAGGCTGTGCTGACCTGCACTGAATGTGTGTGTTTTTGTTATTGAGCTGCCCAAGTACTCCTCCGAGCTGATGCTGTTTCCATCAACAACAATGGATGCCGTGCCTGCGCAAATCATTCCAACATACGCCCGGTATTTTCCATTAAAATAGCCGGGCTGGTTGTTTGGCAGCTGGTATCTTATGCCCACTTCCTTCTCCGTGCTTTGCGGATAATCACCTAATCCCCAAGAATTAAGCATTCCTTCCCAAGTGTTGGTCGGATGCCACTCGAAATATTGCTGATAAGAGCGAAGTCCGGACTGCACTGTTTTTGTTGACCATTTTATAGGATAAACCCCGCTTGCCTGATTGTAATTTGAGATAAGCTCGCCTTGGTTAATTGCGCCGCTTGCAGTTCCACCCTCAAACGTGGAATACCTCCAGCCGGAATTTACATTCAATGTCAGCTGGATGGGCGTTCCTGCGCATATTACTTGAGGAGCTGAGATTGCGGGGGTTGCTTCCATCTCACTTTTTATATATGTGTAATTCAAATTTGGGCTAGTTCCAAGCCGGAATGTAAATGGGACTGGCGCTGAAAAGAGAAGCCCGAATAGAATGCACAAAGTAGCCAGTGCCGCAATCTTCCGATTCATCCAACTCCCTCTTAGCCCTTCGTCTTCGTCATATAAGATTGCCGGGCATTTATTTCATCCTCGCCTGAAAGGATCGGGATAATCAAGGACGCTCTAAGGCCATAGTGCGGAGGCTGGTTCCTTACTGTTGTGATGCTACCTGCCAGATCTATGTTGATGTGTTTCAAGACCGCAAGGTCAGTATTGTAGAATGGGCGCAGCATTGCTCCGATCTCTCCTGTTCCGACATAAAAGCGCTCCTTCCAGTTCTTCTCAGTCACTTTGAAGCTTCCTTCCCAATAGGGCTTGAACCACCCGCCAAGATAGTCCTGGGCGGTGATTCGCATAGAAGGGGTGAGGGCCCAGGTGTCTACCCACTCTCCTTTCTCGTTCTTGATAAAGTAGTGCTCGTATAGAGTTTCGATTTTCGTCCGCAGCCCTTTGAGCAAGCCTGATAGGAAATCATATTGGATGCCTATACTGGTGTTGAATCCATGCATCCAGGCAATATCGGTTTTCCCAAGCGAAACCGTCTTGTAGCGCCCTGCGGAGATGCCTCCTGTTACGAATGCCGCAAGCTGCTCCGCTGGAAACACCACTGCCATCACCGTTATGTTGCCTGCTTGTCTTTCATGTTCGGAAAGTGGGAAGTCTCTGAAGGTGAATGTTCCTGTTGAGTGCTCGTAGGTGACGTAAAGATTTATCATGCCTCGCATGCCAAGTATCTTTTCCTTTGAGATGTTGATGTTCAGCTTTGCCTGATAAGTGTTTACAGAATACTGGAGAAAACCGAGGATGGCATCAAAGCCAGTCAGCGAAAGCTCGGTTGTCACGAGGTTCGTATTCCTTTTCAATTCTGTTCCGTCCGCCATGAGCCGGTAGGCTGAAGCAAAGTTGCCTGCCACAAGATTCTTGAAAAACTCTTCCATCTTGTTCATGTCTTTTCCAAATGCGAGCAGCCAGTTTTGAGCCAATTTTTGCTCTCCTGGCGTGGGGGGGTTTTCGATAAGGGCTTTCAGCTTGCCGAAAAGGGTGTTAGGGTCGTTTGGATTTGCCTCGTTGTAGAGGCGGCTTTTGAGTATCTGCAGCCCCTCATCAATCTTCCCTTTTTGAAAAAGATTATTTGCTTCAATAATTGCATTTCTGAATTCACTAAGATATTTTTGGCCGTAGAGGATGGAAGTGTTTGAGCTGAAATCAAAGCCGGTGGTGAAAAACTGGAACTTCGTATTTATCGGGTATGTGACTGGGTATGGCTCCTCTACGGAACGCTTTTTCTCTTCTTTGATTTTTTCATATTCCTTCTTGGAAATTTTTTCGGTGTGCTCAACCTTTAGCGTCTGACCCGTCATGCCGGAGTTAAGCTTGCCGTCTTCAGATATGGCATATGCAACTATTGAGAAATTGCCGTGGGTTTTCTTGGTGTATTCTGTCTCTTTCGTCACTTGGGTTTCTCCGTCTTTGCTCTTTGTCTTCTTCGGCTCAAGCTTTTTTTCGCTTGTTTCTACCTTCAAGTCTTCCTGCCGCGGAGTAAATTCGGCATAATAGCCGTCCTGCTTCTTGACAATCTTAACCGGGCAGTCAAGCTTCTTGCCTGTCTCATCATATATTTCAACGACTACCTTCCCGTAATCAGAAACGCCATTCTCGTTCATTCCGCGCATGAAATCAACGTTCTCCCCTTCAATCTTGTATGGCGCTTCTATTTTCACGGAGATTGTTTCTCCTGGCTTGTATGTTTTGCTTGTGATATTCTCCTGTCTTATCCCAAGCTCGCCGCTGAAAGAAACGTTGAAGGCGACTGAGCGTGATGAGCCCTGTGTAGTGAAGCCCTCTTCGATCGCATTCACAAGCATATTGTCGGGGTCGGATTCGTTTCTCAGCCCATTTTTGTTGCCCTTGCCGCGCAGCGTAGTGTCACTTGGCATTCTGGAAAAGTAGACGTTCATCTGTGCGGGATTGGTGAGGGTGTAGACCTCATTGCCGTTCTCATCGGTTGAAACGCTGCAGCAGGAAAGGAGCTTTTGGTATGTAGTTCCGCTCTTGTCGTGCTCTTTCAGGTAGTTCATGAGGTCCGTGAGGTTTTTCTGCCCGTCGCCGTATTTGTAGGTGTTTCTCAGCCAGTTTTTCATGTCCTCTGGAACGTAGCTGTCGTTGAGAAGCCTGTTTTTGAGATTCTCGTCTATGTCCTGGTAGACGTGCAGCCGCATGGTTGTTTCTGCGTGGACCGCCTCAAGCCCGGCTGAAATCAGAAGTTCGTTAAAGGCGTCAAGCGCCATCTCTGCGCGCTGCCCAGCTGCGTCGTTCCAATTGCTCACAAGGGCGTTGCGATATGCTTTGTAGTTGTTTCCGGTATAGAAGACTTCCACGCTCGCAGAGCCGATTATTCTTGTTATCTTGTCCCGGACGTTCCGCAGGAAATTTTTGCCATCCTCAGTCTTGACGAAGTCTTCTATGTGCTGGTAGTCCTTGCCTGCCTGATAGCCGTAGTGGGCGGCAAGAAGCTCCAGGACCTTGATGACTGTTGAACGCACCACTTCCTTGCTTTCTGGGTTTCGCCCTTGGTAACGAAGGGCATAGTAAAGACCTGCAACTTCCTCTATGTTAGACTCTCCTCTGCGGCTGCTTTCCAGAACAGGCGTTTGCTGAACGTTTTGCAAGAGGTTCTTTTTTTCTTCTTCCGTTATGCCGGGGGGGAGCCGTTCGGTTTGCTCTTTTTTGGTCTTTTTTATGTCTATTTCTTCCTCCTGTGAGATTTCTTCCTTTTCAGCTGGCACTTGCACATACGGCTTTGGCTGGTTCGCAGGGTCGTAGTCGCAACTGAAAGACACGACTGTCTTGCCGGCCAGGTTGAAGCTGGTGTATTCGTCGCCGTTTTTCACTTTTACATCACTTATCTTCGCGAAGGGAAGGTGGGGGAGCACTTGGGTTCGGAATATATCGGCAAGCTCCGTCGATGGAAAGGCTATTGCAACCGTAGTCCTGTTTTTCTCGGAAGCATCGTCAAGCATTTTGACAAGAAGCTCCACCCCTCTTTGGTTGAATAGAAACGCCTGCTTGCCGCTCTGCAGCTGCACGACAAGATGTGAGACGGCGGCAAAGTAGTGGGCGTAGTGCCTTTTTTCCTTTTCAAGCACGCTGGATGAGAGATTTTTAAGCTCGTTGGATTTGTTTGTCGCTTCTGCCGCCAGTCCTTTCAAGCCGGCAGTTCCAAATGCCTCCGCCAGCCACTCAAGCGCATTTATGCAGAATGCAATCTGCTTTGCATTTTCCACATCCGAGAGGGACTGTCTGTTGATGGAAGAATAAAGCCCCAAGACGCGTTCGTAAAATGAGCGCAAGGTGGCCTGATCATAGTGTTTTAGGTTCATATGGATTTGAAGGAATTGCTCCTCCAAGTCTTTGTATGAATATCCGGTGACAGGCACTACTTGCTCCGTTTTTGGTGCGAGGGAATATCCCTCCTCATGGAAAAACTGGAATTTTTTGCTTTTTTCTTCAAATGCCGCGGAATCAAAGCCAAGCTCCTTGATTTTTTGAGGTGCCGTCGGCTTGATGTCTTCCATCATCTTTCCTGATTGATAGGCGATTTCCGACCGATCGGATTCGCTTAGAAAATCCATGTGTGGTGCGTTGTCTTTCAGCCAAGAATAGGCATTGTAGCAAAAAGCTGAAACTGCGTAGAAATCCTTGTGGTGCGCGCCACTGGACTTGCGGGATTCCTCATCTTCTTTGATCATCTGCTTGTAAAGCTCGCCCACCCTCTTGAAAAATTCGCGAATTTCATCTGCTGTGGGCTTCTTGCCGCCCTTGAACATGTCTTTGAAAAGTTGCTCAAATTGGGGAAGCAGCTTATCTGAAAAATCAGTAAGTTTTACCTGAAAGAGGAACACCGAACCACCGCCTCTGTTTATTGTGCTATCTTTTGTTTATAAAGATGAGCTTTTGACTGTTTGCAGCTACGGCAAGAGTTTTACGAGTTGTTTTTTTTTGGCAGACATCGGATTGGCAAATTGTAATAAGTGACAAACTGCTACTTTGTTTTTCCACTTATAACCAATAGTTTTATATACCTTTTAGGAAGTAAAAATGAAGGGTGGGCAGGTGAAAAAGAAAATCGCAGGGTTGATTCTTGCAGGCACCGTTGCCTATTTTGGGCTAAAGGCGCCAGGCAGCGGCGCGGAATTACAGGCTGAGAGGCATTTTGCATTTTCCCGAGAATTTGGCAGGGCTGCGCTCAAAGACACGACTTTTGAACAGCGCTTGCGGATTATAGACTCGCTGCTTGGCAGGGCAAAGGAGAATATTGAGGATTCGCAGAAAAAAAGCGGCATTTCCGACTCTGTTAAAAGAAGCGGCGAGGTGCCGCCCCAAAAGGACACTCTGCAAAGCATTCCCCCCGTTGTCAAGAAGAAGGAGGCTGAGCAAGGCGAGCGTGAGGCGGAAAAGAAGGTAAGGGAGGAGGCGGAAAAGAAGAAAGCAGAGGAGGAAAGACAAAGGCTTGAGGCGGAAAAAAGGGCGCAGGAGGAGCGCCTGCAAAAGCAGAAGGCTGAAAAGGAAAGGCAGCTTTTGCTTGAGAAGGAAGCCAAGGATAAGCTTCAGAAAGAAAAAAACAGCGTCGTTGCCGCCTACCAAAAACTCTCCGAAATAGAGCCTGAGGATCTCAAGTACGCAAGCAAGGAGGAAGCAACAAGAATAAAGGATTCTGTTGCTTTTGTGCGCAAAAAAACACGCGAGCTTGGGCTTGAGGAAGAAGTGGATTTGGAGACTCTTGACGAGCTTGAAAAGACTGCAGAGGCGCGCCTTAAGAAGATAGCTGACTTGGAGCGGAAGCTTGAGGAGGAAAGAAAGAGAACTGAGGGGCTTGAGACGCTTGAAACTATAAAATAAAGTTGGGTGGTTGAGATGGGAAAGGTTAAGAACGCGGCTGTTGCTCTTTGGGCTGGAACGGTTCTTCTGTCCGCCCAGCCAAAGCAGGGTAAGGATTTGAACACATGCGCTCTCCAAAAACGAGCGGTGATTGAGCGCATTCTGCCCATGAAAGAAGATTTGCCCAGGCAGAACAAAACGGAAGACAGCCTGAAAGTCGGCGTAGTGAAAGAATCCAATATGGTAAAGATGGAATATGGTAGAAAGGCGGCGATTATAACTTTGCAGGATATTTACAAGGACCTGGGAATCATTGGTTTTGACCGGACCTACCGGACAATTTCAACTGTGCAGGAGCTTCACATAAAGACCACAAAAGCGAAAATTGACGGGCTTGGGATAGTCTCCCTTATAACTGGGAGGGACGGCGTAATTGTCCTTTATGCTGATGCAGAGCTAAAAACATTCATTTACTCTGCAATGAAAGTGCCTGTTGTCTACAGGGGGGATTATGAAGACAGGTTCCACAGCGAAAAAGACGGGATTCAGCGGCCTGCGATTGCAGGCATTGGCGAACATGGATGCTATTGGGTTACCCACAGCGGCGGGGGTACCTACCGGCTTTATTACGTGCCGCACACCAATCCGCTTCTGGTTTCTACGACATTTGGGGCGGGAAGCTCCACGAAAGATTGGAACTTCTCTTTCGGGGAGAATGGAAGGCTCCAAGTGCTTGACGGCCAGAAACCTGTTTTGACGGCTTCTACCTATGACGGCGTGGGGAAGGAAGGCATGCGCATAGAGTCCTCTGTTAAGGGGGATGGCTTCCAGAGAAACGGGGCTTCCCTCAAGCTCAATATAATAGAGGACACGCGCGAGATGGCTGGACGGGACATTTATCTGAAATTCAGCCCATCGCAGCTTTCGGAGCTTTGCAATATTCCAGGCAACTGGGAGTCAAGCGAAATAGTAAAGCCTCTTGAAAAGGTGCAGAGGGGCGGCGAAACTTTCATCCCGCACGTTGTTATAGCCAGAAACGGAATCGGAGTGGTGGAGGTCCCTATTGTCGGCGATTACGCCCGCTATTACAACCTTCTTGGCGCACCTTATGATGCCAATCCCAAAAATCCGCGCGACCCCAAATATGTCTTTGCCATCAACCAGTCAGGAACTATATTCAGCGCGGTGGAAGTGCCTTCAGTGGATGCGAAAAACCACAATCTGGCTGTGTTCTATCTGCCCGGTATGTTCATGATGAAGGTGCAGATGGATGGGAAGGGAGATGATATCCATTCGCTTGTTGCAACTGAGAACGGCGCGGAGGCAAGAGATAGTGGCAAAGAAGTCGTAAGTGCAATAAAGATTGAGCCTCTGCTGGTAAGAACTGGCTCAGTACAGCAGTAAAGCAGGCTTACTGCAGTATCTTTACGCCTGGCAGCTGTGCGCCTGAAAGATATTCTATGAGCGCCTTGCCTGCAAGGGAAACGTAGCCCAACTTCTTTTTGTTTATCCTGAACTTTTCAATGGCGGATATGGTGTGCCCGCCGCCCATGACTGAAAACGCGCCTGACTTCTCTATTGCCTTAAGCAGCGACCTTGTGCCTGCCTCAAACTCCGGATTTTCATACATGCCGGCAGGCCCGTTCATCAACACGGTCTTTGCGCCGGAAAGGACCTCTGCGTATTTTTTGGCGGTCTTCGCGCCTATGTCACAAATCAAGTGGTTGGATGGAAGCTGATGGCACGGGATTTCCTTGCGCTTTCCGTTGAAGTCAATTGCGACGTCCTCGGGAATGAGAATGCGGCTTTTGTGCTTTGAGAGAAGCTCCCTTGCCTGCGGCAGATAGTCAAGCGCCTTTTTTTCCTTCAGAAGCTCTATTGTCTTGCCAAGCTCTCTTCCAGAAGCGACAAGGAAAAGCTCGCCCAAAAGCCCGCAAGTAAGCGCATGGTCAATCTTGCCCTCTGAAAGCCAGTTGGACATTATGCCTATTGAATCCTCAGGCTTTGCCCCGCCGAAGACAAAGGCTACGGGCTTTTTGGGGTTTTTCAGCTTGGCGAGCGCTTCAAGCTCCGCCTGCATGACCAAGCCCGCCACCACCGGCTTTTTGTAGAAGCCCACTATGGAGGCTTGCGCGCGGTGCGCCGCGGAGAATGCGTCAAGAACAAAAACGTCGCAAAGCGGGGAGAGCTGCTGGACTATTGTTGCCTTCTCGTTTTCTTCAATTGTCTTGTATTTCGTCTCGTCATCAAGGAAGCGGACGTTTTCAAGAAGCAAGATTTCGCCTGGCTTGAGGGAACGGATGGCTGCCTTTGCCTTCTCTCCGCAGACATCATCCACAAACTTCACGGGCTTTTTTGTCGCATCGCCCAGAAGAAGGGCATGCTGCGAGAGGGATATGCAGTCATAGTCGCCTTTTCTGCCCTGGTGCGCAAGCACCACCACCCTTGCCCCCTTATCCGAAAGCGCCGCCACTGTCTTGGCGTGCCCCGCAATCCTCTCCGATGGCTCCACTTTCTTTGTCTTTTCATCTACAGGGCAGTTCAAATCCACCCGCACAAACGCGGTTTTCCCCTCAAACTGGAAGTCCTTCAAGGTTTTCATAAGAAGCACCCGCAGGCATAACTCCGGCAAGGATTTTAACGTTTGTCTGCCAGGGATTTTTGTGGAAGGTGAAAACAGGCTTTACACCGTTCTTGCTCTTGCCGGCGGATTTTTCTGTCTTGCGGCGGCAGTTTTTTTCGGCTCTGCGCCTGCGGCAGCAGCGGGGGCGCTGTGCTTCCTGCTTTCGCTTGCCTTGTGGAAATACGGCTATCTGCTCATTCCAGCCCTTACGAAACGGGCAGGAGTGGTTGAAGCGGGAAGAAATTTTGAGATACCGCCCTCGCAAGACCTGGTTGTCGGCAGGAAAAACGGCGCATTTCTTGCCACTGCATTTCTTTCTGCTCGGCTCTATGAATCCGCCTCTGAGAAAAGCGAAAGGCAGCAGGCGCTTATGGGAGGCATGTTTGAGAAGGCAATTTCCTCGGCAGGCTTTCCTTTCAAGCTGACTGCGATGGTCTGCCCGCTTGACTTGTCGGATGAGCTTGAAGAGATAAGGGCAAGGCGCAGTTTGGCTGAAAGTAGGAGGGCAAAGCTCTCCTCTTCCTCAAAGAACAACGACGAGATTGCCCGGCTTGACAGGGAAATTGCGATGTGGGGCAGGCAGATTGAGAGGCTTACCTCTGGCGAAAAGCCCCTTGAGGTGGTCTTCTACCTCTCCACAACCGCAGCTGGCTTGACGAAGGAGGAGGCAATGAGCCGCGCAAGACAGCAGGCAAAGGAGCTTTCCGTAATCGTTGGCGGGGCGCTTTCCTGCGATGTGAAGCAGCTTGCGGGCGAAGAGATGAAAAAATGCTTCTGGTGGGACTTCTTCGGCCCTACGGACAGGGAAGAGCTGGCGGATGAGATGTTTTGAAGCGAGGCTTATTTTCTTTCGCCGGAGTAAAAAGCATAAAGGAGGGTGAATTGTGTTTCCCCTCGGAAATTTTTGGCCGTGCCCGAGGAAGGATATGAATATACATATATCGCGTCTTGTTTTTCTATCGTTTCAGGCATTGTTTCTTTGGGAGACAACATTTTGATATTTCCTGTATTTTTGAAATACATATGAATGTAGGACTCAACAGCCGCATTTATTTTGTTGACTAAGACGCCTTTATTCTTGACTTTATTTTCATCATAAGCCACTGTAACGGAGTAGCATCGGTTGTAAGAGATGACTTCTCCATTTTTATCTCGATTTTGGGCAGTGACCGTAATTTTTATGTTCTCTACGTTGAATGAATCTTTTATTTGATTCTTTATGTAAGTGGCTAAATCCAACACTTTTCGAATTTGTGCGCGCTGTGCTTGTTCTTGGATTCGAATTTGTGCGCGCTGTGCTTGTTCTTGGAAAAGAAACATTCCCTCACCTTTGCATTTTTGTTTGGAGCTTTCTTTATGAACGCCGTATTTTGGATTTTCAGCCTTTCTGCTCGTCGCCTTTCACGTAGAGGTTGCAGAGGTTTATGTTCTCCTTTTGGGAAAGCGTCTTGCAGGACTGTATGTCTTTTGTCTTCCTTGCTATTTCGGAAATGCAGCTTTTGCGTATTGTGGCGTCGCTTATTGATTCGCAATAGGCTATTTGCTGGCTTTCAAGGGCGACGGTTTTGAAGCAGTTGTCGCGGGCAGTGCCTATGAGACCTGCGCAACTGCTCTGTTCTGCCGCCTGCGCTTGCGGCGCCGCTTCTTCGGGGGATTCAAAATTGCCCCCTTGCTTTGAGTGCGCCTGGCCTTCCTGCGCGACAAAGATGGCTTCGCGCTCAGAGGCAAGCGAGTTGAGGAGGGCTTTTCTTGCGTTCGGGTCTGCTGCGTCTCGCATGCAGATTTCGCGCTGCCGCTTGTCTTCAAGAGAATAGCAGTAATAGGGGTTCTGCTCCGTCACTGCGTTGTTGTATATGCAGTTTGCAAGCCTGGAAGGCTCGCTGCTGGCGCAGGCTGAAGGGATGGTGCGCTGTGCGCAACCTGAAATGAAAAAAAGCAGCAAAAATGCCACGATGGCGGCGGCGCTTCTCATAGATGAAGATAGACACTAAGGGTTTAAATTGATTTATGGGGAAGGCAGAAGCATGCTGCAGGAATACCTATATCCGCGGCAGGTTGTCCTTGTGACTGCTTCTGCCGGCGGCAAGACAAACGTGACTGCTGTGGAGTGGATTATGCCTGTCTGCAACAAGCCTCCGATGCTTGCCCTCTCCCTCTCAAACAGCTCGCTTACACTGGAGCTTCTTTGCAATTCCATGGAATTTGTCGTGGCGATTGCAGGTGAGAAGCTTAAGGATGCGGCTTTGCTGTGCGGCACCACCTCCGGCAAATTCATAGACAAGTTTGAGGAGGGCAAGCTGACGCAGCTTAAGGCATCAAAGGTAGGAGCGCCGCTCATTGCCGAGGCGATAGCGAATATTGAATGCAAAATGCTTTCTTGCACAAGTGCGGGAGACCACTCTATCGTAGTGGGCGAGGTGCTGGAGTTCCATCCTGCCGCAAATGGAAAGGAAGCCGAGCTTTTGCTTTTCAATAGGGGCGGAAAGAAGCTTTTCGGACTGAAGCTTGAGTAGGGGCTTCATTCATAGCCGCAGTCAAAGCTGTCGTAGTAGTAGCTGTATTCCAAGGAGGGGGCGGTGAAGCAGCAGGGAAGGTAGGTGCAGCGCGACTCAAACTCCTCTGCTGTTGAGTTTCCGCGCCTGTTTTTCTCCGTTACGCACTGCGCTCCCCAAAACTCGGAGTAGTGCGCGCGCCAGAAAGTCATGTTGTTGACGCGGCAGAATTTTCTTGGAGTCAAGCCCCTGTCCCATTGAAATGAGCGTGACTTGTTGAAGTGAACCTGCTCCTGAACGGCTGTCGTGTTGTTTTGCGGCGGCTCTTTAGGCGCAGGGCTGGTTTCTGGCGGCGGTGGAAGCGGCGGGGGGGCTGGAATGCTGGGCTTTTCTGGGGGCGGTTGCTCCCGCTCTTCTTTTTGTGCAGGCGGCTGCTGGGCGGTTTGGTTTTTGGCTGGGAAGACCGGCTGCCCTTGTTTTTGGGTGGAATTTTTGGCTTTTTCCGAGGCATTTGCATGCTCAGCCGGCAAGGCAGCAGGCTGCTGGGCAGGAGGTGAAATTGAAGGGGTTTCTGCTGTGGGAGCGCCTCTTGCGGAAGCCGGAAGAAAGAAATAAGCGGCTCCAAGCAGGATGATGAGGGTGGCAAGGGCGATGGGGATGAGTTTGGGCAGGGCTTTTTGCTTGGAGGCTTTTTCAAGGTTTTCAAAGGCAGGGTTCTTCACCTCCTTTTCGTCAGAAACTTTCGGGTAGGCGGCAGCAAGAAGGTCTCCTTGTGCGCCTTCCTTTTCATAGGGCCAAAGCGGCTTGGGTTGGGCGGGCGGCTGCCTTTGGCTTTCTGCCTGCATCTGCGAAGGGACAGTTGCCTGCTCAGACTGCGCTTTTGCGCTTTCCTGCGGCTTGCCTTCGGCTTTTTGCGCAGCCTGCGCCGGTTGCAGGCTTTGCTGGCTTTCCTGCGTTTCGTTCTTTTCTTGCGGCTGCCCGCCTTCTTCTTGCTTTCGCAATTGAGGTTCGGCTTTAGGAGCCTGCTGCTGTTTTTGTGCCTCCTGCTGCACAGATGGGACAGCAGGCGCCTGTTTTTTGCCTTCCTTTTGGGAAACCATGGCAAGCGCAGCCTCCACTCGCTCTTTTTTCCAGCCGACTGAAAGCAGAGCGCGCATTATCTGTTCGTCTGTCCTTCCGCGCTGGCGGGAGCGCTCTATGAAAAGGATAAGCTGCTCATCGCCCATGAGAGCAAATTTGCATGCCCAGCTTAAAAATCTGATTGCGCCGCTGAAAAGGATTATATCCTCTACCGCAGCCCTATTTTCATGCGGCCTCTCGTGGTCATATCCAGGCAAAATGAGGCAAGCCGGAACATAAAGGGCGCCATTCTTGCCATTGAAAGCATGGAGGAGGAGGGCGGCTTTTGGCGCGGAACGGACTTTGACATGGCAGAATACAGCGGGGAAATTGTGACGATTGAGCCTGCGCACAAGGCGGATTATTACATTTATGCAAGCACGCACAAAAGCGAAGCGGGCCAGCCCTGCTTTACCGCCCACACGCCAGGCAATTGGGGCTCTGCTGGTTTGGGAGGCAAAGAAAGGACGCTGAACATTGCGATGCCTTCAAGGCTGAAGGCTGCCGTGCAGGAGCTTGCTATGCTTTCTCGCCAAAGTCTCGGCTGGCAGGTTTCGCTTGAGGCGGACCACCACGGACCCACGATAGAAAAGCCCGTCATGTTTGTTGAAATCGGAAGCACCCGTGAGCAGT
Source organism: Microcaldota archaeon (assembly GCA_026414185.1). Taxonomy (GTDB): domain Archaea; phylum Micrarchaeota; class Micrarchaeia; order Anstonellales; family Anstonellaceae; genus UBA10161. Next base: position 104,977 of record JAOAJL010000001.1, on the reverse strand, counting down.
GGGGTATGAAAAAGGCGGGTGAGATAGCCGCAAGGGCGATAGTGGCGGCGGTGCGCAACAGGAGAAGTTGGCCCGCCTATGTCGGTTTTGGCGGAAGCCACTATGCGCCGAAGTTCAGCCCAAAGGCAGTTGAAGGAGAAGAGGCGTTCGGGCACATAATCTCCGGCTACGCGCTTGAAAAGGACGGCTTTGATGCAGGTCGCCTGAAAGATGTGATAGGAAAGAACACTGAGGCTCCTCTGGGCGCGATGATAGACTGGAAAGGCATGAAAGGAGAGGTGCGCTCAAAGCTGATTCGTGAGCTTGAATCTGCTGGTGTGAAATGGCAGAGGGCTTAAATTGTTTGCGAAATAATAAGACAGCATGCCTGTTGAGAAGGAGTTCCGAGAGGCTTATTTTGACTACATCGGCAATTACGAGAAGTCCATAAACGAGATTATTTCCGCCTGCGGAAGCAGGGAAGCGGCAAATCGCCTCTTAGGCGAGCTTAACAGGCACTATGAGAAGACTGACTTTGAGCTGAAGAGAATAAAAAAGGAGTATTGGAAAGAGCCGGAAAAGCATGCGGCTGAGAAGGCAAGGGTGCTTGCGGAGGCGAGATACGAGGTTGCGCAGATAATTGAAAGGCACGTGCCGCACTCCGCGGACCACGTAAAGGAGCTAATAATCGGCGCATCCCTTGCGGTTGCCGCGCTGATGATACCGGTGACTTACGCCTTTTCCGCACTTTCCGCTGCGGCTTCAGTGCTCTCAATAGGCGGCTCTTACTACATAGGCTTCAAGCTTTTGAAAAACTGGAAGCTGATTGCAAGCAAGGGGCATGTTTCATCCATGACGGAGAGGGTGCCGCCTTCAAAACTGATGAAGGTAATACCCCGAGTAAAAGCCCTGCCTGGTAAAAAAAGCTGAAGCGGCTTTCGTTTTCACATCATGCGAAGCCGTCTTATTCTTTCTTCAATTGGGGGGTGGGTGGAAAAGAAGCTGAGCCCGCCTGAAAGCGGATTGGCAAAGTAAAGAGAGGCTGTGGCATCCGATGCTTTCTCCACCACAGAGCCCATTTTCTTTATCTTTTCAAGGGCTGAGGCAAGCCCTGGCGGGTAACGCGTAAGCTGGACTGCTGTGGCATCGGAAAGATACTCTCTCTGGCGCGAGAGAGCAAGGCGGACAAGCTGGGCTGCTATGGGGGCAAGGATGACTATGATAAGCCCTATTAGGAGGAGAAGCCCGCCGCCCCGGCTTCTGCCTCTGCTTTGGAATAAGCTGCGAAGTCCTACATCGGACAGGAGGCAGACCAGCCCTATTGTGACTACGACCAGCGTTGCTATGCGGGAGTCGTAGTTGCGTATGTGCGAAATTTCGTGCGCCGCCACCCCTTCAAGCTCCTGCCGATTCATCGCCTTGAGAAGCCCGGTGGTGAATGCGACGGATGCCTTTTGCGGCGACATGCCGGTTGCAAAAGCGTTCAGCCCCGCGTCATCTATGACATAAATTTTCGGGGCGGGTATGCCTGCGGCGATTGACAGTCCCTCCACCACGTTCACAAGATAGGGAAACTCGTCTTTTCTCGCCGGGCGCGCCCCTGCGATTTTGAGCAGCGCCTTGTCCGCAAGCATATATGAAGCGGAAATGTAGCCCGAGGCAAGCAGGAACGAAAGCAGAAGGCCAAGCCAGCTGCGGACTCCAAGGAAGACGAAGCTGAAGACGAAAAAAAAGCCAAAAGAGATAAGGAAAAACAGTGCGAGAAGAAGGTAGGACATTAGCTTGTTTTTCTCTATCTCGTCAAAAAAAGACGCCATGTCAGACCCTCAAAACCATTTTCGGGATTTGTGCTTTGCGCAACTTCGGCTGGACTGGGCGGTCAGAACTTTACCTTGAACTCCTTGCGCTCCTTTTCGCCGGCTTTGAAAAACTCGCGCGGAGCAAAGCCGAACATGCCTGCGATTATGTTGGTCGGTATGGATGCAATCGCTGTGTTGTAGGAAAGGACGGTGTCGTTGTAGAACTGGCGGGCATATGCTATTTTGCTTTCTGTGCCGGAAAGCTCCTCTTGCAGCTGGAGGAAGTTTTCGTTGGCGCGCAGCTTCGGATAGCCTTCGGCGACTGCGAAAAGGGATTTTAGCGCGCTTGACAGCATGTTGTTTGCGGCCGCCTTCTCTTCCACGGTGCTCGCCTTTGCCATCGCGGCGCGGGCTTTTGTCACCTCCGTGAATACTTCCTTTTCGTGCTTGGCGTAGCCTTTCACTGTTTCCACAAGGTTGGGTATCAAATCATATCTTCTTTTGAGCTGGACGTCAATCTGCGACCAGGAGTTGTCAATCCTTGCCCGCAGCGTTATGAGGTAGTTGTAGGTGAAGACAAAGTAAAGCAGAGCAAGCAGGAGCAAGGCGCCTGCGCACAGCAATACAAATTCAACTGCCATAACCAAGCACCTCCCTTTGGGCAGAGAAACAAAGAAAATTAGCCGATGGTTTTCCTGTCAACTATGATGTGATCTGAGGCTGCAAGGACAGAGGAGTAGGGGATGACGATGTTGCCTTCTTCTTTGTTCAGTCTCCGCGCCGTCTGGTTGTCCGGGTTGGGGTCCACAAGGAGATTCTCAATCTTGCCAGATGTTTCGGATATTTCAAGGTCAATGAGCCTGCCCAGCTCCTCCCCGTCGTTTGTTATGACTTTCTTGCTTGCAAGCTGCTTTGCGATGACTATTTTTGCCATAAGCTCACCTTCGCCTGATTAGCGAGCTAAATTTCCTGTTCAGGTTTAAAAAGGTTTAGTCTGGACGCATCGCGCTGAAGAATGAAGGGAAGCGGCCTGAAAGCAACCCATTTATTTATAAGCTCCGTTCTTATGGCAAGGTGGGCTTTATGCGAAGAAGAAGGGAAGGCGCTTTGGGAAAGATAGTGCGAGATGGCAAGGTGCTCATACTTGCCTATGACCAGGGGATGGAGCATGGGCCAGTGGATTTCAACCTGAAAAATGTGGCGCCTGAATACGTCTGCGAGATTGCCGCAAAGGGCGGATTTACCGGCTTTGCGGTCCAGAAAGGCATTGCAAGGCACTATAAGGAGAACTATTCAGGCAAGGTGCCGCTCGTGCTGAAGCTCAACGGCAGGACGAATATTGTGCCAAAGGATGCGGCTTACTCCCCACAGGTCTGCTCGGTCAAGGAGGCGGTCGCGCTTGGCGCCGACGCGATTGGCTATACCATATACGTTGGCTCGCCCAGAGAGGCGGAGATGTTTTGCGAGTTTGGCAGAATAGAGGAGGAGGCGCACGACTACGGCTTGCCCTGCATTGTTTGGTCCTATCCGCGCGGGATGCATGTGCCAAATGAGAAGGACCCTGCGATGGTTGCCTATGCTGCTCGCGTGGCGCTTGAACTTGGGGCTGATATTGTGAAAATAAACTACCCTGGAAGCGTTGATGCTATGAAATGGGTGGTGGCATCTGCTGGAAGATGCAAGGTGATTTCGGCGGGCGGAAGCAAGCAGCAGGATGAGGAGTTCCTGCAGAAAGTGCGGGACATAATGGCTGGCGGCGCCTGCGGGCTTGCTGTCGGCAGGAATGTCTGGCAGAACGAAAAGCCGCTTGAGATGGCAAGGAAAATAAGCGGAATTGTCTTTGGATAGGGGGTTTTGATGGCGGAGGAAGTGCTCACCCTTTCGCAGCACCTTAAAGTGTCCGGTGTGGCGCAGGATTTGCGCCGGCTCATTGTTTCATTTGCCTATGTTTCGCTTGACGCGCAGCACCACTTCCCAAAATACCTGCGCGGTGCGGCTGGGGACAAAAACAAGTATGGAGAGGCTGTGGCAAGGCTTGACGAGTGGATAAACGGCTATTACTGCGATGAGCTTGTTAAGACAGGCCTTGTGCGCAAGATATACTCCGAGGAGCTGCGCCAGCCTTTGCTTGGAAGCCCGCATGCGCCTTTCATAGTTACCATTGACCCGCTTGACGGCTCGTCAAACATAAACACGAACAACTCATTCGGAACGATAATGGGCATATATCGCGACGACTTGCCGCAGGCGGGAAGGAAGCTTGTGGCTGCGCTTTACAAGCTTTATGGGCCCCTCAACACGCTTGTGTATTCTGCGGGAAACGGAAGCCATGAGTTTGTCAAGCACTACGACGGAAGCGGCAATGCGCAGTTCCTGCTGCTGGCTGAGAATGTCAAGCTTCCGGTGAAGGGAGAGGTTTTTGGGGTAGGGGGCGACCCGCTTGATTGGAGCCCTAAATTCCTGAAATTTGCCAAGGACCTATTTCGCGTTGAGAAGCTGAAAGTCAGGTATTCCGGCACCTTTGTTGCGGACTTTTCGCAGATACTCCATCGCGGCGGGATTTTTGCCTATCCGCAGACGCGCTCTGCGCCCAGGGGAAAGCTGCGGCTAACCTATGAGGCGGCTCCGATGGCATTCATTTTGGAGCAGGCAGGCGGGAAAAGCTGGGATGGCAGCCGCTCGCTTCTTGACGCCAAAGCCCTTGATGTGGATGCCCGCACCCCGCTTTACATGGGAAATGACTACCTGATTGAGAAGCTGAAAAAGGCGCTTGGAAAAAGGGGATGAGGGCTTTTGCCAGAAGTGGCTTGTGGTTGCTGCCTTGGCGGTGCGCGCCTGGAAAGCGGAGCACCCGTGCAGCAACTGCCCGGGGCAGAACCCGGTCTGCCCGCCGCCCGCGCAGGTTTGCTGAAAAGAAAATGAGGTGATTTGAATGCCCGAGAATTACTCTGTTTCAAGCATAAAGTTTGAGAATGGAAAGGTTGTTATTGCGTATTTGGAGAATGGGGTGGAGAAGACGAAGTCCTATGACTATCCCAAGAGCGAAACTATTGAAAACAGAGAGATTGAAAACACCGGCCGCAATCTTTTGGAGTGGATTGTGGATAAAGCCCTGGATGGAATTACGATTACTCTCCAACTCGACGATAGCGGCTTTACGATGCTGGGTGGGGACCGTTTACTCGTCAATTATGTTGACAAAGACGGGAACCCGCAGATCATTCAGATTTACATGGGTGTTCTTGGCGTGACGTTATGGTCAAAGAACCAGCGCAAAGGCATGCTGGAGAACGTAAGGAACGAAAACCGCGAAGAGGTTAAAACAGATTTGGAGCAGCGCAGAATTCCGGTGTCTCGAGTTAATTTAGGAAAAAAAACGATAACGTTCGAACGTGAAAACGGTTTGCGCCACACCTTGACTGAAAAGATGAAGGACCCTTTGAATACGAATAAGGAGGTGGAGAACCCCGCATTCAATCTCGTTTGCTGGGTTTTTTCGGACTATGGACATGGTGATGTAGACACTAAGGGAAAGGGAATTGCAATTGTCAACCTGAATGGCGGGGGTCTGAGTGACACCAACGCTCCGATGACGATTGACCGCTTGCAAGGCACCTTTCTGGTTTTGCCTGCCAAGAATAATTATGGAAAAGAATTCGAAGTGTTTGTCAACTTGGAGAATGGGCAGGTTTGGAAGCATGAGAAAGATGATTTTCATGTGACAGAGGTGCGCCAGATCGATTTCAAGTCGCTGTACAAGTGGGTGAAGAAAGCGCTTGGCCTTCCTTCTTCTTCCCTTCCAAATAAGACCAAGATGGTTGCGTGAATGCCGGCTGCCAAGCTCAAGGCAGCCGCCAGAAATGGACAACTGACGCAGTTTCGCATTAATCCGCATCATCAGCTTTCGCGCTTACGGCTGCGCCCATTCTGTTGCACCCGCTTCGCAATTCGCATCCTTTTCCGCCAAGCTACGGCTGCACCCACTCAATCTCGTAGTATTCTTCTGGGCTTCCAGGAAGCTCTATCCTTTTGACTGCGTAGTAGGTGACGGAGGTTTCCCGGTCGCAAATCGCGAGGAGAAGCTCAAGCCCGATTTTCTTGCCCTGCTAAATTGCGTCGGCAAGCTCCTGCCCGCCTATGTATTCCTCCTCTGATAGCGAAAACATCAGGTATTTTGGCTTGCCGGTTTTGGGGTTTTCTATGTTGCCGCCTGAACGGTGGTAAAGGAGGAAGTCCAGGTTGGTGGAAAGCTCGCCTTGCTGCCTTTGCCTTGCGCGCTTTTGCCTCTTTTCGCCGGGAATCGCAAGGAGGAATGTCTTCTTTACGGAGTGCGCAACGCGGATTGCGCGCGCCCATTCGGAGATGAGGAGCTTGCTTTGGCGCGGGAAGCAGTGTATTACGTGCTTTGAGTGCACCCACTCCCCGCCCTCGCGCATTGGGGAGGCGCCTGGGAAGTAGAGGCGAAAGTGGGTTCCGAACTTGAAGCCTGTCTTTAGGATGTAGCCGCGCAGGCGCCAGTCCTCATAGACTGAATATAGGTGGAGAAAATCCTTGTGCTGGCGCTTTGCGGCGGCGATGACATCCTTTTCCTGCGCATTCTCAAGGCGCAGCCCGCCGTGGCGCATAAGAAAGAGGGTTTCGTATGCGTCAAGCTTTGAGAGCTTGCCCCGCTGCTCTGCCTTGTATGAGCCAAACTGCCCGAACCAGTGCTGGGAATAAAGTTGCCTGCCTGTCTCCTCGTCGTCAATCACGCTCCACAAGTCGTCGGGGTAGAACCTTCCTTGGAAAGCGAAACGGTCCAGCAAAAGCCGCCCTGGCGGGTAGCGCTTTACAGCATTCCGCTCGTATTTCTCGCATATCTCCGAGACCTGCCTTGCAATCAGCCCCCTGTCGCGCCAGTCTTTGTAGGTGAAGTAGCGCGCCATCTGCTTTTTGTGCGGAAAGAGGGCGGCAATCGCGTTGAAGCGGTAGGTGTTGAGTGCCGCATCAGTGCATTGCGCATTTCTTATGTCCACAAGATAGAGGGCTTCCTCCGGGAAAAGGTGGATTATCCCTTTCTTCATGTATCCGTAGTGCCCATTCACCAACGATGAGATTGATTCTGGCTCTGAAACGGTTATGGACTTTTTGCGAACGTCAAGCTCAAGCTTCACTGCCACAGTATCGCCTTGGAGAAGAAAGGCTGCGGCAAAGGACTTCGGCATAGGGCGGCATTCGCCTTTTCCCGCCGCTTTTCCCCTCCATTTTTTGTTGGGGCTTTTCTTTTTAATTGCACTGCTCAACAGCAAAAAGCATGGCAAGGGGCAGGGGAAAGGAAAGGTATTATGCGAAAGTCAGGCTCTCCACCCGCTTTATGCCGGACGAGCTTGTCCGCCTTCTTCTCAGGCAGCACTACCATATTGTCGGAAACCACTCTGCCGCAAAGCTATGCCATTGGGCGGCGCTTTCGCTAAAGGGAAGGGGAGAATGCTACAAGGCAAAATTCTACGGGATAGCCTCGCACCGCTGCCTCCAGTGCACTCCTGCAGTCCAATTCTGCAACCACGCCTGCGTTTTTTGCTGGAGGTTCATCCCGGAAAAAGACCGCTATGGCTTGTGCGGGCGGGAGTTTGAGTGGGACGACGCCGCCAGCATAGTTGATGGGCTTGTGAGGGCTCAGAAAGACATTGTTTCCGGCTATGGGGGCAACAGGCAAGTGGGCAAGGAGCGCTATGAGGAGGCGATGGAGCCTGCTCATGCTGCAATATCGCTTGCAGGCGAGCCTGCCGCCTACCCTTTCCTTGAGCAGATGATTTTGGAGTTCCACAGGAGGAAGATGACGACCTTTCTTGTGACAAACGGCACTTTCCCGCAGAGGCTTTCGGCAATGCGCACCCTGCCCACCCAGCTTTACGTGTCCATGGTTGCCCCAAACACAGAAGTCTATGCCCGCGCAATCAGACCGATGAGCCAAAACCTGTGGGGGAATTACCTCCGCACGCTTGAGCTTTTGCCCTTGCTTGGGAAAAGGACGAGGACGGTTCTTCGCATGACCCTTGTGCGAGGGGTGAATGATTTTGATTTGGATGGCTATGCGCGCCAGATAAGAAAGGCGCAGCCGCACTATGTGGAGGTGAAGGGGTTCGTTTTTATGGGAGGGGCAAGGCAGCCCCAAAGAGGGCTTTCCCCGCAAAGCATGCTTGAGATGGATGAGATAGGTGCTATCGCGGAGAAGCTTTCCGAGGCAAGCGGCTACAGGCGCTGTGAGGAGCACCTGCCCTCGCGCGTGGTCCTTCTTTGCAGGGACAGCAAGGCTGAGGAAAAAAGGCTGGTGCGATGGGAATAAGGGCGATTATTTTTGACATTGACGGTGTGCTTGCAGACTCGCGCAGGGCAGTGGTGCACAACACAAAGGAGCTTATGCGCGAGTTTGGCTTTCGTGTTTCTGGCAAGGCGATAAGAAGCATGTCAAGTGCGCACTCCGCAGAAAGCGTCCTTCTTGCCCTGGCGCCGCAACTTTCCAAAAACAGGCGTTTGCTTGAAAGGATGCTTTTGCGCCTCTCGGAGCTGACTGCGGAGAACCTGCACCTTGTCAAGCCGACTGCGCTTGCCGCCGCAGTGCCCGCCCTTGCGAAAAGATACCGCCTTGCCGCCGCCACAAATCGCAAGGCTAGCGCACGGATGGTCCTCCGAAGGCTCGGCATTGAAAAGCACTTTGCCGCTGTCCTGACTTTGCTTGACGCGCCCCCCAAGCCCAATCCAAAGATGCTGCTTCTTGCAGTGGAGAGGCTGGGGGAGAAAAAGGAGAATGTCATTTTTGTGGGGGACAACAAGGAGGATTTCCTTGCCGCAAAAGCCGCTGGGATTGGGTTTGTCCTGCTTGATGGTGAAAGAAAGCGGGACTGCAGGCGCTTTTTGGATACGGTGCTTGCGCCAAAAAAAAGAAGCGGCTTGCGGTCATGAAATCTCAATTGTCCCGTCTTGGTTGGCTATTGTAAAGAAGCGCGCCGGCTCTTCCTGCCTTACCCATATTTCGCAGTCAAACTCCCGGCTTGCGGAGAACTGCTCGGCTGAGGCAAAGAGCCTCCTGCCGTCCGAGCGCAGCTGCATGGGGGCGCCTTTTGCCTGCATCTGCCGGACGTTGCCGTTGCCAAGCGAGCACGCCTCCGCTATCTTTGAGGAGAGCTCGTCAAAGCTTGCCTTTGAAAGAGAGGCGCTTATGCTTTTCTCCGCCCCCTTGCCGAGGCTGGCAACTGCGAAATAAGCGATGCCCACGGAAACGATGAAGACAAGCAGGACAAGCATCGCCTCCATTGAAAGCTGGGCTTTTGAATTCGCGCGGTTTTTAGAAGGGGGCACGGCTGGGCTTGCAGGAATCATGCAGGACACCTGCTTTGGCTGGCTGCTCAGTTGCACGTCCTAAGATAGGCATCGCAGCTTCCGGAAGAGCAGTCTTCGTTTGAGTAGCAGGGGGAGCCTGCGCTTCCCTTCGCCCCGCCTTCCGCCTTCTCAATCACCGCCTGCGTCTTTTGCTCTATTTTCTCCGAGGCTTTGCTGGCAGACTGCATCATTGTGGATGCGACTATTATGGCAAGCCCCAGCACAATCACAAGCAAGATGAGCATCTCTGCAGAAAGCTGCCCTTTCATCCCACCACCCATTATGGATTTGCAGGAAGGTTGTATAAGGCTTTTGGCGGCGGCGCGGGTTTGGGATTAAAAAGGCGTTTGGGGGAAAATTGGCTCATGAAGCTTGTGATATGCGAAAAGCCAAGCGTGGCGCAGAAAATAGCCCATGCGCTTGGGAAGGAAAAGGTCTCCGCAAAAAGCCTCTATGGCGTGCCGTATTATGAAGTTGAGCGGGACGGGCAGAGGCTTGTGGTTGTTTCTGCGGCAGGGCACCTTTATACCCTGCGGCAGAAGTCAGGAAGCGGCGGCTATCCGGTTTTTGACGTTGAGTGGGCGCCTGTTTACGAGGTTGAGGGGTCGGAAGGCAAGAAGGAGCCCCACTTTTCAAAGAAATACTTGGATGCCATCGCAAGCGTCGCGCCGGGTGCGGAGGAGTATGTCTGCGCCTGCGACTTTGATGTTGAGGGCAGCTTGATTGGCTACAACATCATACGCTTTGCATGCGGAGGAGGGAACGCCACGCGCATGAAGTTTTCAGCCCTTACGCCCGGCGAGCTTGACGAAGCTTTTGCAAAGCGCGGCGCATTTGACCTGCAAAACGCGCTGGCGGGCGAGGCGCGCCACATCCTTGACTGGTTTTACGGCATAAATCTCAGCCGCGCGCTGATGTCATCCATAAGAAGCGCCGGCAAAAAGCAGATTATGAGCATCGGCAGGGTGCAGGGGCCCGCCCTTGCCATTTTGGCAAAGCGCGAAAAGGAGATTGCTTCCTTTGTGCCAAAGCCCTATTGGGAAGTTTCCTGCACTGCGAAAAAAGTCCGTTTTCTCCACGAGCGTGGCAGGTTTGAAAAAAAGGAGGAGGCATACGCTGCCCTTTCATCTTCAGGCACGCCAGGTGTTGTGCAAAAGGTGGAAAGAAAAGAGTATCTCCAGCCCCCTCCGCCGCCTTTTGACCTCACCTCGCTTCAGCTGGAGGCTTATCGGCTTTTCAACTTCCAGCCGGCAGGGACTCTTGAGCTGGCGCAGTCTCTTTATGAGGCTTCCCTCATTTCCTATCCGAGAACAAGCTCGCAGAAGCTTCCCGCCCGGCTTGGGCTGAAAAGGATAATAGAGCAGCTTGGGCGCCAGCCAGCCTATTCCTCAATTGCATCCAGGCTTCTTTCTCAAAACAGGCTCTCGCCCCTTGAGGGCAAGAAAGAAGACCCGGCGCACCCTGCAATACACCCCACCGGGCTGCCGCCGAAAAACCTTTCTGAAAAGCAGGCAAAGCTTTATGACCTGATTGTAAAGCGCTTTCTTTCCTGCTTTGAGCAACCAGCGGTGCGGGAGGCGCAGAAAATCAGCATTTTGTCGGGCACGGAAGGGTATGTTGCAAGCGGCAACAAGACTGTCAAGCCAGGGTGGTTTGAGGCTTATGCCCCCTACACCAAGCTTGAAGAGGCTTTGTTGCCTGAATTTTCCGAGGGGGAGCGGGTTCCGCTTTTCGGCTTCAAGGTTGAGGAGAAGAAAACGCAACCCCCTAAGCGCTACACCCCCGCTTCCATCGTTTCTGAGCTTGAGAAGCGCGGCCTTGGGACGAAAGCAACGCGCGCCGCCATAATTGAAACCCTTTTCAAGAGGGGCTATGTTGACGGCAAAAGCATCAAAGTTACGCCCTTTGGGATGGCACTTTATGAGCTTCTTTCCAAGGTGGCGCCGGAAATAATGGATGAGGAGCTGACGCGGAAGATTGAGGAGGAGATGGAAAAGATACAAGACGGGGAGAACGAAAGGAGGGCTATTGAAGACGGCAAGGAGGTGCTAAGACAGATACTCTCAAAGTTTGAAGGCAAGGAGAGGGCGATAGGCTCTGAGCTGATGGCTGGGCTTGTAAAGAATGAAAGCCCGATTCTTGGAAAGTGCGTCAGGTGCGGAAGCGGAGAGCTTCGGGTAATCCAGACAAAGCAGGGGAAGCAGTTCGTGGGCTGCACGGCTTATCCGTCGTGCACCGCGATTTATCCCCTGCCCCAAAACGCGAAAATAGTCCCGCTGGGAAAGACGTGCGAGCTTTGCAAAACACCCAGGATTGAGGTGGTAAGGAAGGGAAGGCGCAACTTTGAGATGTGCCTTGAGACGCAGTGCGAAACCAAGAAAGACTGGGGCAAAAAAGAAAAGGGCAGCGCGGCTGCGGACAGGAGAGGCAAGGAAAGGAGAGAGGGAAGGAAATGAAAGGCAGGATTGCGATTTTCATACCTGCAAGAAACGAGGAGAGGGCGATAGGCTCTGTGGTGCTTCTTGCCAAGAAATACGGGCGGGTTTTTGTGGTGGATGACGGCTCGGAAGACCGCACTGCCAAGATTGCGAGGAAGGCGGGGGCCGAGGTGATAAGAAACGAAAGGGGGAGGGGCTACGGGGCAGCGCTGAAAGCTGCCTTTGAAAAGGCACGGACGCTTGATGTGGATGCAATCGTGACGCTTGATGGGGATTTCCAGCACAACCCGCAGGAGATTGGGCTTGTGGCTGCGCCTGTGCTGAAGGGAGAGGCGGATGTTGCTCTTGGCTCCCGCTTTTTGGGCAGGGCAAGCGGCGCGCCTGCCTACCGGCTTTTTGGGGTGCGGCTCATCAACGCTCTTTCTGCGGCTCAGGCAGGAGGAAGCAGGCTTGATTATGAATGCGGCTTCAGGGCATTTTCAAGGAAAGCCATAGAAAAGATAAGAATCGCAAGCGATGGCTATGCTGCCTGCGGCGGAGCCATCATATCGGCGCAGAAAGCCGGGTTGAAGGTTGTTGAGGTGCCGGTGCATATCCGCTATTTTGAGGAAAGGCAAAACCCCCTTTCGCACGGCGCCGGGCTTGCCGGTTTCCTTGTGCAGGAGATGATGAGAAGAAAGCCGCTTTTGTTTTTCGGAGGAGGCGGATTTGCGCTGCTGTGCATATCGGCGCTTATCGGGATGTTTGTTGTGGAGGTGTTCTACAGCCGGGGGGTTCTTCCCGTTGGCTCTGCTTTCCTTACCGTTTTCACAGGCATTTCCGGCTTGGTGATGATACTGATTGGGATAAACCTCTATACGCTTGAGCTGATAATGAGAGGGGAGGGCTCTGCATGAAGACGGGCAGGAGAAGAAAGACGGCAAGGGGAAGCAAGCGCGGCAGGAAGCGCTATGCTTCTTACATGAGGTCGGGGCGCAGGCGCAAAACAGGTAGGGTTGCACGGGGCGCAGGCAAAAAAAACAGGCAGGCGCCGCAGAGCGTTTTTGGAAGGGCTGGGCTTTCTTTTTTCGCGCATGTCCGGGAGAACCTTCCTTTCTATTTTGTCTTCTGCCTCTGTTTTGTTTATGCCATTCAGCTTGGCGTGCTTGAGAGGACTTTTTCATTCCAGGCAACTGCCCAGCAGACGCTTGCTTTTGACGGTTGCGACGGCGTTTCCTACCTGCTGCGCGCTTATGCGAAGGGAAATGAGTTTCTCCTTAGCGTGCCGCTCTCTGAGCGCTCGGAGGCAAGCGCCTCGTTTTTTGGAAGCGGGAGGGTGGAAAGCGTTTCATTCACAAGCAAGGAAAAGGTGAAAGTGGAGCGCCTGCTCATAAACGAATATGAGGTGTGCGCGCCTTGCCTTGAGGGAAAGCGCTATCTTGTTGCTTCAAACCGCACAGGAACACTTGCGGTTTTGCTGGAAGCAAGCGGGCAGGAGGAGGCGGGTGAGGAGAGGGCTTCCAAAAGCGCTTTCCGCCTGCAAGGCATCATCGGTGGCGAAAGGAAGCTGAGGTATGCGGAGATTGAAGACCCTGTTTTGTTTTCAGTTGGGGGGAGTTGGAGGGCTCGGGAAAACGCAGCCATGCCTTCAAGCTTTTACGGGGTGGATGCGCCTTTCCACATTTACAGAATAGGCGTGCTTGCGGAAAGCCTCCGCACGGGCGTCTGGCCGCAAAGCTACTACAGCTTTGTTTCTCTCCTGCCGCCTGCTTTGCTCAGCCTTGCCGGCGTGTCGCAGGAATACGCCTACAAGGTTTACGAGATTTTTCTTTTTTTCCTCCCAGTTGTCATTTTTGCCCTTTATGCAAGAAAGCTCCGCTTTCAGCAGGCAGGCGCGTTCCTGTTTGCCTCGCTTCTCTATCTTTATATGCCCCCGCTGGGCTATCCCACTGGCGGGGGGCAGGATCTATTCATTTATGGAATGACTGCGCACACGCTTGCAACCTATCTTTCGCTTTTCTTCTTTTTCTTTGCCTATGAAGCGACAGTGGAGGGGAGGCGCGGGGCGTTTCTACCTGCAGTCGCCCTCTTCTTCCTTGCCTTTTTGGCAAACCAGCGGATTGCGCTTGCGCTTGCGGCAATGCTTGGGGTTTTGACGGTTGCGGCTTTCATAAAGTCAAAAAACGCGCTTTGGCTTGCCGCTGCGTGCGCTGCCTCTGTGCTTTGGGTCGCCATCCCGTTTTTCCAAACAGGCATTTTTGAGAAATATTCCCCGCTGGGCGGAGGCAGGATAGAAGGGTGGGGTGATGGAGCGGTAAGTTTTGTGCAGGCAGGCAACATTATCTTGCCTTTGCTTGTTCTTGCAGGCATGTATGCGGCTTTCGCCAGGCGCGAGGAGATTGTTTGGTGGCTGGGAGCATGTGCTCTAATCGTCTTTTTGGTTGCTATGAACCCTGCGCTCAATAGCGCTTTCCCCTTCATTGACGGCATTCGGCACATGCCCTCTTTTTACCTTCCGGCGCTTTTTGTGGGCGGGATTGGAGCTTGCTTTTTGTGGCGCGCAGGGGTTGAAGCAGTAGTGCGCTTTGCGGAAAAAAGAAAGATTGACAGAGCTACTGTTGGAGGGGCGGTTGCCTTCGGCTTTCTGCCAGTATTGGCAGTGGTCTTTCTTGCAGTTGTCATCAGCACTTCTGCTTATTACGCGCGGGGAGGGGGCTCGCTTGAGATGGCAAGGGAGTATATAGGCTTGGAAAACGCCTATAGGGTGGTGGGGAACCGGACCGTCCTTTTCCTCTCCCATGGGGATTTGTCGCACATGCCGATATATTGGAAATATCTTGGCAGCACCATCCTCTTTGGCTACGAGGAGGAAGGCACAGGAGGGCTCAAAGACAAGATGGAAGCTTTGGGCGCACGCTATGTGATAGTCGGCAATGCCCTTGCTCTTGACAGGTACGAGCCGTCATTAAGGCAGTTGCGCTGGAGGCAGTATAAGCAGCTGCAAAAAGACGGTAGCTTTTCCGAAATCCGCACCTTGGGCTCAAACAAGGCATTTGAGCTGAAAGGGGGAGAGGGGGCGCCTGGAAAAGCTGGGCTGGCTGGCGCAACTGAAGGCTGGGCAGCCGACCCCGCCTTAGCGCTTGCCTGCCTTGGCGTTGTCTTGATTCTCTTTTTGGCTGAAGGGCATTTTGAAGGCAAAAAGGCAAGACAGCGCTTTTGAAAAACCCCCTGCGCCTTCTGCGTGCGTTGAGAAAAGCCGCTGCGGGCTGCTTTTTGAGGGAAAGAGCTTGCCCTCAATCTTCCTTATGCTTCCTTCCATGAGGAGCATCTCAAGTCCCTCCTCGCAGCGCGAAGGCGGAAGGTTGTAGGTCTTGGAAAAGGCGGCGATGTTGAAGCTTCCCTTGTGCGAGCAGATCCATTCAAGCAGAAGTTCCCTCAGCGACTCGTCTGAGATTGAGGAGAGCCGCGCAAGGCGCTCTTCAAGAATGGCTATCCGGTTTTCCAAAGCCGCAATTTGGCTTTCCGCCTCTTCCGAGGCTGAAATCAGCCTCCTGTTGCGCAGTGAAAGCGCGCTTGCCTCCTCTTCCAAGTCCTTGGCTCTCTTAGCAAGAAGCTCGTAGGGGGCTTGCGCCGTCTTTTCTGCTGTTTCAAGTGCGGGAAGAGCAAGCTTCTGGAAAAACTCCCTTTCCAGCCATGCCCCTTCAATGAGGGAAAGGATGCGTAGAAAAAGTATTGCGGCTTGCATGCGCCTCAGCTGGGGGTGCGCGCCGGCTGGGCAGGAAAAGCGCAGGCGCGCCTTGTTTTTGGAAAGCCTAACCTCAATGAAAAGCTTGCTTTTTCCCGAAAGGTCGGTGCCGTATGTCTTGTTGAGCAGAACCTCGGACTTTGAGGCGGCAACCCGGTCAAATCCGAGGGCGGCGAATTTTGAGAAGTCTGGCGGGAAGCGCTTGAATGAAACTGCGAATTCATATTCTTGGATTTCCCCTGTCTTTTGATGCATATCCATCCCCCTTTTGCTTTTTTTCTTTGAGGCCTTTCAGTGAAACGGCAACCTCCTCTTCCTCGTCTGAAATGGAGGAGAAAACCGGTAGAAGCTCCTTTTCTTTTGCGCCAAGCTCACGCAGGAAGGAGAGAATCGCCGGGCGGGGCATGCCAAGGCGCAAAAGCAGGCTTGCGAATTCGCGGCTTGTCAGTGAAAAGCTTTTGCGCTCAAACTCCGAAAGGATGGCGCGCGACTGCTTTTCATCAAAGCCGGCGGACAGAAGCCTTCGCAGCAGCTCGCCTTTCTCAAATGAAAGCTCCATGTTCCCACCTCTTATTGCGAAGGGCTGGAGAATCTCCTCGCCGTCAACACGCTCAAGTATGAAGTTTTTTGGGCACTGGACCGGCATGGAAAATTCCAGATGGACAAGTGCCTGCCCGACCCCCATGCGATGGGAGCAGGCTTCAAAGTAATCTGAATAGGAGAGGGAGGAGCGCAGGTATTCCCGCTCTGATGCGAGGGTAAGCCTGAAAGCAAAGACCGTGCCGGCGTTGGAAAATATGCTTTTATGCACGTCTGTCGGGTTTTGGGAGGCGACTATGAGGGAAAAGCCGTATTTGCGCCCTTCGCGCACGATTGAAACCACATCTGAGCGCTCATCGGATGCGATTTTCCATGCCTCATCAACCACTATGAAAAGGCGGGGCTTGCTGGGGGAATAGCGGCTTGCGCGCATCTTCTCCTTCACAAACTGCAGTATTGCAAGTCCTGCAAGCGAGCGCAGGGACTCCATCGGAAGAGAGTGCAAATCAACGCAGATGAGCCCTGAAAGCAAGGAATCAATACTTATTGTCTGGGCGGAAAAGGACTTTCCGGATGAGAGGAGAAGCGACCTTATCCTGCGCGCCGCCTCTGCCGAGTCAGAATCGCCTTTCGGGTGGCGCGAGAGGATTTTGCAGACATCCTCAAGAGTGGGCGGCTTTCTTTTCTGCCCTTCCTTGTGAAGCGCAAAGCCGCGCCGTGCGTATGCCTTCTCTATTGCCAGCTCGGTGATTCTCCTCTGGGCTGGAAAGGAGGATATGTCAGTCAGCATTTCAAGCGCGGATATCACCTGCAGGGACCTTGCGTGCGGGCTTGCGCCGCCGGTATCCAGAAGGTTTATGCCGTCGCTTCCGAAAGAGATTACCCTGCCGCCTGCCGCCCGCACCCAGTCCGCATACTCGCCCGCCCAGTCAAGTATTAGGGCTGATGCGCCGAGCACCAGCCTTGCACGGGTGATGAACGTTTTTACCAAGTAGGATTTGCCAGAACCTGTTATCCCCACGACGCAGACGTGCGGGTTGACGAGCTTTTCAGCGTTCCAGTAGAACGGAGTGTGGAGAAGGAGGGTCTTGCCTATATAGATGGAGCTTGCCGGGTTGGAAACAAGAAGCTGGGGCGCAGGCTCTGGCGGGCGAAGGAGGAAATTCCTGTATGCAAGCTGGCCTGAAAGCACGCGCTGGACGGAGAGCATGCCCATAAGCGCAAGTTCAGAATTTTCCGATTATGACTTCTTTGAGCTGAGGCAGGATGTCTATCTTAGAGGCTTCGGAGGCAATTGTGTTTGAAGCCACTATTTCCTCCGCCCCTGCTTCCTGCAGCTTTGTATAGGCGTCGCCAAGGAAAAGACCGTGGGTGCAGCCGCAGGAGACCGAGCTGGCGCCCATGGCAAGAACGGCGCGGACTGCCTTTATCATCGTGCCTCCGCCGGCAATCATGTCGTCAAGTATTACTACGTCTTTTCCTTTCACGTCAAAGTTTATGTCTATTGAGGCGACTGGGCGCTGCGCCTGCCTTTTGTGTTGCCGGTATTCCCCGCGCTTTTTGACCATGGCAAGCCCCCCTATCTCGTTGACAAGGTAGGCTGCCCCCTGGTCTGGGGAGATGAAAAGCGCATCAGGCATTTTTGACTTGAAATACGAAACGAGGCGCTGGGACAGTGAAAAGTTGCGTATGCGCAAGCCGCCATAAGTCGCCTCACCCTCTTTTTTCAGGAAGTGGCAGTCAAAGGTGGCAAGCGAGGAAAATCCTGCGGCGGAAAGAAGCTGGCAGATTATCTCCGCTGAAAGGGCTTCGCCGACAGTCCATACCTTGTCCTGCCTGGCATATGGAAGATAGGGGACTATCGCCTCAACGCGCGAGGCAACTTGGGAAACCGTCTTGCCTATGAGCATGAGCTGGAGAAGGGAGCTGTCCTGCTTCGGGTAGCAGCGGTGGAGCACCTGCACGTCTTTGCCCCTGCAGGCTTCAAGGTCGCGGATGAAGACGTGGCTTTCCTTATCGGGGAAATTTTTCAGCTCTATGTTGGCTGGGAAAAGGTAGGAGCAGTTCTGGCTGACGAGAAGATGATGAGCGACCATAAGCTTATTTGGAAAGTGAATTTAAAAGCAGTGTTGTCAGCCAAGCATCGCCCCAACGCGGTCAAGCAAGGAGGCAAGCAGGCTGCCCTGGGTTGCAGGCTTTTGTTGCCGCTCGCATTTTGCGCAGAGAGGAAAACCGCCGAAAATCCTGAAATGCTCCGTTTCTTGGCCGCAGGAGGAGCAGAAGACCTTTGCCTCGCCTTTCTTGGAAAGCGCACAGGCGGAGTGGGCAAGCAACCCACTTGAAAGGCGGATTTGCTTTTCATAAGGCTGGAGAGGCTTCTTGCAAAGCGGGCATATGGGAAGGCGCTCTATTCTTTCCAGCTCAGTGAAGCAGTAGTTGCACAGGAGCCTGCCTGCCTTGTGCTTTGCTTCTTCCGCGCGAAGGCGGGTTCCGCAGCGGCTGCAGCCCACCATATGGACCTCTGACGACTTTCTTGTCCAGCATGGTATGCAAAGCATGTTGCGCGGGTAGTAGGCTGAATCAAACTCATCAACCATTGCGCCGCAGGTCAGGCAGTGTGGCATGGAAGGAGAACTGCGGGGTGTAATAAAATAGGAGCGGTTGCTAAAAATTGAATGAGGAAATTTTGTAGTAGCGTATTTTGCTTTTGCTTCCGCATGCGACTACCAGGTCAAGGCGCGCGCGGTGCGCTATTTTCACTTCTCTTGCCAGGGATTTCGCAGATGGCGCCTTGCCGGGCAGAAGGCAGACTAATATTGATGGCCTGTCCTCCTCTCTTCCAATGCCTGGCGCATAGACGCGGAAGCGCTTTTTGCTTTGAAGGTAGGGTCTGATTATCCTGCCTGTGCCGCGGATTTGGGAATATGCTTCAAGGCAGAAGGGAAAGGAGCCGTCCCTTTTCTTTTGGGAGAGCAGGAACTTTCTGAAGCCGCCGTTGAATGACGCCTTGCCTGTTTTGAGCAAGTAGCCTGCTTCAAGGGGGTGAAGAAGCAGCTTGCCTGCGTCATGAACGCCAAAGCCTGCTTCCGAAAACTTTTCTGCGAGGCGAGCATCCGCCTCAAAAAAAAGCCCTCCCTTGCGCACCAGCATAGCATCCCTCACGCGCGATTTTTCCGCTGTTTTTGTGAAGCACTTTTCGCAGGCGGCTTCTGCTCAACTGATGATTTTGTGATGAAGTCAAGCTCCCCCTCGTCAAACCCGAAGTAGGAGGAAATCTCGGTGGGATGCTTTTTGGCGAGGGCGCTAAGAAGGGGCAGGTATGTCTGCGATTGTGATGGGGAGCAGTGGCATGCTCTTCCTATCTTCGCAAGGACTGACTTGCGGCTTGCGCGGCTTGCCTTTGTTGCGCTCATTTCTCTTAGGTAATCTGGGAAGCCGAGCGGCGTGTATTTTTTGTAAGGGGCGGATTTTGCCAGCGCAACGCCTGCTGAGAGGTGGTCGTTGGCATAGCGGAGGTAGCCAAAATATTGGCTTCTTTTTGCCCTTCCATCAAAGACGTCCGCTCGGGAGAGGGCGCAGTATGCCTCGGCGATGTCAAATGGCCGGTCGTATTCAATTGGGATGTTGTGCGCAACCCAGAGTTTGAGGGCGTCAAAATCCACCTCTGACTCAAAGATTGCCATGCGGCTTTCGGAGTAATTTTCCGATTTGAGCACCCTCCGCAAAACGTCAAAGATGTTCTGCCTGACGTCGCGGCGGGCGGAGGCGTTTCTGCCTTGAAGGTCGTTGAGGGCGGCGCGCACATCACCCCCAGATGCCTGCGCGATTTTGCCTATTTCCTCTTCGCTTAGGGGTATTTTTTCCGCTTTGGCAATTTCGCGGAGAAACTTGGTGAGTGAAAGGGGAGTTGCGCGGCGCAGCTCAATGTGCTGGCAGTGGCTTTTGATTGAAGAAAGCTTGCGGTCGTAATAATCAGTGGCAGTCAGCAGAATCGGCTGGCGGCTTTCTTTGAGAAGGCTTGCTATAGCGGATGCGCCCCCTTTGTCTTCCTGGCTGGAGAGGGAGTCCGCATCGTCAATGAGGACGAGCTTGCGCAAGCCAAAAAGAGAGGATGATGAGGCTGCTGCCGCGGCTACGTGTCGCACCCTCTGTTCGTTTCTTAACTCAGAGGCGTTGAACTCAAACACTTCCCACCCCAACTCAGAGGCGATGGCGTAGGCAAGGGCGGTTTTGCCTGTGCCGGCAGGACCGCAGACAAGAAGGGGCGGCTGGGGCTTGCCTTTCTGCCAGCTTTCTGCCCACTGCTTTGCCAGAGAAATGGCTTCTGCGTTGCCGATGAGCGCGGAAAGAGACGTTGGTTTTTTTGCAGACAGGAGCATGGCAAAAAAAGGCGCGATGCTTGTTTAAATACCTTCAACCCGCAACAAGAAGCATGCTTATTGGGGTTGTCGGGGCGCCAAACAAGGGGAAAAGCACCTTCTTTTCAGCCGCCACTCTTGTGGATGCGCAGATTGCAAACTATCCCTTCACCACCATCACTGCAAACAGAGGCGTCACTTATGTTCGCTCCCCCTGCCCACATGTCGCGCTTGGCTTGAAGGGCTGCAACCCCAAAAACAGCAAGTGCGCAAACGGCGTGCGGCTTGTGCCCGTGGGAATTGTAGATGTGGCCGGGCTTGTGCCAGGTGCGCACGAAGGCAGAGGCCTTGGGAACAAATTCCTTGACGATTTGCGGCAGGCTGACGCTCTCATACAGGTGATTGACGCAAGCGGCATGACGGATTTGCAAGGAAACCCCGCGCAGGGGGCTGACTTGTGGGAGGAAGTCCGCTTTTTGGAGGAGGAAATTGCGCTTTGGCTTGTCGGCATAATGGAGCGCGGGGCAGGCAGAGCAGGGGGACTAAGGGAAGCCGCCGCTTCGCTTTCAGGACTGAAAATAAGCGAGGAGCTTTTGCGCGCGGCGGCTGGCGACTGCGGGCTTGAAATAAGTGATGGCTTGCCAAAAAACATGGATGGGCTATGCTTGCTTGCCAAAGCGGTCCTGAGGCGCAGGATGCCCATTGTGGTTGCGTGCAATAAGATGGATGTTGAGGGGGCTGAGAAGAATTTTGCGGCGTTCGCGCAGAAAGCGCAGCAGGAGGGAAAGAAGGCTTTTGCCTGCAGCGCGGCTGTGGAACTTGCCTTGCGCAAAGCCGCTGAAAAAGGCATTATTGACTACGTGCCGGGGGGGAAGGAGTTCAAGATCGTTGGGGCGCCAAGCCAGCCGCAGCAGGAGGCGCTTGAAAGGATGGCGGCATTTCTCAAAAAACACGGTGGAAGCGGCGTACAGCAGATAATAGACTGGATAGTCTACCATAAGCTTCGCGCAATCGTGGTCTATCCTGTTGAGGACGAACATAGGTTTTCTAACCATAAAGGAGAGGTCTTGCCAGATGCCTTTCTCGTGCGCCAGGGCACCACAGCAAAGCAGCTTGCCTTTATGGTGCACAGCGAGCTTGCCCAGAAGTTCATAGGTGCTATTGACGTGAAGAGGCACATACGAGTTGGGGCTGACCACGTCCTTGAAGACGGGGACGTGATAAAGGTTCTCGCGTCGCATTAGCCTGACAAAATGGTAGGCAATTAAAGGGTTGCGCTTAAAAAAAGCCTTCGCACCGCCGGCGTTGCGGCTTTAGGGGGATTTTTATGGCAAAGAAGCAGAAACCTGAAGGGTTGAAAGTTGGGTTGGGCGCCTGGGTTGCGCTTGCCGCAGTGGTTGTTGTTTTGCTTGCTTTTGTTTATCTTAACCCGCAAAAGGCGCAGGATGGGAAGGGGACTGCTGCGCTGCAGGCAGAAAGCCCGGCTGCCAAGCTCCTCCTTTCAGCCTATGATAAGGGAGCCGGGGTTGGTGCATACGCCATGAATTACAGCCTTAAAGATGAGCAGGGAGAGGTGTTTTATTTTGTCTCAAGTAACGGAACGCACGGCTATGTGATGGAAAGCCGGCCCATCTTCGGCGTGAGCGAGGGCTGGTTCGGCAAAAACGAAAGCCAGGATATCCTTTGCTTGCGGAACAGGGGGGACTACTACTGCGCGGTTGTGGGCGTGAACGCCGAGGCAAAAAAGATTGCCGCCAGCTTGAAAGCGTGGCTTCCGAACAGAGAGGTGTTTGCCGCACAAAAGAAAGCCTTTGAGAAGCATATTCAAGCCGGCGCGCTTGCTTTCAAAGGCGAGATTGTGGAGGAGAAGGTTGGGGGGTTTGATGCAAGGAAGATAGTTTATGAGACGCGATATGGTGACTTGACGGTTCGGCAGCTTTCCGAGCTTGGCATATCGCCGGATGCAACGCCGCAAGAAAGAGAAGTAACCTATTGGATAGACAAGGCGACTGGCATGATAGTCAAGGCAGCTGTTGTTGTTGAGGTAAATGGGGTGCCTTATGGGATTTCAGAAACGACTTACTATTCCATTGAGCCGAAAGCTCGCATCCCCCCTGCGCCTGAGCCAGCAACGACAACGGCAGGGTTTGTCCAGATGTATAAGGTAGTTGCGCGCAATTATTTGGATGTGACTGGCTGCCTTAGCCTTGGCAGGAATGAAAGCTGGCAGTGCTTGAAGAATCTTGCTGTGGAAAAGCGCAGCTGGGATGTGTGCAAGTTCATAAAAAACACAGATGTTTATGAGCAGTGCACTATGATTGTGGCGCATGACACCTATAATGAGGTTTTGTGCGGAAAGCTGACAAAATACGCTGATGATTGCTACATATCTGTGGTGAGCGTGAAGGGCAATTTTGAAGCCTGCCGGCTTTTGAAAAACCAAAGCTTGATGGAGGCGTGCAGCGCGGCAGCGGCACGGGGTAAGAAATTGCAGGATGAGAGGCTGGAGCAGCTAAGGCGCCTGGAGGCAAGCAAAAACTGCAAGACAGACGCCGATTGCTTCGTGCCTGCTTCTGCCTCCCACCTATGCGTGCCGAAAAATGCGACCGCGCCGTTTGGTGAGGCAGGCCCATATGCAAAATGCTTTGAAAACCTGCCCTGCGGATGCCAGGATGGCTTTTGCGGATTTGTAAAAAATGAGACTTATTATGACTGCGTCAAGGAAGTTGAGGATAGGGGGCTTGAGGAGTTCATACACGCAAAAATAAATGAGAGCAGAAGCGGGCAGGCAGCAGGATAAGGAAAGAAAGCGGGCCCAGAGGGAGCTGCGGCTTGCAAAGCCGGCGGCGCGCAAGCTTTCGAACCCTCGACACGTGGATGCCCCTCAAACCGCAATCGTTCGGAGGCAAAGCTTGATAAGAGTCCACTGCTCTACCAAGCTGAGCTATGGGCCCAGCGGCGTTTTCATCTTTAAAGGAAGAATATAAAAGTTAAACGCATAAAGGCGAGGGTGGGTTTTAGGATGGAGAAGGATTTGGAGCGTTCCCTGCGCAAGCTGACCAGACCAGTAAGGGACAGGATGCGGCGTCTTTTTGAGGAAAGAAGAAAGCCATATGAAGTCTATGGGCTTTTGTCCGAGTTTTTGTCTGAAGAAGGCAAGCTCATCCGACCTGCGCTTTGCCTTTGCTCTTGCTTGGCAGTTGGTGGGAAGATAAAGGACGCGGTTCCCGCCGCCACTGCAATTGAAATGTTCCATAATTTCACGCTAATCCATGATGATATAGAGGATTGCTCGTCATTGAGGAGGGGCAAGCCGTGCCTTCATGTGAAATACGGAGTGCCTCTTGCGCTTAACGCGGGTGATGGGCTTTTTATGATGGTTTGGAAGGAGGCGCTGGCGTTGAAGGGGCCTGTGGGGGTGGAGGCACAGCGGCTTTTGCTTTCGGCTTTCACAAAGGTGCTTGAGGGACAGGCAATTGAATTGGGTTGGTATAGGACGAAAAAGTGGGATGTGAAGCAAGAGGAATATTATGAGGTTGTCCGCGGCAAAACAGGTGCGCTTATTGCCGTTTCTTGTGAGGTGGGGGCTCTTTTGGGTGGGGCGACGAAGGCGCAGCGAAGGGCGCTTTATGAGTTTGGCTTGGGGGTTGGAGTGAGCTTTCAGATTGTTGATGACATATTGAATGTTGTTGGGGACGAAAGCAAATATGGGAAGGAGATTGGAGGGGATATAAAGGAGGGTAAGCGAACGCTTCTTACTATTTTTGCTTTGGAGAATTTGGAAAGAAGAAAGGTGGATGAGTTGAGGAGAATATTGGAAAAAAAGGAAAGGACGCAGGATGAAGTAAGGAGGGCTCTTTGCCTCATAAAAGAATCAGGAGCAGTGGAGCAGGCTGGTGAAATTGCGGGGTGGATGGCACAAAAAGCGCTTGGAAAGTTGAAGGTTTTGGGGGAGAATGAAGGCGCGCGAATGCTGCGATTGTTGGGGGAATATATTATAAAACGGCAGAAATAGCCTCTATATTTTTAAATTCAAGGTGAGAAGGAGGGTCAAAGGTGATGGTTATGGTGATGAAAGTCTCAAAGATTTATGGGATGGATATTTATACTGATGGGGGCAAGTTCCTCGGCAGGGTGCAGGAGGTCCTTTTGGATTTGGAGAAAGGAGAAGTCATTCGTTTGTTGATGGAGCCTCTTAGTTCTGTTTCAAAGGAAGAGGTAAAGAGAATAATTAGGGAAAAGAGCATTCTTTACAAAAGCGTGAAGTCTGTTGAGGATGTTGTGGTTGTTTCAAAGGGAGCGATGGGGCCCGCTGAAGCTTAGGTTTGTTTTCAGGGTCCCCCTAACTTCCGCTATTTTTGTATTTGTTTTTTATTAGTTTCTTTTGGGTTTGTCTTGATTTTGTTTTTGTTTTGGTTGTTGGTTTTGTTTTTTCAAGGTTGAAGCTTGTAACCATGGTTACTTTAAATCACAAAAAGCAAAAAAACAACAAAACAAACCAAAAAATAGTGGAAGTGAGGGGGTGTCGCACCAGAACCACAAACTAAACACAAGACCATAGCGGGAAGTGGATTTGAACCACTGATCTCTGGGTTATGAGCCCAGCGGGCACTCCAAACTACCCTATCCCGCTGGCGTCAAATATAAAGAGAGATTAATAAAAGGCTTCCCTATCCTTATGGCTTCTGGGGCTTTCTTTCAAAAAATTCCAAAAACGCGCCACACTCACTACACTTAAATTTCATCTCACTTGCGGTTTCAAAATCAAAAAGTTTTTTCTCACCACACGCCGGACAGACATAACATTCTTTATCTCCATATTCCTCCGTGCGCTCTGCGCCAGCCCCCTCTCCTCCTGAAACAACCTCTCTTAACTTATCCTCATTCATCTTCCATATGTACGAATACCACCCACTGTCCTTGTCCCGCACGCGCGTGTAGGAAAAGATGCCTTCTGTGTGCAGCCTGTTTAGCACAACTCGCACATCCGAAGCCTTTATACCTGTTCTTCGGGCAAGCTCCTCATCTGACATGTCCTTGTCAAACTCCCTGATTACATCAATAGTGTTTTCTCCCCCCATCTCAATCAGCTTCTGCCTGGCGATGGCTGAGGAAAGAACAGCCGCCCGAACCGCCTTTGAGTAGGTCTTTTTTTTCACCCTTATATCCGGCCTGCGGACCTTTCCCCAAACAACCACTGCGGGCTTGGGCTTAGCCTTCAAAACAACTTTCTTTCCCTTTTTTGATTTTTTAAGGGCCTTGCTTTTTGAGGGCTTTCGCTTTGCCATCCAAACTCACATTCATTTTCCCACCATTCATTTATATATTCATTCAGTTGTTTTTTCCACAAACTACAATCTTGCCGCACGGACTTGGTATGATTTTCACCTTCCCCTCAAACTTTTTCCTAAATTGCCTGCCGCAAAAAAACCTATCCAAAAAAACTGCCAGTGCCGCAACTTCCGAATGCGGCTGGTTTCCAACTGCCAAATTCATGTCTGCCAAGTGATAGGCTTCCTTTGGCACTTTCCCCGCCCCGACCACGACCACTACATTTTTTCGCCCTTCTCTCAGTTTCTTTACGCCCTCTTCAAAATCCACGCCATACATAGTCAGATGGGCAACCACCCAGCCCTCTGCCTTTCTTTTTTTCAAAAACACCTTCCAGTTTTTTTCCTGGCTTACTGAAAACTTCCCGCCCCATTTTGCGCAAACGCGCCGCATCCCTTCAACCACTTGCGAGTCCTCCTCCCCGCACAGAACGCCCTCATCAGCGCCAAAAGCGCGCGCCACAAGAAAAACATGAGTGGTGGTCCGTTGGTCTCTCCCGACCCGATGCCCCAACCGAAGCACACAGACTTTCGCCATGAAGGAAAACCACCGCGCAGAGTTTAAAACCCATCATTCGCTTTTTTTTCATGCGGAAAGTGCTTCTTGACACAAACTTCCTTCTGCTGCCCTTTGAGCGCAAAATAGACTTAGTCAGCGGTCTGCGAAGAATCCACACAGAGCCAATCACCATCATAATCCCTCAGGGCGCGATTTCGGAGCTTTCAACCCTCTCAAAAGGGTGCGGCAGAAAAGCTGCGGCGGCGCGCCTCGCACTCAAGATACTGCCGGCTCTAAGATCTGCCTTCCCGCTTGAGATAGTGGCGCACAAGGGCGCCGTCGACGAATGGATTTTAAAATATGCGCAGAAAAACCACCTTGCAGTCGCAACCAACGACGCTGAGCTTAGAAAAAAGCTCTCTGCCTTGCGCCTGCCGCTTGTCGTGTTGAAAAGCAAGGCGAAAATAGATTACGCTTAGGAGGGGTGCAATGGAAGGAACCATTCTTTACGTGCCCATAATTTTGGCTCTTGTAGGGCTTTTGTACGGCGCATATCTTGCCGCCTCTGTCTTTCGCAGGCCGGAAGGAACGGAAAGAATGCGGAAAATCTCGGATGCGATAAGACAAGGGGCAGACGCCTATCTTTCCCGCCAATTCCGGACAATTACCATTTTTGTAGTGGTTCTTTTCGCAGGGCTTTACTACTTCCTTGGGCAGTCAACGGCAATCGCCTTCATCATAGGGGCGGCTGCCTCCGGGCTTGCAGGCTATTTTGGCATGTTCATCTCTGTCCGCTCAAACTCTCGGGCGGCGCAGGCGTCCCTCCTCTCCATGCAAGATGCGCTTTCAGTTCCTTTCACGGCGGGGGCAGTCAACGGCGCGCTCGTTTCCGGGCTTGGGCTTTTGGGCGTTTCCGCAGTCTTCGCAGGGGCGTATTTTGCCCTTGGTGAAAACAGCGCCGCCATAGCCGAAGCAGGCAAGGCTTTGGTCGGGTTTGGCTTTGGTGCAAATCTCCTTGCCCTTTTCATGAGGGTCGGCGGCGGCATCTACACAAAAGCAGCAGATGTGGGGGCAGACCTCGTGGGCAAGGTTGAGAAAGGAATTCCTGAGGACGACCCGCGCAACCCAGCGACAATTGCGGACAACGTCGGCGACAACGTGGGCGACTGCGCCGGGATGGGTGCTGATGTTTTTGAGTCCTACACAGTCACCATCATCGCAGCCATGCTTCTTGGAGGCGCTGCGCTTGGGCTGCCGGGGGCCGTTTATCCGCTCCTCATCGCCGGTTGTGGGATGATAATCGGGCTGCTGAGCGCCAAGGCAGTGAGGGTAAAAAACGAGGAGGAATACCCCTTTGATGCGATGAAGCGCGGCTTTGCCCTTTCCACGATTCTACAAGCCGCGGTTTTTCTTGGGCTGTCCTACCTTGTCTTTGGTGGGGTTGCCGAATTTCTGGCTCTCCTTGCAGGGCTTGCCGCAACCCACCTCATAATGCAGGTAACCGACTATTACACATCCTCCAAAAACAAGCCCGTGCGTGAAATTGCAGAGGCTGCGAAATCAGGCGCAGGCACCAACCTAATTGCCGGGCTCGGCGTTGGCATGGAATCTGCAGTCGCAGGCATACTAATAGTGGCGGCAGCAGTCTTTTTCGGCTACTATGCATTTGGCTTGGGCTATTTTGGCATCGCCCTTGTTGGCTTGGGCATGCTTTCCACAACGGCGATGATAATGGCGATGGACACTTTCGGTCCAATAAGCGACAATGCAGGCGGCATAGGCGAGATGTCCGGTCTTGAGAAAAGCGGACGCAAAAGGATGGATAGGCTGGATGCGGTCGGCAACACAACCAAAGCGGTGACAAAGGGCTTTGCCATCTCTTCCGCAGCCATTGCCGCAGCGGCTTTATTTTCAACCTACTTTGAGTCAAGCGGGCTTTCGGCAATAAACATCGCCCTCCCAGCAGTTTTTGTCGGCTTTCTCGTCGGCGGGGCCATTCCCTTCATTTTCAGCGCCCTCACCATGAAAGCAGTCGGCAAGGCAGCCAACCTCGTGGTGGAGGAAGTGCGCAGGCAGTTCCGCGACCCAAAAATAATGAGAGGCGCCCGCGACCCGGATTATGCAGCTTGCGTTGACATCTCTACAAAAGCCGCAATAGACTCCCTTTTCCTTCCAGCAGCAATTGTAATTGCCGTCCCCATCCTCATAGGGTTCGGTCTTGGGCTTGAGGCGCTTGGTGGCTTTCTTGCAGGGGCAATACTCGTTTCGCAGCTGATGGCAGTTTTCATGAGCAATGCGGGAGGCGCTTGGGACAATGCAAAGAAATACATAGAAAGCGGAGCCTTCGGGGGCAAGGGCTCGGATGCGCACAAAGCAGCAGTGGTTGGCGATACGGTCGGGGACCCGTTCAAAGACACTTCCGGACCTGCGCTCAACCCAATGATAAAGATACTCAACATCGTGTCGCTTCTGGTCGCAGCGGCGCTTGCCGGCAAGCAGATAGGGGCGTTATGATTTTCCACTGAACCCCCGCGCTCGCCATTTTTGCTTCCACAGCAGCACGCAAACCTATTTAAGCGCCTGCCCACAAAACTTTCCCATGGCAGAAACCACAAAGAAAAAAGAGCTGATTTTTAACCTTTATCCTGCCGTCCAAACAGAGTGGATCCTGCGCGACTTGCAGGAGCAGCAGGAGGCGATGAAAAAACAAGCAAGAGAAATTCTTACAAGTGCCCTCTCCCAGCCGAAGCTTCTTGCCATCCTCAAAGAGGAAAAATCAGAAATCTTCTCCCTGGTTCAGAATCTCAACAAGCTCAACATCACAGGCGTGAAGGTGGCAAAAGAAACGGAGTATGTGTTTTCAGGCTCCAAAAAGCAAAAAACAGAGGTGGATGTCTATAGCTTGCGGGTGTGGATAGGCGGCGAAGAGAAAATCATCACCCTACGCGTAGGGCCTGATTTCACCGAATTTTCCCTATCACAAAACGATAAAGTTTCAGAAGTGCTCCAGCAAAAAGAGCAGAAAATAACATTCCAGCGCTTCGGGTGATAAGATGATGAAAATAACCCCCGAAAACCCAAAATTTCCAAACGTCATAGAAAAGCTGCAGAAGCTCTATGATTTATTGCCCGACAATTGTAAAAATCCTGAAAAGACTGGGCAAATTCCTCTCAAGCATTAAGGGAACATAATGGCAAAACTCAAATTTCCCAGCATTGACGAAATCGCATGGGGCAAGATTCAAGAAATACGCGTTTCATCAAACAAGCAGAGTTTCAGCTTTGAGTTTGACTTGCACGGAAGACGCCAAAAAATGACCATAACGATAAGCCCTGACTCAACCTCATACACGCTTTCGGACGATGACGGCACGCCCCTTCTTCACGGGATTCAGAAAGGAAGAGAGTTTAGGGTCATTGACTTTTCCCCAAAAGCCCAATCAATCGCAGAAAAGAAAATCAAAGGGATGGGCAAAATCAAGAAAAAATGAGCCAGCGCCTCATTCCCTCCCCTGTTTTTTGACTATGCAGACAACATCTCCATCTTCCAGCCTGTGCTCCAAACCGACCTTTTGCCCCTCAAACTTTGCCGACTTGCCCCAGACAAGCGCATAGCGGAACTCACGCGCCAAGTCGCGATGAAGCCGGTTGCAAACATCCTCCACAGTGGCGCCCTCCCTCAGCATCATCGGCTCTTTCAAGTCAGCCTCGCCCATCCTCGGCTTCGTGTAGATTCTGATGAGGCGCAGGCGCTGGAAAATGGCGTCCTTGAGCTCTTCTATCCCCCACCCCCTTTCCGCTGAAACCGCAACAAAATCAAACGGGAGGCTTTTGAGGTAGTCCTCGCTCACCATATCCACCTTGTTGAGCACAGTCAGCGAAGGCAGGTATCTTCTGTTGCCTGCAAGGACATCTACAAGCTGGTCAACACCAATGTCTTCATGAAAGACGACTGACGCATTATGCAGCCCGTATTCGTTGAGAATGCCAACCACCATCCGCTCGTCCATCTTTGTAAGCTTGACGGTTGAGCTTATCTCAACCCCGCCGCGCAGCTTTTTCACAATGCTTACTTTGGGCGGCTTTTCATCCAGCCGCACCCCGATGCCAGCAAGCTCTTCCTTTATTTTAGGCAACACAGTCGGCTGGAAAACGTCAAGCAGAATAAGCACGAGGTCGGCGTTTCTTGCAACCGCAAGCACCTCTCGCCCTCGCCCCCTGCCCTCTGCCGCCCCGATTATTATCCCTGGCAAGTCAAGAAGCTGTATCTTCGCGCCCTTGTGCTCCAGAACCCCTGGCACACAGTTAAGGGTGGTGAATGCATAGGCGGCCGTTTTGCTTTTTGCGCCTGTCAGTGCGTTAAGAAGGGTGGATTTCCCGACAGAGGGCAAGCCGATGAAAACCACAGTGGCGTCCCCGCTTTTTTTCACCTCAAACCCGCCGGTCCGCACGCTCGATTTTCTTGGCGTAAGAAGCTCCCGCTTGAGCCTCGCAATTTTTGCCTTGAGAAGCCCGATGTGGTATTCGGTCGCCTTGTTCTTCTGGGTGCGGGCAAGCTCCTCTTCAAGCTGCCTTATCTTTTCCTCAATGCCCATAAGGCAAATAGGAAGTGCAAAACCCTTTAAATCCCAGTTTGCCAAAGGGTGTGCATGGCAAGAAAGAAGCAGAAGCCCTGCCCAACCCAAGCGACCAAAAGCGCGATTTTGAGCGCCGCGGCAGGCGACAGGGTGCGCCTTTCCTGCGACGGCGGGGACTACGAAGGCATTCTTCTTCCCCACACGGGCAAAGAGGGTTTTCTCACCCTCAAACTTGCCTCAGGCTACAACATAGGCATCCGGCAAAGCAGAGTGCAAAGCATACAGATTCTAAAAAAAGGCGAGGTGAGCCTCAAAACCGGTCCTAAGGCGCCACAAGAGCAATCCCCCGCCCCCCCGCCGTTCATTTCCCTTTTGAGCTGCGGCGGCACGATAGTCAACCGTATTGACTACAAGACAGGGGCGGTTTCGCCCGCCTCCACTCCAGAAGAGCTTCTGGCAGGACTGCCTTGGGCATCAAAATACCGACTTTCCGCCAAGCTTCTTTTTTCCCTTGCCTCCGAGGACATGGCTCCAGCCCACTGGCAGATTCTTGCCAAAGAAGCCTTCGCGCAGATAAAGGACGGCGCAGAGGGCGTTGTCATCGCGCACGGCACGGACACCATGCACTACACATCCGCCGCCCTTTCGTTCATGTTGCAAAACCTGCCTTGCCCCGTCATACTGACTGGCAGCCAAAGAAGCTCGGACAGGGGATCCTCGGATGCGCAAACCAACCTTCACGCCTCCTTCATTGCCGCAAAGGCGGACGTTTCAGGCGTTTTCATCTGCATGCACCATGACCTTTCTGACGAGTCTTGCGCGCTTTTCTATGGGACAAAAGTGCGCAAAATGCACACGACGCGAAGGGACGCCTTCCGCTCAATAAACGTTTTGCCTGCCGCAAAAATCCAAATAGCACTTGAGAAGGTAGAAAAATCTCAAGACTGCCCCTCTCGCAATCCGCAATCGCAGCCCCGCCTTGAGGACAAACTCAACACAAACGTGGCGATGCAGTATGTCTATCCAGGCATAAAGCCGCAAGCCATATCCGCCCTCTCAAAATACGACGGCGTCGTTCTGGTGGGCATGGGGCTCGGTCACGTTCCGGTCAATCTTTGCGGGGACAAGCTTTCAACACCAATACTCCAGGAAGTCAAGTCCCTCATTTCCTCAGGCGTTGCGGTGGTCTTCGCCTCGCAGTGCATTTACGGCAGAGCGGCGATGGACGTATATACAAACAGCCGCGCGCTCAAGGACGCCGGGGTAATCGGGAACCTATGCGACATGACGCCGGAAACGGCGTACGTGAAGCTGATGTGGGTTCTTGGCAGGGAGAAAAAGCCGCAAAAAGTCAAGCAGCTTATGGAAACAAACCTTGTCGGCGAAATCTCAAGCAGGACGGAGATTGTCCCGTTTTAGCTCGCAACCTGCGCACCCGGCACCAGCAGGGAGCTTTATGAAATGCGGAATTGAAATCCACCAGCGCATTGCGGGAAGAAAGCTTTTCTGCAACTGCGTCCCGCTAGAAGAGCCACAGGGAGAAAAAGCCGCCTTCTCACGCTACCTGCATGCAGTAAGAAGCGAGCTTGGGGAGCTTGACGCTGCAGCCAGGCTTGAGCAGATGCGTGGCAGGCGCATAATCTACGAGGCGCCGCTTTGCTCAAGCTGCCTTGTGGAAGCTGACGAAGAGCCCCCGCATTCGCTCAACCCTGAAGCGCTTTTTGCCGTGCTTGTCTTCTGCTCCCTGCTTTCCTCCAAGCCCGTTGACGAAGTCCACATCATGCGCAAGAACGTCATTGACGGCAGCAACACCTCCGGCTTCCAGCGCACAGCCATAGTCGGAATAGGAGGCGTGGTAAAAACCTCCTTTGGTCAGGTGCCGATTGAAACGGTCTGCATAGAGGAGGAATCCGCAGGAATCCTCCCTTCTCAGAAAGAAAGCACCGCCGGCTACGAGCTTTCAAGGCTCGGCATCCCGCTTGTTGAGATTGCAACCGCCCCTGTATTTTCATCAGGCAGGCAGGCGCAGGAGGCGGCTCTTGCAATCGGAAGCCTCTTGAGAAAAACAGGTCTGGTCTGCCGCGGCATAGGGACAATCCGACAGGACATCAACGTTTCCATACCGGGCGGTGCGCGCGTTGAGATAAAGGGGGTGCAGGAGCTTTCAATGATTGAAAAGACGGTTGAGCTTGAGGCGGAAAGGCAAAAGGCCCTCCTTTCCATCATTGAGGCGTTGAAGCAGCGCCCCCAACCCCTCTGCTTTGACGAGGCATTCGTGGATTTGACAGAAATCTTTTCCGAAACTTCCTGCCAGCTCATATCCAAGTCAGCCAAAAGCGGCGCCCGCGTTTTCGGCCTGCGGCTCCCAAGCCACGAGGGGCTTTTAGGTACCAAAATTGCACCTGATAGAAGGTATGGCACCGAGCTTGCGGACTACGCGCGCACGGCAGGGGTGCGCGGGCTTGTCCACTCTGACGAGGAGCTTTCAAAATACGGGCTTTCGGACGATGAAATCGCAGAGGTGCGCATGGCGCTTTCAGTGCAGAAAGGCGACGCATTTGTTCTCGTGGTGGGGGAGGCAAAAAAGGCGCAGATGGCGCTTGGCGAGGTGCTGCGAAGGGCAAAGATGCTCTCCCTGCCTGAGGAAACCCGAAAAGCCAACCCAGACGGAACATCCTCCTATCTTCGCCCCCTGCCAGGCAGGGCAAGGATGTACCCTGAAACCGACATCCCGCCAGTGGAGATAACCGCTGAGATGCTGGCGGATTGCGCATGGGCTGTCAAGCAGCTTTTGCGCGAGGAAGAGGAAAAAGAGTCGCTGCTCTCATCCATCCCGCAGGAGCTTTCAAAACAGCTCTCATCAGCCAGGGGGCTACTTGGAGGGGACCTGCCAAACCCAGAACTTTCAGCTTTCTGCTCGGCGATAAAAGCAGGGGTTGAACCGAAGCTTGCCGCATCAGCAATAACAAACGTGCTTCAGGCGCTGAAGAGAGAGGGGGCAGACACAAAGAAGATAAGCCAAGAGCGGCTTCTTGATGCGCTTTTGGCGGTAAAGCAAGGCTCCGTAGCCAAGGCTGCGCTTGGCGAAGTCCTGCGAGAGATGTGCGCAAGCCCGCAAGCCAGCGCATTGCAAGCCGCCAAAAAGCTTGATTTGTTGCGCATATCGGGAAAAGAGCTGGAAGCCCTTCTACAGAAGGAGGGGGGCGATTTCAGCAGCCTTATGGCAAAATACCGGTTGCGTGTGGATGCGCAAGAGGCGCAGGAGCTATTGAGGCGCATCACGAGAAAATGAGCGGGCTTAGCCCCTGCCCCCCGCGTATTCCTTGTTTTTCTCATGCTGCCTCTTTCCGAA
Organism: Microcaldota archaeon; assembly: GCA_026414185.1. Classification (GTDB taxonomy): domain Archaea; phylum Micrarchaeota; class Micrarchaeia; order Anstonellales; family Anstonellaceae; genus UBA10161. Next base: position 71,022 of record JAOAJL010000001.1, on the reverse strand, counting down.
CCAGGCAATCTCCAGCTTGTCCTTGCTCAAACGCAGATAGTCCCTGTCCTCTGAATGTATTTCAAGGGTTATCGTCCCGTCATACTGGGCTTTGAGGGCTCTGATTGCACTCCCAATGTCCGCCTTTCCCGCGCCAAGGGGCAGATGCTGGTCGCGCTTTCCGTCGTTGTCGTGAAGATGAACGTGCCCAATCCTCCTGCGGAATTCGCGCAGGTAGTTTTCAACCCCCTCTCCGTCCGCGGTGGAGGCATGCCCAACATCCAGCGTAAGCCCAACATCCACCTCTGAAAAGAGCCTCTTAAACTCCCTTATGGAAAACGAAGAAGCCCACGCGTTTTCCACAAGAAGCTCAAGCCCAAGCTCGGCTGCAAAGCCGCGCAGCTTCCCGACGGTTTCAATAGTCCTTGCGACCATGACGGCCCTCTCCTGTATTCCGGGGGGCATCCACTCCGTGTGGGCGGTCACCTTTTTTGCTCCAAGGGCTGCTGCCGCTTCAAAAGCCCGCTTAAATTCCTCAACTATTGCCTTTTGCACCCTCTCATAAGGATGCGCCACCGAGAAATACCACGGGCAGTGGGCAAGCACCCCGAAATTGTAGGAATGAAGGACATCCACAATCGCCTTGCGGTTTGCAATCACTCTCTCAGGCAAAGCCGCAGGCGGTTCCAGCGTGATTTCCACAAAGTCAAAGCCCATCTCCCCGAAAAGCGCAATCTCCTCCACAACGCCCCTTTTTGGGCTGTTCATCGCCCCGATTATCATCTCATTACCCGATTTGAATCTCGCTTTCCATCTTTTTTATCATCGCAAGGGCGGAATAAGCCGCCAGCGCGGACGTCCTTGGGTTTTCGGCAAAAGGCTCGTTTTCAAGCTTGAAAAACATAACGCCGGTTTTCCCCTTCACAAAAACAGAATGGATGTTCTTCCTTGCGTCAGGGTCGGAAATTATCCTGACGCGCGTCCTTTCAAACCCAATTCCTGCAATAGAGAGGGTGGCGGCGACATTCACATTTTTCGGATACGCCTTGCAAGCCTCAGCCGCGCTTCCTTCAAACACTACCTTTCGCGCCACGTCAGCCCTCTGGAGCGAAGGCGGGTCTTTGACGCTTTCAAGAAGAACCCGCTCTATCTTGCCGTCAGCAGACAAAACCGCATCAAGCCCCCCTATCGCGCCAGAGGGAAGGTAGATTTTGCGGCGGTACCTTCTTGCCTGAGTTTTGAGGGTTTCAAGTAGCTTCCTGTCAGCAAGCGCACCCACGGACATTATCATAACGTCGCAGTGGCGCAGGCAGGAGGCAAGCATGGGAACCGCGCCCTGCGAGGCGGCCTCAACAACTACATCCACACCTCCGCAGTTTTTTGGCAAAGAGCGGAGGAAGCGGCAGCGCAAGCCCGCCCTCCTCATCCTTTTTTTCGCCTCAGGGTCGCAGTCCAGCACCCACTTGATTTCCTTTTTCAGCCGCTTTCCAAGAAAGCTGCCTATCGCCCCAAAGCCGATAAGCCCGATTTTCATCCAAATCCCCTTCCTCTCCTTTCCCTGTACTTGCGATGAAGCTCATTCACCAGCCTGCTGTCTATGCGCAGATGCCTGCCTCGGTGTGGGCGCAACGCGCCAGAAAATGTCTTAGGGATGTGCAAAAGCTCGTGTATCAGGACCTTCTCCTTTTCCTCCTCTGAAAGCCTGTCGTAGTGTTCGGAAAGCACCTCTATTATGTAAAACGCGCCTACTGAAAGCGCCTTCTGCCATATGTCCGGCAGATTCCATATTCTCGCGTAAGCCTTCGCGGTTGCGTTTCTTGAGCGCATGCATATTATGCGGAACTCATTTATATGCCCATAAGAAAGCGCGCTGACTATGTCCGCCACCTTTTCCTCCACATCAGGAGCCCTCTGCACGTCCATGTGCCTTTTTTGTCGCCATCCTTTTATATGGGATTCTGCAAAGCCAATGGGTTATGGGAAACGTGCAGTCCTTTTTCAGCCGCTGCGAAGAGGCGCTTGCCCTAGCTTCGCGGATGGAAAACCCCCTTCTCATCTACCACTACGACTGCGACGGCATTGCCTGCGGCTCAATCATCGCCGGCTGGCTTGAAAGCCTCAAAAAGCCCTACGACATGCTCTCGGTGCGCAAGCTTGACGAAGAACTCGCTCAATCGCTTGGGCAAAGAAAGGAGCTGATATTGGCGGATGTGGGCTCGGGCTCCGCCTTTTTAGAGCAACTTAAGGGGGACGTGCTCATAATAGACCACCACCAGCCCGCCCACAAGGCGCACTTGCAGGCAAACCCGCACCTTTTCGGCTTTGATGGAGGAAGCGAGCTTTCCGCGGCAGGCTGCGCCTACTTTGTCTTTCGCCAGGCGGTTGACCTGGGAATAGTCGGGGCGGTTGGCGACATACAGCAGCCATTTTGCAGCCTCAACAGGCTGATGCTGGAGGAGGCGGTGCGGCAGGGCGCCGCCGCGATTTCCACAGACCTGCTTCTTTTCGGCAAAAACAGCCGCCCTCTCATACAGTTTCTTGAATACGCCGACGAGCCTTACATACCTGGGATCAGCGGCAACCGCGAAAACTGCATCCGGCTTCTTTCCGAGTTGGGAATAGAGCTCAAAGAAAATGAAAACTGGCGCACCTACTACGATTTGAAGCCGGACGAAAAGCGCAGGCTTGTTTCCGCGCTGGCAGACTACGTCTCCCTAAGGGTAAGCCCCGAAGCGGCGTGCCAGCTGACTGGCGAGGTGATAAGCCTTTCTCGGCGCCAGCCGCACACCGAGCTTTGCGATGCCTCTGAGTTTTCCACCCTGCTTAATGCGTGCGGAAGGAACGGACAGCCACAGCTTGGAGTTGCAGTCTGCCTCTCACGCCCAGGCGCATACGAAAAAGCGCAGGCTCTCCTTGCGGAGCACCGCAGGAACCTTCGCGACGGCATCTCCTTCGCAGCCCAGAACATCCAGGACCTTGGCAAATTCCTTTTCCTGGACGCAAGGGGCGTGATAGCAGACAGCATAATCGGGGTGGTTGCAGGAATGCTTTTCATCGGACAGAGAGAAAAGCCGATTCTCGCCATTTCGCTTGATGAGTCTGGCAAGATAAAGCTCTCCGCGCGAGCAACGCGCAAGCTTGTCAGGCAGGGGCTCAACCTCGGAAAAATCCTTTCAGAATCAAGCCTTGCAGTCGGAGGAGTGGGCGGCGGCCACAACATAGCCGCAGGCGCAACCATCCCGCCAGAGCGGCTGGATGAGTTCCTTTTGGAATTTTCAAAAAGGCTATGACTGCTTCTTTTTTGAGGAAGCTTTCCTTGAGCCCTTCCCTTCGCCTTCCCCAGCCGAAGCCCGCCCAGTGATTTTCATGTCCGCTTCGGTTTCACTCAGCTCCTTTTCAACAAGCTGTGCAAATATGCCCTGCCACTCCTTGTCAGCCGCGCCCCAATCCACGTCTTTCTCCTGCTCCTCCATCTTCTTGAGCAGGTTGTTTGCGGCAGTGGTGCATTTAAGAACGAAGTCAAGCTCCAAAAATGCGGGGTGGCTGTATTTCTCGGCCGCATCCCAAATCTGAGAATACATCTTGCCCTTGAAGAAGGCTTCCATCACATACTGCTGGGGGGCTATGCCAGTCTCCTCGCTTCTGCGCTCAAGCGCAGGGGGGACAAACTCCAGCTTAAGCTCCTTTGCTATCTTGCCAAGGTCGGCGTCTGAAAGCGATTGCGCCGAGGCTTCGGGGCGATTGATGAAAAGGCATTTGAGCTGCGTGCTTTTCACATCCTCCCCGCGCTGGAGGGTGAAGACCTCCACAAACTTCCTTTCTTTCAAATCGGTTTCATACTGGCTGCCAAGCATGCGATAGACGCGGCTTTTTCTCCCAAACCTTATCTTCTTCAAAAACGAGTAGCGGTCAGTGGAAAACATGGATGCGGCAGGAAGCCCGAACACAAGCTCAAGGCGGTCCTGCACATCCTTAAGCGACTGGGCATGGAGGTTGTAAAGCAGGAAAATGCCCGGTTGCGTGTTGAGCATGTTTATTACTCCCTGGATGGCAAGCCGCGAGCGTATCTCGTTGATTATGACGCAGGCATCGCCCATGCGCAGGGCGGCATTCGTCATAGAGACCAAGTCAAGCTCAGAGGTCTGCCCGACTTCCTCCCTGTCTGACGCCTGCACCTGCACTGCCCCTATGTGGAAGCCGCGCTTGCGGTAAGCCTTTGTCGGTATCTCCTCAATGTCCTGTATGGGAAGTATCCTCTTTTTCGTCCCAATCGCCGCTATCTTTGCAGAGGTGAAGGCGGTCTTTCCAACCCCCTTCAGTCCAAGCACCGCCTCGGAGCAGCCAAGTCCAACCATCACATCGTCGTAGCCTGCAAAAAAAGGCGTAAAGGAAGAAAGCTTCAGGTACATCGGGTAGGTGAAGGGCTGGTCGCGCATTATGCGCAACGCCGCCTGCAAGTCGCCGAATGTTGCCGGCGGGCGCTGCAGGTGGCACCTCATAGCAAGCCTGGTAAGAACCAAGTCCACAACGGGATTGTTCTTGTCAAACCGCCTCGTGCCGCCAGCCACAGCCATGATGTTCTTGAAGGCGTTTTCAAGCATCTCTCTGTTGTATCTCCAAAGAGTGTGGCAAAGGCCGAACTTGGCATGCTCAATGTAGATAGGCGAGTTTTCCGAGTCAATGTAGATGTCCGTTATGTTATTCCTGTCAAGCGCCATGTTTTCAATCGGCGCTCCGAGCCCAACCACCCAGGCGGCTGCCTCGCGCCCCATGGCGTATGCCTGCTCCTGGGTTATCTCTATCTTCTCAAGAGCGCACATATCAATGAACTTTTGGGCAAACTCGCGCGCCCTGTCGTCAAAAATCGTGCTGTAGTCAACAACCTGGCGTATCTCCTTCATCCCCTCTTGGATTGCGTTTCGCAGAATCTCCTGAAGCTTGGGGGAGAGGGACTCAATTATGGGATTTGTGATGGTGTAGAGGTGCGCCTCGCCGCCAGGTATGTCATAAATCTTCACTTTCAAGCCGCCTTCAAGCTCGTAGTTGGCATCAGGGCCCTCAAGCTCAACCGCATCCTTCGGAACCGAGAGCATGAAATTCTGCATGAAAAGCAGGGACTTGAGCCCCAAAAGGGCAAGAAACGAGGCGCGCAAGTCACCAGTCTTCAAGCAAAGCTGGTAGAGACCCGTTTTCGTATAAGCCGCCAATATGCCGTTTACCCACGCCTGGAAGTTCCGATAGCCCTCCACGAACACTGCCTTCTGTGGATAGGGCTCGTTGTATTCCTTCAATACGCGAACCGCGACAAGCGGGTTCATAAATACGTACTCGTAGAAGTCCTTCAGAAGTTTCTTGCGCTGCAGATAATAGTCATCCTCCGGTCTGCCGTAGGTCTTGGGGTTGAGCATAATCGCCTCTATCTGCCGCACAACCGCCCCGTATTCCGATATCAGTGAGGATTTTTCTTCATCAAGGTCAATTACTATTTCCTCCTCATACCTCATTATCTTCCATGGCTTTGGAAGCTGTGATGTGGCGCGAAGGTGCGAGTTTATGCACTGCGGCGTGGTAAGCCCAAGCCCGCAAGTGGGGCAGTCCATCACAAGCCGCGTGCCCTGGTAGCTTGGTCTGCAGCCCATGGCGCATCTATCGCTACTGAGTTTTTTAAATTAGCCGCAAGAAAGGGCTAAAGAAGGCAAGCCCTAATGAGCCGCCTTGAGTATGTTTTCCAGCATTTCTATCTCATCGGGCTTCATGCCAAGCTCCGCGCATCTTTTCCGCAGTATCGCCAAATCATAGACAAGGCGGTCTCCGCTCTCCTCAACAAGCGCTTCCTTCATGGCGCCTTGCGCCTTCTCGCTTTTGAGTATGTCCATGCCCATGTAAGCGCCAAGAATTTTCTTTGAGCAGACCACCCTGCCGGTGTCTTGCGCCGCCAAAAAGTCCTTCTCAAGCCTCTCCTTCATTTTTTGCAGCAAAAAAACATGCCTTGCCTCCGCTTTCCGCTCAAGGACGCTTTTTGCCTTCAGGCACTCCTCGGCAGTTTTCGGGGGCAAAGCCTGCGGATTTTGCATTGCAACCCCCATACGCCCTCACCAGCATTATTTATGGTAAAAAAGCGTATAAGGATTGCACAGCCTTCGGGCTGAAATCCAAAACCAAAAAAGCAAAAGCAAAAAAGCCAAACGCGGTCCGTTGGCGACCGAACCGCGCGTCCCAAAAATCAAAATTCAGTCAAACTCAGGCATTCTTCAGCTTCGCCTTGTAGACATAGCCGTCCTTTCCAAGGTAGTACATGAAGCCAGGTTGCTTAGTGATCTTTTCAGTCCCAACCTTCTTCTTGCGCCCTCCCTTATTGTGCTTCATTGGCGCAGCCCAGACATAGCCATCCTTGCCGATGAAGTAAAGATAGCCGTCTTCGCGCTTTATCTTCTCATTCCCAATTTTCTGTCCCATTACAGACACCTCCAAAATAGTTCATCGTCGGCGTGTTTCCCACACCGCCGTTTCCTTCGTCGGCACAATTTATAAATATATCTTCGTCGGTGCTCCGTCGTTGCGGGCGCATGGGAAGTGCCATGCGAGAGGTTTTAATATGGCGTGCCCCCTTTCTTTGCGGTTTTATGGACCTCGGAAGAAGCCTCAGGCAGGCACTGGCGAAATTCACAGGCGCCCCGGTTGCAGACGAAAAGGCAGTGAAAGCCCTGTGCCGGGACCTCCAACGCATATTCATCACTTCTGATGTGAATGTCAAGCTTGTCTTTGAGCTCACAAAAAGGATAGAGGCGAGGGCTCTTGATTCCAAGCTGCCAAGAGGGCTCTCCCTGCGCGAGCACGTTGTCCGAGTCGTCTACGAGGAGATAGCCTTGCTGATGGGAGAAAAATACGAGCCGAAGCTCTCCCCGCACAAAGTCCTTCTTTTGGGGCTCTATGGTTCCGGCAAGACCACTACAGCAGGGAAGCTTGCCCACTTCTACAAAAGCAGGGGGCTGTCCGTGGCTCTCGTTTCCTGCGACGTTGAGAGGCCAGCGGCATTTGAGCAGCTCCGCCAGGTCGCCAGGCAATCCGGCGCCGCATTTTACGGCATAGAGGGCGAGAAGGACGTCCGCAAAATAATCGCAGATGCGCTTGCGCGGTGCAAGGAGGACATTATCATAGTGGATTCCGCAGGCAGGAGCGCTTTTGACGAGCAGCTGACCAGCCAGCTTAAGCTGATAAACGAGCTTTCAAAGCCGGACGAGCGCTTTCTTGTCATTTCAGCGGACATCGGGCAGATAGCCGGCAGGCAGGCATCGCAATTTCACGAGGCAGTCGGGCTTTCAGGCGTCATAATAACCAAGATGGATGGAAGCGGAAAAGGCGGCGGCGCGCTTTCCGCGGTTGCCGCCTCCAAAGCGAAAGTTGCTTTCATAGGCACGGGCGAGAAGATGGATGCGCTGGAGCCCTTTGACGCCCAGAAATTCACCGGCAGGCTCCTTGGCTTCCCCGACATAGGAACCCTAATGGAGAAGGTAAAGAAGATTTCTGAGGAAGAGAAGCTTCCTGAAAAGATTGAGGAAAAGCTCACTCTCCGCACCTTCTATGAGCAGCTGAAAGCGGCAAGAAAGCTTGGTCCCCTCTCAAGCGTCTTTTCAATGCTTGGCGCCGCAGACCTTCCCGATGAGGTTGTGCAGACAAGCGAGCAGAAGCTCAAAAAATACGAAACGATAATAAATTCAATGACGCCGCAGGAGCGGGAGGACGCGTCGCTTCTGCGCAAGCAACGCTCGCGGATTGAGAGGATAGCGAAAGGAAGCGGGACAACCGAGGCAGAAGTAAGGGAGCTTCTTACGCAATTTGAAAAAGTTTCAGCCATGCTTGACTCATTCAAGAAAAACCGCGGTTTTAGGAAAAGGATGGAAAAGCTGCTCAAGGGCGCAAACATTGACCTTGGAAAACTCGGCGGCTAAACCTTCGGCTTTGCCAAGGCAAGCTCCTTGCTGATGAGCTCCTCAATGACTTCCTTTGCAATGACGCGCCTGCCGCCTATCTTCTCATGGGGTATCCTGTTGCGGTCAAGGCGGCGCTCAAAGGCGTTTCTCTTTATCTTTACTCCCTTCGCAACCATATACTGCACTGCCTCGCCAACATCATAGTAGTTTTTGCAGACGTGTATCATCGCTTCAATCGCGCTTTTCGGCACCCAGCGCGCCGTGCCTATCTTCAGGGAAGGAACAGAGTTTTTCTCAATCCTGCCTATAAAAGCCCGAAGGTTTATCTTCTCATACTTCTTCAGTTCATTGTAAGCCTGCTTGACGGTGTAGTATTCGTTTGCAAGCGCAATCCAGTCCTGTATGACTGGCTTTGGAATAAGCCGCTTGTTTCCGATTTTTTCCGAATGTATTGACCTTCTCTCAACGCGCCCCCCGAAGGCGCGGAATGAGAGATTCACCCCTCCCTTGCGCAGTTCCTCATATGCCTCTTCAACAGTCAGCAGCCCAAGGTTTCGGAGCTTTTCCTTCTCAAGCTTGTCCTGGGCATAAAGCTCCTTGGCGCGGTTGACTATCTCGCTTATGCTTTCATGAAGCTCCTTTTCCGCCATGCCCCTTTTGTTTTTCAAGTCAGCTATCTTCATCGCCTTAAGCCGCGAAATGACGGGGTCCTTTATGACTTTTTCAATGACAATTCTCTTTCCACGGGGCATAGTTCCACCTTCATGCGCAACGGCTTTTCCAAATACCACAATTTACCATTATTTCTTTAAAACATCTTATTTATAATTGTTTTGTTACACCACCCCAAAATGCGCCGTGCGCATGCCATTTTAATGCCAACAATATTTATACTCTTTCCGCCATCTTCAAAAGCCGCAAACGAGGTTGGGCGATGGCAACTTTTAGCCTCTGCCGCCACTGCCTTTCAAGATTTCGGGGAGGGGCGGCGCATCTGCAGCAGGCAAGGGAAGGCTGCCACATCTGCTCCGGTCTGCTTGCCCAGCAGGACAGGCTTGTCCGCTCAGCGCTGGAGCAATCTTGGCTGTTTGAATGGAGAAGCTTCTCAGTTTCATCCTCATTTCCGAAATCCGTGTTTCTGCGGGAGGAGGAGGTTGCAGATTTTTTCAAGCCAGGCAGCTTCATCTCCATCAAAAATTCCGCAAATGCCTGCCTTGCAGAAAAAATCTCCTCGGCAACTTCCGCAAAGCCATCCCAGCGCTTTCCCGAAGCGGTTTTTCATTTTGACTTCGGCAAATCAACCGCAAGCGTTTCCCCCCAGCCAGTCTTTGTTTTCGGCAGGTACATCAAGCTTTCAAGAAGCCACTGCCAAAGCCGATGGCACTGCTCTGCGTGCGGCGGGGGCGGCTGCCCGGAATGCAAAGGCAGCGGCAGGAACTATCCTTCTGTGGAAGACGAACTTGGGAGTGCGCTTGCGGCGGGGTTTGAGGCAGGCGGCTTCCGGCTGCATGCTTCTGGCAGGGAGGATGTGGATGTTAGGTGCCTCGGGACAGGCAGGCCCTTCGTAATGCAGCTTTCCGGCCCCAAAAAGCGCAATTGCGACCTTTCTGCCATTGAGCAGAAGCTTGCCTCAAACCCGCACGTGCGCGCGGTCGGCTTGCGGCTGGTTCAAAAGCACTTTGTGGATGCGGTCTGCAACTCCCACTTTGAGAAGGAATACTCCGCGCTCGTTTCGGCAAGCCGCCCTCTTGGCAGGGAGGATGCGAAAAAAGCGGAAAGCCTCTCAGGCGCCGCCCTCTCCCAGCGCACTCCCCTGCGTGTGCTTTCGCGCAGAAGCGACCTGGTTCGCAGGCGCAGGATAATCTGGCTGAAAGCAAGCCCCACCGAAGACGGCAGGCTCCGCATCTTGCTTCGGGCAGAGGCAGGCACATACATAAAGGAGATGGTAAGCGGCGATGGTGGGCGCACCACACCAAGCCTCTCCTCCGTCCTTGGCTGCCGCGCATCCTGCGACGAGCTTGACGTCATTGCCATACACGATGCGTTTCTTGAAACGCTTTTTCAGACCCATTAAATATTTTGCGCACGCTCTTTTCGCATGATGGATTTCCTTTCCCCACCGCAAGAGATAGCCGGGCTTGAATGGCGGCTTTTGGTGGCAGTCGCATTCACAGCGGCCGCCGCCTATTACGATGTCTTCAACAGGAAATGGGTGCCAAACGCCGTTGCCTACGGCTCTCTTGTAGCCGCGGTCCTGCTCAACATCGTTTTTTTCTCGCAGGAAGCCTTCATTTTCGCCGTTGGCTGGGGCGCTTTAATCTTCGCGGCAACCTACTTGCTCTACAAAAGCGGGCAGCTTGGCGGCGCCGACGTCTACATAATCTCCTCGCTTGCCATGGCAGTCCCTGTCCTCCAAAAGCCCGCACTTGCCCCGCCTCAGCAGGTTCCCTATCCCTTCATCCTTTCTGTTCTTTTGGCAACGGGCATCATCTTCATAGCGCACATGCTGCTGCGCTTTGTGCCCTTCATCTCAAAGAAGATTTCCCGCGGGGAAGTGCGTTTTTGCTGGAGCCGGCTTGCCACCCCTGCCGTTCTTTTAGCCGCATTTTCGGTTTTCATATACGCGCTGGCGAGGCTTCCTATCGCCCTGCCCTACTCTTATCTTCTTGTTCTTGCGTTTCTGTTCTTTGCCCTGCTTTTCTTCTCATTTTTCAAAGAAGAGATAAAGGAAAGCATGATTGAGACTGTTCCGGTCGGAAAGCTTCAGGAGGAGGACGTCCTTGCGCTGGACAGGATGAAGCCTGGCATCGTGCGGAAGCTGTCTCTTTCGCCAGTTCTCAGCCAAAGCTCCATAAAGAAGCTGAGAAAGTCGCGGCTCAAGGCAGTCCCCGTCTACACAGGCATGCCCTTTTTCCTGCCCTATCTTCTTTTCGGGCTAATCTTCACAGCCCTCTTTGGCGACCTTGTGGTCTTGATGCTTGGCAGCTTTTAGGAGAGTCAAAAGAAAGAGTCAAGCCCCTTCTGCTCTCCTTTGAACTTCAGGTCGTTTTCCGAATAGCCAAGCTCCTTTAGTATCTTCAAGACGGCTGGAAGGACCTGCTTTTCTATGTAGTATTGCGCATCGTAGTCTCTTGCCAGCTCAGCAAGCTGCGCCTTCTCCGAGATGCTGCCCCCGCTTTTCGTTATGACGTAGCCTATCATGCTTCCGCGCTCAATGCGCATACCCGCCGCAATCGCTTTCTTTGCGGCAGAAAGCTCAGGCGAAGTCACGTCGTATTTTTTCGGGTCCTTGCGAATCTGGGTGTATATGATTAGGTCTTCAAGCGGCGCCTTCCCCTCTTTAAGCAGGCTTATTATCTCCTTTACCACCCTTACCGCCTTTTCCTTGCTTCCGTCCTTGAGTATGGCTTCAAGCACCTTCCGCTGCGCCTGCTTTGCTATATTTGACCAGTCACGGCGCACGAGCTCAAATCCCCGTATCTTTATCCTTCCGTCCTCTCCGATAAGCGCATACTTTTTCTTTGCGCCGGTCTCTTCCGAGCCGGCAGCACCGACCTTCTTGGTGACAAACACGCCGCGGGGGTAGAAGCCTTCAAGTTCAAGTTCCATGTCCCCTGGAAGCTCCTGGTTTATCCTGCGCATGAATTCCAAGGCGTCCTGCTTTGTTTTGAGCCCCCCATCCCTTCCGCGCAAAAGGAGGAATATGGAGTCAGTATCGCCGTAAAGAACAGTGAAGCCTGCCTTTTCCGCCTTATCTATCGTGTCCTGTATGAAATACCTGCCCCACGCAGTCACGGACTCGCCGCATTCCCGCGAATACCAGCGCGAGCGGGGGTAGGCAAGATAGCCGTAGTAGGAGTTTGCAAGTATCTTGAGCGACTGCTGCCTGGCAAAGACCATCTCATACTCGGGCGAGTCCTTTTCCAGCGTTTTAAGCCGGGCCTTCATCTCCGCGCGCATTTTTATTATCTCCTCAAGAACAGAAGGGATAAGCCCGCGCGGCTTTTTCCTGAACCTGTGCCCGTTGGGGCAGAGGTAGCAGTCCGAGTCCGGCACGCTTGGCGGGGGGTCAATCGTGTAGGGGTCTATGTTGTGCGAGGTAATTATTGACGGATACAGACCGCGAAAGTCAAAGACCACTAAATTCTCATAAATCCCCGGCTGCGGAATTTTCACGAACGCGCCCTTTATCGGTCCCAGCTCGCGCTGGGAGGCAAGCGTGTCGTCGGGCTTATTCGGAATTATCCTGCCTTCCTGCCTGCTTTTGTGCATGAGGATGGACTCAACAAGCTGTCCCGCCGTTGCATTCGCAGTGTCAAAAAGGGGCAGGCGCGCCACCCTGCTCATCTCTATCTGCATCGGAAGCAGCATTTCCCCAATCTCCATCGTCGCCACAGCATCAAACCGCGAATAGTCCGCAAGCTCCGCCATCATCTTGGCATCCCCATCCCACATCCTCCAGATGTCCAGCTTGCCGACCATCAGCTTCCTTTTGCCGGTCAGCTCCTCATAGGCATTTTCAAGGGAGTATTTGCTGATTTTGAATGCGCCGATAAGCCCCATAAAGCGCACGACGGGATAAAGGTCAATATGAATTCTGCCTGCTATCTCTGCCACATCCCGTATACCATGCTTTCTTATCCTGAAGGGCTTCCCATCCCGCCCTATCGCAAAAACCAGCCCGTTTGAATCCGCCCTTGCCTTAAGATAGGGCAAGTCAAAAACAGTGTCGTTGTAGCCAAACAGAACTTCAACATCGTTTTCCCTTACTGCCTCCAAGAACTTCTCTATCATCTGGCGCTCGTCTTTGCAGGCTACTACAAAATCCCGCGCTATCTTCCTGCTTGAAAGCACCTTTGCCTGCTGGCTCCCAACCTTGTACGAAATCAAAATAATCTCGTCCTTGTCGGGCCGCGGCATGCCCACCGGGTTGTATGTTTCAATGTCAAAAGCCATGGTCTTGAGCGAAACTGCCGCCTCCCTCTTGCGCAGGATGCGCTTGATGAACCTGCCCTCCCTCTCATAAGTAAGCTGCATGAAGGGGGCAAGTTCCTTGTCTATCATGTAGCGCTTCCCGAATGGGATGTTGTGCTCGTAGCACGGATAATGCATGGCGGAGCTTAAGTGCGGCACGTCGGAAGGAAGCTGGCAGTAGACCTTCCATATCCTTTTTTCCTGCCCCAAGACATTCATCAGGACGCGCTCGCAGCGCGTCGGGGAAATCTGCCTGTCCTTCCCCGCAACCTTCAGACCCATTATTTCCTTCTCAGCGCTTTCCGGCGCATCGCAGTAAAAATACGGCTCGTAGGCGTCGTAGAGCCGGAAAAAGCGCTTCCCCTTCATCAAAAGCCGGACAAGCGCCCTGCCCTCTCTCACAATGTAATCAACGTCAATGAGGACTGCCTTTTTCCTTTTTGCCTGCAACCTTTCCATCAAACCAGCAAAGTAGTTCCAACAGGCAAGCTAATTAATAAATTGCGTCCGATATTGCGGCAAGAAGGGCTTAGGGGGTGCTCAGATGGCAATTCGGATTGCAATTAACGGATTTGGGAGAATAGGCAAGCTCGTCACGCGAGCGGCTTTTGAACGGCGGCTTGTAGGCAAGAAATTTGAGATAGTCGCCATAAACGACACCCACGAGCCAGCGCTCGCCATGCACCTTTTCAGGCACGACTCAACGCAGGGGAAATACGCTGGCACCGCTGTCGCCAAGGAAGGCAAATTCATCATTGACGGCTATGAGATAGCCCTCACTTCAAGCAGGGACCCATCAACCCTTCCCTGGGCAAAGCTCGGTGTTGATTTGGTGATGGAATGCACAGGCGCCTTCACCGACAGGGCGGGGGCTTCAAAGCACATCCAGGCGGGCGCAAAGAAAGTGCTCATCTCTGCCCCCTGCAAAGGCGGAGAGGCGGACGCCACGATAGTAATCGGCGTTAACGAAGAAAAATACGACAAGAAAAAGCACAACATAGTTTCAATAGGTTCCTGCACTACAAACTGCCTTGCGCCGGTCGCCAAGGTCCTGGACGACAATTTCGGGATAGAATCGGGCTTCATGACCACCTGCCACGCCTACACAAACGACCAGCTCATACTTGACGCCTTCCACAAGGACTTCCGCCGGGCGCGCGCAGGCGCAATCAACATAATTCCGACCTCCACGGGCGCGGCAAAGGCAATAGGCGAGGTCATACCGAAGCTGAAGGGGAAGATGGACGGGCTTGCCTTGCGCGTGCCAATCCCAGTCGGCTCAATAAACGACCTGACGTGCCTCCTTTCAAAAGAGGCAAAAAAGGAGGAAATCAACGCCGCTATGAAGAAGGCGGCAGAGGGCAAGATGAAAGGGGTGCTTGAATACAGCGAAGAGCCGCTTGTCAGCCAAGACATCGTGCACAATCCAGCATCCTCAATCTTTGACGCCCTCTCCACAATCGCAATCGGGCGAACGTGCAAAGTGCTCTCATGGTATGACAACGAGTGGGGCTTTTCAAACCGCATGATAGACATGGCGCTTATAATGTTCTGAGAATCTGCAGGCGGCATGCGGTGTTTTTCGGATGGACTTTCACAAGGCTTTCGGCGCGCGGTTTTTGCTTTTGCTTCCTGCGGCATTCTGCATCTTTATCATTCTTGACAGCCAGGACAAGGCATTGCGGCTTGGCGCAGTGCTTGCGCTCATACTGATTGAGCAGCTGCGCGAGTGGCTGCTTGTCGGTTCAATCAGGGAGCTTGGGGCAAAAGATAAAACAAATAAAAAGGAAGGCGCGAAATAGCCGCGTATGGCTCGCGCTGGCGGTTTTAACAAAAGAAGGCCTGCGCGTTTTGCGCGCAGGCAAGGCGACCAGTTTTCTGTCAGAGACAGAATAGAAGACGGGCATTTCCTCTGAGAGATGATTGCAGTGGTCATATATATAAATGTTTCTATATAAACACACACAAAAAACAACAAAATGGTGAATGCTTGGAGCCGCAAAAAAAGCTCAAAGGGCAGCCGGATTTGTCTTCGCTTCCAGCCGGCATAAAAGAGATAGCGGAGATACCGCAAGAACAAGAAAAACAGGCGCCCCTTCTTTGCGAAGAGAAAAAGCCGATTCTCCTCCCCCCGCCAAGCCCACAGAAAGCCCAAAGGCAAAAAACCGCCCTTGAGGTAGAATTTGACGCGCTTGTTTCCCAGCGCCAGTCAATAATAGAGCTTCTCAAGCAAAAAAACGAGCAGGCAAGCCAAGCGCGCAAGAAGATAGCGGAGATAATGCCTGCCTTGCGCGGCAAAGGCGCCTCCCACACAATGAAGCTCGCAGAGGAGGCAGCCCGCATAGAGTTCTCAATCTCAACAGAGGCATACACGCCGAAAAAAGAAAAGGAGCTTCTCAAGAGGCTGCGGCAGATAAGGCAGGAGCTTTCCAAGCACAAGGAGCTTGATTCCGCCCGCCGCGCGCTTGAAGAGGCAAGAAAGAACCTGCGCGCAGTAATGTCTGAGATTCGCTCCCTTGAGCACGAATTGGCGCAGGCAAGGAAAAAATGCGATGAGAAATACGCCCAGCTGGTTGCAGAAAGAAAGGCGGCTTACGAGCAGAGGCTCAAACTGCGGCAGGAAAGGGAGAAGAAAAGGCAGCAGCTTCGGCAGGCAAGATTTGAGCAGCTCAAGCAGCGCGTGCGCGAGGAAAAGCGCAGGCAGAGACAGGCGGAGCTTGAGCCTTACATGAAAAAGCACGACGACACCGTTTCAATGGAAGAAATCGTGGAGTTTGAGCGCAAGGAGAAGAAAAAGGGCGAAGAAGACAAGGTTTAGTTGTCCGCTATCTCTCCGGCGCAAGAGGCGCGGAGCGACACGTCAAAGCCATCCCTGGCAGTCGCACAGTTTGTTTTCCCCTTTATGCCGCAGGCGCGATAATCCCGGCGGAGATGCTGCTTTCCGCAGTTCGCATTTATGTTGAGAGGGTTTGGAAAAGATACGGAATCACTCCTGACCCGGCAGGAACCCTCCTTACTTCCTACATGGCAGGCGCGACGGAGTTTGCCTACAAATCTCTCAGAAGGGAAAAGAAGGTTTCCTGAGCCCTACCAGCTGCCACTAAGCGCGTAGTGCAGCTGCTCCAGATGAAAGCAGATCGCTTCAGCCGGCTTGTACCACCAGCTTTTCTCAGGGATTGCTCCTGAAAGGTCGCCGCGGTTCTTGTCGGAGTATTTCCGCATTCCAAGCTCTATTACCCAATCCCCCAATATCGCCGCAGGAAAGCGCCATGCGAAATCCTTTCTCATGTAGGGCAGAATCTCGCGTTTCCACATCGCATCATAATTGCCCTTACCAACCATAGCATCAGCCGCAAACTTGCCGGACCTTATCGCATGGGTTATGCCAAATCCCATAAAAGCATCTTGAAAGCCCGCGGCTTCTCCGACATAATAGCGCCCCTCTTTCACAGCTGTCTTTGGAATCCAGACTCCGCCTGCGCCGCCAAAACTTGCCAGTATCTTTTTGCCAGCCAGAAAATCCCCAATTATCCTGCGCTCCAAAATCGCCTTGTCAAGAAGCTTGTGAAGAAGCGGGATGTAGGGCTTTGAAACACAAGTGACAAACTCCACAACATCCTTGCCCGTGGGGATGATGTAGGAATACCATCCTTTCGGGGAAAACCTGTCGTCAAACATCACAAGATAGTGGTCGCGTGGAAAATCTGTATCCTCATAAATCCTCCCAACAGCCGCCGCGTCCGCCCTCTTGGCTCCGCTTGCCACCACGTCAACCTCCCTTTCCTGTCTTTTTGAGCCAAACTCAAACTCCACCCCAAGCGAAAGCGCCTCCTCATAAAGCCGGTATTCAAGCGAATTGCGCCCCCCTCTTTCCACAAACGGCAAAAGCGGGCGCCCGCTCATGTCAAATTCAATTTCGCGCTTTCTCGTGCAGATGTATGCCTTTGGAAAATATCGGTATTCTATCCTGGCGCCTATGCCCATCTTCGCCATGAATTCCTCGGGAGGCATGTAGAGGTATTTCAGCCCCTGCAGGTTGGGGTGGAAGCGCATCCCGACGTCCTTGCGTATCTCATAAACCTTTACCCTCTCGCCGCTCTTGGCAAGGTTTATTGCGCAGGTCAGCCCTGCAGGTCCGGCACCAAGAATGCTGCGCATGCCATCACTCATGAGAACAGGAGCTTTAGGTAAAAAAGCGGGGAGAGGTAGTCGCTTCTTGCCTTCTTGCTTGAGAAGGTGCTTGCGATGGCGTCGCGCGCCTTTTTGCTTGTCGCAGCCTTGCCTATCACAAAGTTCAAAAGCCACTGGTTCTTCCCAAGCCTCTGCATAGTGTAGCTTGTGGCAAGCTCGTTGCCAATCTCCTTCCAAAGCCTCTGCGGATAGCGCGACAGAAAAGCTTCGCCTGTGTCCTGCGCCTGCAGCGCCTCATCGGCAACCTCGGCGGCAATCTTACCTGAAAGCATTGCGTTGCCCATCCCCTCGCCGGAAAACGGGTCAACAAGGCAAGCGGCGTCTCCCACAAGCAGGACATTGTCGGCGTGAATTTTCCTGCGCTTTGAGCCAAGCGGGATTTGCCAGGCTTTCAGGGGGCTTATGCGCCTTGCGCCCGCAAATCTCTCTTTAAAAAGCGGATTTTGGGTCGTTATCCTCTCCATAGCGGCAGCCAGGTTTATTTTCCTGGCAGAAACATCCGACATGAGCATTCCTGCGCCGACATTTGCCGCTCCGTTTTCAGCAGGGAATATCCAGAAATAGCCGGGCATTATGGACTTTTCAAAATGCACCTCCAGCGTGCCGTTCATCCCAGTCACGCCTTCGTAATAGGCGCGGTAGGCTATGCTTGAATGCGCCGGCTCCACAGTCCTTCCGCAGGCTTGCCGGGCAACCACGGAATAAACCCCATCTGCGCCGATTATCAGCCTGCCGAAAAATTCCCTCTCGCCGCTTTTCGTTTTTGCCCTCACACCAGCCGCCTTGCCGCCCTGCATTATCAGAGATACGGCTTCCGCCCCCTCAACAGCTTCGCAGAGGGATGAAGCGTTCTTCCAGAGAATATGGTCGTAAACAACCCTGCGGCATACATACCCCTTTGTTATGTTTTCTTCGCCCTGCGCAAAAGGGATGCTGACCTGCCTGCCTTCAGGCGAGGAGAAGGTCAGCCCAAAAACTTCTGCGTGGGGCGCAGCCTCAAGCTGCTGCGTCAGCCCAAGCTCAGCAAGTATGCCGACCGCCTTGCCGGAAACCGCATCCCCGCAGGTCTTGTCCCGAGGCCAGCTCTCCTTTTCCAAAAGAAGCACGCGCCTTCCCTTCTTTGAAAGAAACGAAGCAGCAGTTGAGCCGGCAGGCCCCCCGCCTACAACTATGGCGTCATAAACATCACTGCCCACCAAGATACCTCCAGCGCCAGTTTCTTATAGCCAAAAGATAAAAAAGGATGCTTCGGAACCATTTCGGGGATGCAATGGCATCAAGCACCATTTTCTCAGGAGTGAAGCTGACGTGGCTTGGGCACGCCTCTGTTTTGCTTGAAGGCGACGGGATTGCAGTCTATGTTGACCCATACGTAGTGCCGAAAGGAAGCAGGGAAGCTGACCTGATACTTTATACACACGGGCACTTTGACCACTGCGTAAGCGCGCCTTCAATAACAAAGCACTCCACTGTTCTAATGGGCGCCAAAAGCTGCAAGCTCCCAATCCGGTTGCTGGAGATAGGCTCAAAAGAAAAGGCAGGTCCGGTCTCCATTGAAGCCGTGCCAGCCTACAATATCGGAAAGCCCTTCCACCCGAAAGGCGAGGGGGTTGGCTATATAATCCGGTTCAGAACCGCATCCGTCTATGTGGCAGGCGACACGGATTTCATACCCGAGATGAAGGGCTACAGGTGCGATATTGCCGTCGTCCCAATCGGCGGAAAATACACGATGGACGAGGCAGAAGCCGCGGAAGCCATCGCCGCGATAGCTCCAAAAGTCGCGATTCCCTATCACTTCAACTACCTTGCGGAAACAAAAGCAGACCCCGCAAAGTTCAAATCCGCAGTTGAGCAGAAGACGGGCGGAAAGGTGGACGTGCGCATCTTGGAGCCTGCACGATAGCAATAATAATTTCTCCTGCGAATTTTTCTTATGGAGGTGAGAGGGAGGTGCCTCCTTGTCCTGTTTTTTCTCCTGCCTATTTTAAGTCCCGCCTCATTCTCCGGCTGCTTTGAGGGCGGCGCGGTTGAAAGATTCTGGCTTTCGCCACTTTACTGGTCGCAAAACCCAAACCTTTACCATCTTGGGCCAGTTGACATATACAAGCCAGAGCTTGACCGGTCCCTTTCAAGCCTTGAGCTTGAAAGCCTCTGGCTTGAAAGCCCGCAGGCGCTTTTGGAGTCCGTCCCCTCGCAGGACAGGCAGAGCCTGGAAGGCGCATCCACCCTCCTTTCAAAAGCAGGCAACGCACTGCTTTCAGCCAAGCAGTCAAGGGAAGAGGCGCGACGCGTCTTGGGCGGCACGCAGAAAATAGCGGACTTGACCGATTTTACAATCCGCGCAAGCGGCGTGGGAATCATCTACAATCTCTATCTTTACGTGACTTCCTACCCGAAGCTTTTTTCAGCCACCCTCTCCAGCACCGCCGACTCGCTTGATTATGCGCGCATGGCGGGCTTTGAGGTGGGCGAACTTGCTGACAGGAAAATGGCTGAACTTGAAGCTGCTGGGGCGGGAAAGCCAAGCTACAGCGGAAAGGCAAAGCAACCTTACTTTTACGCCCGCTCCCTCCTTTCCAGCCAAGAGGAGCTGTGCGCGCCCCAAAAGGCGCGCGGGATAAGCAGCTACTTCGCAAGCAAGCCCGCATTCCCTGACTTTTCCCAAGCCGGCTTTCCAGGCTATGTTTCTGCCGCCTACGGAAGCGGTGGCAATTCCACCCTTCTGCGGCTGGCGAGGCTTTACGGGGAGCTTTCGCAAGCCAAGCGGAACATGGAAAAGGAATATGTGGATTCGCGCGCCTCCGCCAGCCAAGCAGTTTCCGAGCTTTCACAGGAGGTTTCGTGGCTTTCCAAGCAGAAGCTTGAGCTGATTGGTGAGCCGCCCATCGGAACCGCTGCAAACCGCTCAATAGCCGGTAGCGGCTTCTCAGGAATCCTAAGCGGCTATCTTTTGGCAAAGGAGAGGCTGGATTTCTGCCAGATGCGCCTTTCGCAAGCGGAAATGCTTGTTGATGCAAAGCCAAGCGGCTACCTTGCGGATGCGATTTCATATGCGAAGGAAGCTGAAGGCACGGCGCGCGCTTCGTTCTACTCTGCAAAGCTTGTGCGCTCAAGCGCTGAGGCGGCGGTGGAGGCGCAGCGGGTTTTGGCGCAAAAGGCACTTGCGGATGCTGAAAAAACAGCAAGCGCGCTCCAGCCCGACGCATTCGGCTTGGCGGATGTTGAACATGCAAGACGCCTCATCGCGCAGGCAAGGCAGAAAATTGACTCGGCGGATGCAAGGGCAACCCTGGGCGAAAAATTCTCGGATTACAAAGAGGCGCTGGCTCTTGTCTCAGGCGCAAAAGCGGCAATCGGAAGAAGCGCCTGGCAGCCTGATGTTGAAGAGGCAAAACGCGCAATCACCGAGCTGAAATCCGTTCTTGAAAAGGCAGGCTCGGACGGCCTTGACGTGGAATACGAGCTTTCGCTTGCCGCAGACTATGAGAAGATTCTTTCGTCAGCCAGCAGCCCATTCACAGCGCAGCAGATACTGCAGGCGGCAAAAGCCGAAAAGGAACGGGCGCTTTTCCGCCTCTACGAAAAATACCGCCCCGCAGAAGACGACTATGGGAAGGTCGCGCAGCTTGTTTCTGCGATAAGGGAGCAGGAGCCGCTTTTCCTGCAAAAATTTGACGCCCTTTCGCAATTTTTCAGCTCAGGAAAGCTTGATGCCATCAAAGCTGTGGGACAGCTCAAAAGGATACGCCAGGACCTGTCCGACTTCTACGCAGAGGCGCAAAAAAAGCTCCCTCTCTACCTTTCCGCTCTTCTTTCAAAAAACTCCGTCACACAGGAGCTTGCGGAAACTCCGATTCTGGGCAAGCCGACGCGCTATTTTGCGAGCATAACGACGCGCAATCCATCTGAGTTTGGCTATTCTGGGAAATTGAAATTCAATGCGCGGACTGCGCTTCCCCTCTATTCGCCGGACTTCTCATACGGAGATGCCTTTGCCGACGCCTATCCCGAGGGGCAAAAGACAGCAATCGTTCTTGACGGGGTGGAGCCATTTTCATCCTTTCATCTTGCCTTTGAGCGCACGGAGCAGCCCGCGCAGATAGTGCAGTCTTCCGAGGAGTGCCATCTTGCCCTTCCTGAAGGGGCGGAGATTGCCAGGATAGTGCAGTTTACCTCTTCCCGCCCGCTGGGCGCGCTTCTTGTTCAGGAGGAGGTGCCGCCAAGCGCGCGGCAGGCAAGGCTTTCTTTCGCAGGAAGGGCTTTTGATGCGCAAATTTCAGGGGGCAAGGTGGAAGGCGCGGTGGGCCCGGTGCAGCAGGGCAGAAACAGCCTGCTTTTGCAGATGCTGGTCGGGGAGCCATTCAGCATAGTGCGGAAGGAGGCAAACTACGAAGCTCTCCCAAGCGGCGCAAGAAAGGCTCTGCTTCGGGTAGAAGTCGTGCCCTCAATTGACTGCGATGCGGCGGTGGTTAGGATATACGAGCCTGCGGGGGAAATCTCGCGTCTGTCCGTCTCCCCGCTTTCTTCAAGCCGCGTTTCAGCCCAGTATTCCGTAAGCGGCGGAAGCGGAACATTCATCATATTCTCCATCCAGCCGATAAAAAAGGGCATGGCGGAGCAGTTCATCATATCCTACGAAGAGAAAGACGCAGAGGCTGGGCTTGCGGCTGGCTTTGAGCAGGCGGAGGCGCAGGTCCGGCTTTATGGAAGGGCAAAGGATTCCGCCCGCCTTATGCAGGCAAGGCAGCTTGCGGCGGCAAACAGGACGCAGGAAGCTCTCTCCATCCTCGCGCAGATTGGGCAGGAGGGATTTGCGCTTGCCTACCGCTATGCAGACTACCAGTCTTACCTCTCGGAAAACGAGTCTGCGGCTGGACTGCTTTCAGAGCTTGAGAAGACTGTGCAGGAGCTCTTGCCCTCCATTCCACAGCAGGCTGCGCTTCTCTCCAAAATTTCGCAGGGGCTTTCCCCCTCTCTTTCCGAAGCGGCTGCAAAGGCGGAAGAGGGCGAATACCAAAAAGCCGCCTCCATGCTGGCAAAGGCAAGGGCGGACGCATCAGAGGCTCTGGCTGAGCTTTGCTGGAAAAACTCAAAAGAGGCATCCGAAAGCTACGCGCAGGCAAGAAAAATGCCGATGGTAGATGAAGGACTGCTTTCAGAGGCGGAAGGGCTAATCTCGCTTTCCCAGCGGCGCTATGCGGAGGGAAAAGCGCTGCAGTCATTCGTCCTTTCCTCACAAGCCATCGGCCTGCTTGCCCAGGCATCCAAAATCTCTCAGGATGCGCAAAGAAGTGCGGCATCTCAAACGGCGCAGATTGCCGAAAAGTTCGCCCTGCTGAGAAAAACTGCGGACGAGATGCTTTTCACCTACTCGTCAACCTACTCTGCTCTTGAAGGGGCAAGCAAAAAGCAGCTTCCGCTCACCCCCGCCGCAATCCAAAAATCCCTCTCTGAGCTTGACAGGTCAATGCAGCAGGCTTCCTCAGGAAAGCTTGGCGCGCAAGGCTCGCTTGAACTTGCCAACAAAACCCTGGCTGGCTTGCAGGGGCTGGCAGACTCAATTGAAAGCTCGCTTGCCTATGTCAAGCAGAGCGCGGCGTCCCAGCTTTCTGTCGCAAAAGCCTCCCTAAGCGAAAGCAGGCAGAAGGCGTCGGAGGAGGAAAAAGGCGAGCTGTCACAGATAGAGCAGGAAGTCTCAGCCGCAGACGCTCTCTTCTCAGAGGGGCTTTATGCGCAGTCCCTCATGGCTTCAAAAAGGGCGATAGGCGCAGCAAGCGCTTTTCTCTCAAAGAAATCGGGCGCAGGGACTGATGCCAAGACCCTTCTCCTGTGGGGCGTATCGCTGATTTTTGTCCTTGCCGCATCCTACTACTTCCTTTTTGCAGGCAGCAAGAAGCCGCCTGAGAAAAAAGCCCTTCCGAAAAAAGAGGGCTAAGCCCCCTTTTTCTCAAGCTCGCGCACAGCCCTCCTTATCACGCCGTGGATTGCGGCGCATTCTTTCTCCGAGAGCATCGCCTTGCCGACCATCCTGCGGAAAGCAACCATCACCTTTTTCGGGTTGCGCATTATCGGAGAATATCTCCTGACAAGGCGCCCGAAGGCATCCAAAAGCGCTTCCTTTTCAGCCTTGGAGGATGCAAAGAACACCCTTCTGATGCCTGAAAGCTCATATAGGAGGACGGCTACCGCATGGCTGAGGTTCAGCACAGGATATTCTTTGCTTGAGGGTATGGTTACCAAAAAGTCGCAGGCTGAAATGTCGCCCTCTGAAAGCCCTGTTCCCTCGTTTCCGAACACAAGCGCAACCTGCCCCTCTCTCTGGGCGGAAAGCTTCCTGCGAAGCTGCCTTGGGCTGATTGGCGTTCTGAAAGTCTGGTGCCAGTGGCGGTAAAGAACGCCAGTCGTCCCTATTACAAGGCGGCAGCCACGGATTGCGGCAGAAAGGGAAGGCTCAACCCTTGCGCCTTCAAGCACATCCTTCGCATGCTTGGCGTGCATCATGGCTTCAAAACCAAGATGGTCGCATTTGGGGCTGACAAGAGCAAGGCGCCTGAAGCCGAAGTTTTTCATCACCCTCGCAACAGCGCCGATGTTAATCCCATACTGCGGCTCAACAAGGATGACAAGGAACCTCTCGCCCGGCGGCAGTTGCGCCCTTTTCTTTCCGCCCCGCTTACCCATCCTCTCACCGCATTGACGCTTCAACAAGCGCGATTGTCTCAAAAAAGAAGCGTTCCTGTGAAAGAATCCTCGCCCTGCCCACCCTGCCTTCAAGCTCGCAGGCAACCCTCTCAATCCCGCCGCCAAGAGAGGTGGCTACCACTGCGACGCGCCCTCCTTTGGCAAGGCGGTCTGCGACCGAGGCGGAGAATCGGAAAAACACTTCAAGCCCGCTTTCCCCGCCGTCGTAGGCGGCATTCTCCTCAAATCGCGCAAGCTTCTCATCTTGCCCTGTGGGAAGATATGGGGGGTTGAAAAGTATGAAATCAAACTTCTCCCCTGGCGCAATCGCGCAAAAAAGGTCGGATATGAAAAAAGAGGCGTTGGCTGCCTTGTTTGAGGCTGCGTTGCGCCTTGCGCACTCCAC
Source organism: Microcaldota archaeon (assembly GCA_026414185.1). Taxonomy (GTDB): domain Archaea; phylum Micrarchaeota; class Micrarchaeia; order Anstonellales; family Anstonellaceae; genus UBA10161. The sequence goes on along the minus strand of JAOAJL010000001.1, from coordinate 46,857 downwards.
AGCAGAAGGGTTGATGTCCGCCCCAAAAACCACGTTTGCCCCATCTGCCTTTGCCGCAGCTATGGAGGCAATCCCGCAGCCGCAACCCACGTCAAGAATTTTTCTGCCCCCCCTTATGCGGCAGGCGTAGGATGCAAGCATGAAGGAGTCCTCTGCCGGCTCGTAGACGCCGGGCGCAACATAAAGGGAAATTCCGCCAAATTCGCATTCCACTCCGCTCGCCTCGGCAAAGTTCGGGCATGCGCAATCGGGGCTTTCCCCCAGCGCCTCATCCCCTTCTTTTTGCCCCCTCGCGCACCGCCCTGACCATCTGAGAAACGCGCTGCTTTAAGTTGCCGCCAGACTGCAAGGCGGTGCCGACTTGGATGGCGCAGGCGCCTGCCGCCACGACAGACTTCGCCTCATCAGGCGTCCTGATGCCCCCCGCAACGATGTAGGGGATTGAGATTGACTTAGCAACAGCCGAAACCATCTCAAGGGGCATGTGCCCCTCCTTTGGATTGGAGCCGCAGTCGGTAAGAACGAAGCGAAAGCCGCACATCTGCGCAGCCAACGCGAGCCCTGCGGCTATCTGCGGCTTGTCGCGGGGCACAAGCTTGGCATCGCCCACCCAGCCCACAGTCCCGCCGGGAGCAATCACGATGTAGCCGACGGGAAGCGCCTCTATGCCGAGATTCCTCACAGTGTGCGCAGCAAGCATCTGTGCGCCGGATATCCAATACGGATTGCGGCTGTTGAGAAGGGACATGAAGTAGACCGCATCGGCATATTTCGTCACAGTTGAGATGTTGCCTGGAAAAAGGACAAGAGGGATGCTTATCCTCTCTTTTATCCCCCTCACTACGCTGTCTAAAAGCTCTCCCTGCACCCCCATGCTTCCTCCAACAAGAATGACGTCGGCGCCCCCATCTGCCGCCTGCGCGCCGGCAGACACCGCGTCATCCTCCGACTTGTAGTCAAGGGGGTCAATAAGCGCAAACAGCAGCCCCCCTTTTCTCCCAATCTCATCGTTGATATACTTCTCAATCTTGCCCACGCGAATCATCCAAACACCGCTTTGTTAATCTTTCCTCTGCTTATAAAACCTAACCATGCGGGCTATGCCCTCCCTCGCGCCGACAGCAGGCACAAACCCAAGCTCCCGCCTCGCCTTTTCGCACGAGTAAGCCCTGTCAGTAGCCATCTGCCTTATGTGCTCGGCATTCAACTGGGGCTTTTTGCAAATGCCTGCGGCTGAAAGCCAGCCTGCGCAAGTTGCGGCAAGCGATGCAATGGCAGGGCTTATGCGGTCCGAGGGCGCCCCAACCCCGAGCTCTTGCGCGGCAATCGCAAGAAGCTCCTCCTGAGTCAGCGTGTCAGGACCGACAATATTGTATTTCTCCCCGGAAGCCACGCGCGCAGAAAAGGAAAGAAGTATAGCCTCAACGGCGTCATCTACATAGACAAGCGGAATGCGGTTCTTGCCGCTTCCGAGGATTTTCATCCTTCCCTTCTCAAGCGCAGAAAGAACCGGGAAATAGCCTTCATAAAAGCCAGGCCCGTATATCATGCCGAACCTGAGGAGCACAACCGGGCTTCTGTCGGAACACTGGCAGGCAAACCTCTCTGCCATCAGCTTGCTTTTTCCATAGGGCGTGTCCGGCTTTGGCTCAAACGATTCGTCAACCACCTGCCCCTCGTGCCTGCCATAGACTGCAATTGAGCTTGCGACAACCGTCCTTATGTTGCTTGGGCAGGCTGAAAGAAAGTTCTTAGTTCCAACCGCATTATGCAGATAAAGCTTCTCATAGGGGTGGTCGCCGACCAAGCCGGCAAGGTGGGCGGCATTGGCCATCCCCTCAAACGCAGAGGCAGGCAAAGGCGCGACTGAAAGGTCGTGCTCCACCTTCTGCACCATTGGAGGCAGGCTGCCCTCTCTGCCAGGGCGCACTACTGCCCTTACATCCCAGCCCCTCTCCAAGAGCCTTGCAACAAGCGCTTTACCAAGCCTCCCTGTCGCTCCGCTGACAAGCACACCTGCCATGCTTGAATTTCGGGGCAACCGTTTAAATTCGCATAAGCCGTTTTCTTTGCATGCTTTTGGTCTTTGAGGGCATTGACGGAGCGGGAAAGGCGACGCAGGTAAGGCTGCTTTGCGCCCTTCTGCGCCAGCGCGGGGTGCGGTATTCCATCTACAAATACCCGACAAAAAGGGCAAAAGAAGCCCTCGCGCACCTTGCTGAAAAAAGGCAGATAGCGGCGGACAGGCTTGCAGCCATCTTCGCCCAGGACATAATGGCGCAGCAGGAGGAAATAAGAAAGCAGCTTTCCTGCGGCAGGGCAGTCATCTGCGACCGCTACCTGCACTCCACCCTCGCCTACCAGGCGGTCGGAGAAGGCTACCTAAAGCTGAAACGCAAGCTCTCATCCTTTGGCGCGATAAAGCCGGACCTTGTGCTTCTGCTTGACATCCACCCAAAGAGGTCTCTTCTGAGGAAGAGAAGGCAGAAAAAGCCGGACAGGCACGAAAAGGATGGCGCCTTTCTTTTGCGGGTGCGCAAGAACTACCTCCGCATGGCAAAGGAAGGCTTTCTCTCATGCGCCTTTGCGGTCATTGACGCATCAGGAGAAAAAGACGCGGTGGCTGCTTCCGTCGCGGCGCACGTTGAGCCGCTGATAACTGCCAAGATGGGCATGAAAAAAGCAGGCTAGCCCTGCCCGAGCTTCTCGCAGCGCAAGTCCGACTTTACCTCATAGCGCTCCTCAATTGTCCCGTCCTTCCCATAACCGTAAAACGTGAGCCTTATTACGTAGGTGTCCGGATAGGACGATGCCCCGCCGTAAATCTTGATTTTTTTGGATATTTTCTCACCTGGCAGGACAATCCCCACTCTCATCCTGCCTTTTGAAAGGAGCCGGTCCGGGGCAAGCGAAACCGCCTCGGGCACGGAAACGTCGCACTCCACCCAGCGCTCTTCCTTCCCCCCGTTCCTAACGCTAACTTCCATCTCAACCTCGTTCCTGACGTAAGCCACCATCCTGAGCGGGTAAAAGCGGGTTGAAGGCTCAAGCATAAGACAGATAGGCAACGCTTGCTTTTTATTTTTAGCATCCAACAGTCTGCTGGTAGCTATGCCGCAGATGCCGGAGGCTGAGCTTATACGGGGCGAATGCCTGGTAAGGGAGCTCCAGTTTTCAGATGAAGTCAAGCTCACAAAAAAATCCCTGATTCGCTGGCTTGCGCTGTCTTTGGGGTTGATTTCGCCCCGCGAGTCGCGCACAGGCATCCTGGATGTCTTTGAAGCCCTGCTGTATTTCCACTTCAAAAGGAGAGAAACAAAGTCCGACCCGGACATCCACCAGCTTTTGGCGAAAATAAGGGAGATAAAAAAAGCGGAGCCAAACCCAAAGGCAGTCCGCTATCATCTGCTTCAGCTCAAAAAGATGGGGCTTATAGAGTCAAAAAAGAGGAAATACCGCTTCGTCCTGTCGCCTGCGCAGGAGAATGACGAGCTTGCCTCAGCCCTCGCCTTTGTCTACAGCCAAAAAATAAAATCGGCATTTGAAAGGATAAGCCGCGCCATTTCCCAGCTTGAGAAGATGCATTAGCCATCCTGCTGCTTTCCTGCTGCCTGCATCTTGAACCGGACTGCCTTCGCAAGCCCTTCCAAGTATTTTCTCATCTCAACAGGCTCGCGTATCGGGATGCCCACTCTTTCAAGCTGGGCTATGCGCTCCTTTGTCGGAAAGCGCGTGGTTTGAACATAGGACACCTTGTATTCCTTGGCAAGGTGGTTGCATGACAGTATGTCAAGGTAGTAGCCAAAGCCCCCGACCATCTCCGCGTTTTTCTTTGGGAAATACCAGATGGAAATTGCCCTGTTGCCGGCTATGTCCCACACGATGCTCCCCAGCTCCGCCTCCTTCTTGCCCTCAAGAAGCTTGTTCCAGAAAGCCCCATACGCGCGCGGAACTTTCTTTGAGGCGACTATGAACGTGGCGCACGTCCCCCCAACCCTGCCAAGAGGCGGTTTTTCGGACGACAAGTAAAACAAGTAGGGTTTCGTGGACAGCGTTCCGCCGCAGGATGCGATGTGCTTTACTACCAAAAATGCCTGTTTGCCCATGGAATCCCCCCCAAGCCAAACTGTTGCGAACAGTTTAAATGATTGTCGGCGCTAGATGGCGCCAAAATAAGAAAAGAAGATGGGCGCTGAAAAAAGGCGGTAAAGCTCAATTGCCGCAACAAGCGAAATTGCAGCAGAAACAGCGGGGAAAACCGCCAAGTCCAAGCACGCAAGCCAAGCTGCCCGTAGCGCAGGGGCGAACAGCAGCTGCACTTTCCCTCCAAAGTCGCCCTCAGCCATCTGGGAAATCTGGCTCCTGACTGCCCCGGTGTCGTCAAGCTCCAAAAGCGGGATTGCGGCAAAATCGGAATTGAATTCTTCCGAAACCAAGCTCGCCTGCGCAGTTTCCGCCAGAGTCTTGCTTGCGCCGAATCCCCAAAGGAAAAGCAGGGGGTAAACGGCGTAGGCGGATATCGCAATCGCCATGGCAGCCGCGCCAAGCTTTCTTGTCGCAAAGAAAGAGCGCAGTATGAGCCCTGCCGGAAGAAAGATGCTCATGGCGGCAAGGCGCATCATCAAGCCCGCCTCAAGCTCCAAGAATGCCAGGGCAGAAAGCAAGCCGGCAAGAAACGAAAGCTCCGAAAGCTTCTGCGATGCAGCCTGAAGCGCAAAAAACGGCTGGGCGGAAATCACCCCGGCATCAACGCGGAGGGAGCTTGCCATTCCTGCAATGTCGGCGGAGCGCGAAAGCGCGGAGGAGAGCTCAGAAAGAGAAAAAGAGCGGGCATGAAGATGGCACGCGTAAAATCCGTAAGGCGAGCCTGCCGGCTTTTCCACAGAAGGGCAGATGGGAAGCCCGGACTGCGGCACAAGCGACGCCACCGCGGAATCCAAAAGCAGGACAAAGGCGGCAAAGGCGCCAACCATCGCCGCGGAGATTATCCCCTGCCCCACCTCTTCGGCGCCCAAAAGCCTCAGCCTGCGAATCCCAAAACCAAGCCCAGCCCCGAACAGGATGCCGCCAATCAGGATTGAGATGGTGGCGGCAACTATCGCAAGGCTGAAGTCCGGCTCCGCGCCAGCAATGCCAACAGTCATAATCAGAAGCTCAGCTGTTTGTTATGAACTTTGCGGCAAGCGCGCCGCCGAGGGCGCCAAGGACAATTTCCAGCAAAATCATCACCGGCAGAACAATGAAGAAAACTATCCCGCCAAGCGCGCCAAACCCAAAAGGCGAACCAGGCAGCATGAACTTTGCCGCAAGAAGCATAATCGCGGAAAGAGTCGCGCCGCTTGCGCACCCAAGCGCCCCGACAAGCGCCCCTCTCTTGATGTCAATCGGCTTCTCCCTGATTTTCTCAAGGACAAGCAATGAAACCACGCCGGAGATAAGCGGGACTATGCACGCAACGGGCAGGAAGACAAAGCCGACCCACTCGCTTCCGCCCTGGCGGGCAAAAAACGCCACCCCTGCCTCAGCCGCAACGAAAAACGCAAAAAGCAGCACTGCCCCTGGTATGTGAGCAACAAAATACTCGGCTATGCTTCGCGGATAGCCCGCAGGAACAAAGGAAAGCATGGAGCGCGAATCAGACTCCCGCCTCTCCTCCCCAATTTTCTGCGGAGCCATTTCAACCACCCGATTCCTGTTCTGCTGGAAGATATAAAGACTTAACGCGGTTGCGCACTCTCCTGGGGGCTGCCTGCTGCCGCCTCCTGCTGCGCCTTTGCCTTCGCTTCCTGCTCGTAGGCGTCGCATTTCTTCGCAAAGTCATCAAGGGCGGAGGCAAGGTAGGCGCCCTTTTCGCTGAGGCGGTATATGTTCTGCCTGCCCTTCCTTTCCACATCCACAATCCCGTTTTGCCTCAGGCGGGCAAGGAGATTGACCGTATGCACATAAGAAGCCCCTGCCTCTCTTGCCAGGTTGGATGGATACCACTGCTTTGCGGAATCCTTCAGAAGCATGAGTATCATGCACGACTTTGTCTTCAGAAAAAGTCTTCTCATAAAACCATCTAAACAAGCTCCTCTGGCTTGAACAGCCTCTCGCAATGCCTGCATCTCATCGAGCCGCTTTCCTCAAGCGAAAAGGAAGTCTTCGCCTTCTCTGAGTTGGTGATGCACTTTGGGTTCGGGCAGGAAAGCAAGCCTGAAAGGGTTTTGGGCATCTCCACATGGTGCTTGTCCACGACTTCCCCGCCCCTTATTATGTTCACAGTCGCCTTAGGGGCAATAAGGGCTATCTTGTTGGCAGTCGTCTCGTCTATGAAGACGTTCTCTATCTTCACAATGTCCTTTCTGCCCAGCTTCTTGGATGGGGCATTTATTATCAGCGCAGCCATCCCTTCAATCGGGTGCGAGGAAGAAAGGATGGCAAGGACCTTGCTTCCTGCTCCGGCAGCAATGTGGTCCACCACGCTCCCATCGCTTATCTTCTGCACGTTAAGAGGCATCATCACACCCTGCCTTCAAAGACAGCGCCCTCCCACTTTCTTATCCTTTTTTCAGGCTCGCCGCTTGCCATCTTCACACCCCCAAGCACAACTTAAGGACTGCCATCCGGACCGGGACCCCGTTTTTAGCCTGCTCAAAATACTTCGCCCTCGGGTCAGCATCAACCTCAGGCGGTATCTCATCAACCTTCGGAAGCGGATGCAATATTGCCAAATCCTTCGGCGCGGAAGACAAAAGCTCCAAATCCACCCTGAATTCCTTTTGCATCTTCTCGGCTTCATACGGGTCTGAAAAGCGCTCCTTCTGTATCCTGCACACATAAAGGACGTCGCAGCCGGAAAGGTCTATGCTTGCCGTCTGGGAAACATCCGCGCCGAATTTTCTTTTTGTCTCTTCTATTATGTCCTCGTCCATGCGAAGGGCAGGCGGTGAAATCAGGGTGACTTTTGCGCCGAACATCCCAAGCCCGTAAAGCAGGGAGCGCATAGCCCTCGCATGCTTCAGGTCGCCAAGAAGCGAAACGTTCAAGCCAGCGATTTTCCCCTTGAGCTTCTTTATGGAATACAGGTCTATGAGCGTCTGGGTCGGATGCTGGTTTCCGCCGTCTCCGGCGTTTATGACAGGGTGCTCCGACAAGTCAGCGGCAAATCTCGCGGCGCCTTCAAGTGGGTGGCGAAGAACAATCGCATCCGCGTAGCCGTCAATCATCCTTATGGTGTCGGCAAGGGTTTCGCCCTTCGCGGCTGAGCTTGTAGTGGGGTAGAAAGTCATTATCTTGGCGCCAAGCCTCTTTGTCGCAGCCTGAAAGGACATGTTTGTCCTCGTGGAAGGCTCATAAAACATGTTTGCGACAACCTTCCCCTTCAGAAGCTCGCAGCCAGGCATGCCAAGTAGCTTTTCCATCCGCGCCGCTTCTGAAAGAAAAAGCTCAACTTCGCCTTTTGACAAATCGCGTATTGAAATGAGGTCCTTGCCAAAGCCAGCCCTGCTTTTTTTCCTCTGGCACCTCGGCATGCCCACACCTACACGGTTTGTAAGGTAGTCTTTATAAAATGAGCAACTGGCAATTGGAAGCGCGACAGGACGCGCCAAGCGCACGGGGTGGCTTTGATGGGGGCAAAACTTGCCGCTTTTCTGCTGCTGTTTCTTTTGCTTTTTGGCTGCGCAAGCCAGCCGATAAGCCAGGGGACGACCCCGCAGGGCAGGGCGTATCGCGGCTCCGCCACCCCAAAAGTCGTCATAGTGGAGTATTCTGATTTTGAGTGCCCCTACTGCGCAAGGGCGCAGGCGGCAGTAGAGGAAATCCTCCGCGCCTACCCAGCGGAAGTCCAGCTCCAGTTCCGCCATTTCCCCCTTGAAGTCCATCCAAAAGCCTATCTTGCGGCGCGCGCAGCCGCCTGCGCGGAGGAGCAGAAAAAATTCTGGGAGATGCACGATTTGCTTTTTGCGAACCAGCGCCTTCTTGAAGAGCAGGACATAAGGCGCTATGCGGCGCAGATAGGGCTTGACGAGAGGGAGTTTTCCGCCTGCCTTTCCTCCTTTCGCCCCGATGCCCTCATCCAGTCTGATATGCGAGAGGCGCGGCAGGCAGGCATATCCGCAACCCCCTCCTTCAAGATAGGAAGCAGTGTCATCCGAGGAGCTCAGCCGGCTTTAGCATTCAGGTCAGTGGTGGAGTCAGAGCTTGCAAAATACCGCTGAATCGCCGCCAAAAGCCATAATAGCTGCTGAAAGCAGCGCCTGCCGGATTCCTTCAAGCAGCCCTATTTCTTGCGGCTTTTGACAATCTTGACCTTGCTTGGCGTGAGGAGTATCTTGAACTCGTCAAGCCTGGCAATGTCGCCGTTTATCTTCGTGATGTGCGTCTTGAGGTTGTCAATTACCTGCTTGAGCTTGTTTGGCATCTTGCTCATCGGCTGGACGTTAAGAAGGACGATATTCCTGTTTTTCAGCTCCTCCACAATGAGGGGAACGTCGTTTTCGCTCTCAAGGGGAATGGGCTTCACATAGAAGTCCGCAGCCTCATGAAGCACATCAACGTTCTCCATCTCCACCGTGGTCATGAAGTCCTCAATGTTCGTTTCGCTCTTTATCCCAAGTCCGCGGGCGATTTTGTCAAGGATGCCCATTCTCTCACCTCGGTAAATATCAGTTGCCGATGCTCGTTATTCGGAGTATAGTTTAATAAGGCTTATCTTATCCATCAAAAACCCGCACCCTGCGGGCAAGGCGCGTTTCCATGCCATCTTTTTCGGAGATACTCTCAAAGCCCTCTGTCTTTGCAGACAGGAATGTCCTTTCCCCCCACTATGTCCCAGAGGCGCTGCCGTTTCGCGAAAACGAGATACGGCGCATAATGGAGGGCGTGTCGCCCGCACTCAAAAAAGAGCGCCCGCGCAACATCTTCATCTACGGAAAGACCGGGACAGGCAAAACCGCCTCTGTCAAGCACGTCATGGCGCAGTTTGAGCGCCACGCCGGTCCAGGCTCATACTGCTACATAAACTGCAGGATGTACAACTCGCGCTACAGGGTGATACAAAAGATAGTCAAGGAGCTCCTCCCCTCGCTTGATTCCATGGGCTTTGGGCTTGCCATGCTCTATGAAAGGATGGTGCAGGAGATATCCTCAAAGTCAATATTTCTCATAGTCGTGCTTGACGAGGTGGACATGGTAAAAGACCTGGACGATTTGCTCTACACGCTCACGCGCTCAAACGACGAGCTGAAATCAGGGGGCATCTCAATAATCGGCATAACAAACAAGCTCACCTTCAAGGAGCAGCTTGACTCGCGCTCCCGCTCCTCGCTTTGCGAGAACGAGTTCGTTTTCCACCCCTACACAGCAAGCCAGCTGCAAGCCATACTCTCGCAGAGGGCACGGCTCGGCTTTAAGCCCGGCACAGCGGACGACTCGGCGATAAACCTTGCCGCCGCCCTCACCGCGCAGGAAAGCGGGGATGCGCGCTACGCCCTCAAGCTGCTTCTGAAGGCGGGGGAAATCGCAGACGAAAAGGCAATCCGCAGGATAACCGACAGGGAGGTGGAGGAGGCGCGCCGCTCTGTTGACCGCGACATAGCCTTTGAGGCAATCTCCGCCCTGCCAGACCACCACCAGCTTGTCCTTCTTGGCATAGCCAACCTCTTCATTGACAAAAGCAAAAACACGCGGCTTGCTTCAAGCGAAGAGGAGGATTTCTTCATAACATCAGGCGAGGCTTACGAAGCCTACGCGCGCGTCTGCCGCCGCTACCGAAAGCCGCGCCGCTCTTCCCGCTGGTATCGCGAATACCTCAATGACCTGGAGATGCTCGGGCTGATAACAACCGTTGAGTCAGGAGCCGGCATGCGCGGCAGGACAAGGCTCATCCGGCTCGGCTATTCTGCGGCAGAGGTCAAAAGAATAGTGGAGAAGGGATTCTCAATAATAGAGCAGAAGGGCTAAGGCGGCAAGCGGCACCTATTTATTCCCAAAGCGCGCACCTTACCCTATGGCTTCCGACGAGCGCACCCTGCATCTTCTCCTTGATGCCATGAAGCTAAAGCACCTTCACAGAAGCGGCTGGAAGCGCGCAGGGGCTCCGGACGAGTCGGTGGGGGAGCACTCCTTCGGCGTTGCGATGGCTGCCCTTGCGCTTGCCAAGATGGAAAGTCTGGAGGAAAAAGAAGAGCACCTGCTTCTCAAAGCAGCCATCTTGCACGATTTGCACGAAGCAAGGCTGGGAGATTTGACTCCGCAGGAGAAGAGCAGGCAAGCGCCGGACGAGCGCGGCACTGAGGCGCAGATGGTGCAAGGCACGCATCTTGAAGGGGAGCTGCCCTTTTCCCTTCCCCCCAAGGCAGCCCTGCTTCTTTCCGACGCAGACGGGCTTGACATGCTTTTGCGCGCCATAGAAAATGCGAACGGAGGCAACCTGAGGATGGGGCAGTTTATTTCCTCTGCTTTGCAGGCGATAAGAAGCGATTCTGGGAAAAGGCTGGCAGGGCTTGCCCTCAAGCGCCTGAAAAGATGAGGGCAAAAGGCAGCCAAGGCGCGGCGCCTGCAAAAGCGCCCTACTGGTCCATAAGCTCAAGGGCTTTTTTCACCGACATGCCCTCGCGGATTCCCAGGTCGTCAGCCCAAGTGGTAAAGGACTTTATTTTCGCCTTGAAGAAGTCTTCAAAGGTCTTCACGCCGGAGACAAATGCGGCAACGTCGCCGAATTTCTCTGCCGCCTCCTTGGAAATGTAGCTGCAGGCAACATAGCCCCTCTTCGCCTTCACAATCAGAAGCGGGACATTTCCAAGGTTGAAGCTAAGCCCGATATACTGGCGACCCTCAAATGTGAGCTTCTCCTCCATTCACACCACCTCTGGCAGTGCAGGCGCGAGCAAGGCATCGGCTCCCAAGCTGATGCTACCACCTTCGCCCGCTGTTCCAGCGCTCAGTCGGGCGCTTAAACTCCCTTTCCTTTCTTGCCGCGGCGATAGCTGCTTTCCTGCCAAGCTTCTCAAAAATGCGCCGGTGCTTGGCGCAGGATATGCAGTAATAGCTTTCAACAAATGTGGTGGCTTTCACGTCGTCGCCGCTTTTAAGCTCTGTGGAATAGACGTTCATCCTGCCGTATTTGACTGATTTGTCCTTCGGCATTGTCCTGCCGCAAGACGAGCAAGTCACAAGCTTCTCCCTGCCGCGTATCTTGTTTGCCACAAAACCACCCGCCTACCTGCGAATCTTGATGGCATACTTTCCCGGAACCTTCACAGAAAGCTTCTTTCCAATCTCAGACTTTTCAGGGTCATTCACAACAAGCTGCCCAGAAAACTTCTCGGTCAAGTCAGCCCCCTGGCAGGCAGGGCAGGTAAGCGCATAGTCCTCCACAATCAGCCTGCAAGATTTGCATGCCTTCATAAGCCCCACTTCCTACTCCCCGCCCTCTTCCCTCTTGGGTTTCTTCTCCTTCTTCGGCGCCTCAGCCTCCTCCTTCTTTGGCGCCCCTATCCACTCTTCTTTCCCAAGCCCATCGGGCCTCATGGTGAGCCCTATCTTTGTCTCAGGTATGCTTCCCTTCAAGCTGACAGTTGATATCTTCGCAAAGACGTGGTCGCCTTTTTTGAGTATCTTCTTGCTTTCCTTTCCGGAGAAGCTCATTGTCTTTTTGTTGAATGTCAAAAAGTCGTTTGCGATCTGGGAGAGGTGGACAAGCCCCTCAAGGGGTCCAAGAGAAAGGAACGCGCCGAACTCCACGATTTCGGAAACATCTGCCTCAACAATCTCATTTACCTGCGGCAGGTAGCAAAGCGCGTCAAAACTCACGTCGTAGTAGGCGGCGTGGTCCCCGGGTATGACTATGCCATCGCCTGCAGCCTTCACGTTCCAGACTGCCAGCACAAGCCCGGCTTCCTTGTCAATGCGCCTCTCATATTTTTCGCGCAGAATCTGGGTGAGAGCATCCTCAAGCTTCATGGAAAAACACTGAGCGGGAAGGCGAACCCTGTCCCGGCAACTATTTACATAATACATAAATCCACCACAGGCAAAAGCCATCCACAGCCCGTAGCCTAAGCAAGTTTCATTCCTTATCCCACCCAAACTTTAAAAATACATCAGAGGTGCGACAGAATGCGCCATCGCCACACAGCCCTGCGCTTACCTGGCGCAAGCCGCCTTCAGATAGATTTCCTGCAAGGCAAAAGCGTCATTTTCCAAAAGCGGCGATTCGCAAATGAGCCTGCCGCCCCAGCCGTTTTCCACCCACACCTGCGCAAGAGGGGCAAAAGGCGGGCTTTGGCAGGAGACTGGAAGATGCCTTCTCTCCCCCGCCTTGCCTGCCTCTATGCCGGAGAAGTGGCAGTGGAAGTTTTTGCCGGCATCGCCCCCAAGCCTCCTTTCCACGAAATCCAAAATTTCAAGGTAGTCCTGCTTTGTCGCCAGCCGCTTGTGCCTTGCGTGATAATGCGCAAAGTCAATCACCGGCACGACGTTTTCCAGCCCGAAGTGCTCCGCCAGGGCGACTATCTCCTCCAGGCTGCCATAGGCAGACTTCCTGCCGGTAAGCTCAGCCCCAAGAGCCACGCCCTCTATCTTGAGCTTGCGCATCTGTTCAAGGCAAGCCTCATATGCCGCAAACACCTCCCCGCTGCATTCTTCCGAAGAGCGCCCAAGATAAAATCCGCTGTGGATTACCACCGGCGATGCGGAAAGCCAGAAAGCAGCCCGCGCCGAATCCACTATCCTTCCTATGCTTGCCTGCCGTTTTGCCCTTTCTTTCGCGCACAGGTTTATGTAGTAGGGCGCATGGCAGGAAAGAAGCACGTCTTGGCTCTTGGCGGCGGCGCCTGCCTGCCGCGCCGCCTCCTGCCCCATGTTCACTCCATGGACAAACTCCACTTCCATGGCGCCCAAGCCAATCCTCCTGCAGTATTCTATTCCCGCCACAGTGCCCTTGCTGCGGGCTGGATGCGGAAGCCCAGCCGGACCAAACCTAACCTTTGCCAGCATCCTTTCCACCCCCTTTGCTTGCGGGCTTTTTGAGAGCCGCCTTGAGAACTTCAAGCGGCAGAAGGGCGCATTTGAGCCTTGCCGGTCCGGGGTTTATGCCAAGAAGGGCAAGCACTTCCTGCCTGCCCATCCCAAGAGCCTGCCGCGTCTTTTTTCCTACAACCTGCTCAAGAAGCATTGACGCAGAGGCAGTGCAGATTGCGCACGCCGCCGCCTCAAAGCGGGCATCCTCTATTCTTTCGCCCTTCAGCTTCAGCCAAACCCTGATCTCATCGCCGCAAACAGGATTGGCTCCTTCGGACTCGGCGTCAGCCCCCTCCATCCTTCCGTATCTTCTTGGCCTCTTGTAATGGTCAAGTATGTTCTCGCGGTAAATTCTTTCAGCATCCATCATATCCATCAGCCAAGTGCGCGCTGAGCCTTGCGCATCGCATGCGACAGCCTCTCCACTTCCTCCTCTGTGTTGTAAAGGTAAAAGCTTGCCCTGCAGGTTGCCGCTTCGCCAAGCATCCTCACAAGGGGCATGGCGCAGTGGTGCCCCGCCCTTATCTGAACGCCCTCCCCGTCTGCAAAAGCGGCGGCATCATGAGCATGCACGCTGCCTATGTTGAAGGAAACCAAGCCAGCCCTCTTCTTCGGTCCGTATATCCTGGCTTTGCCAATTGCCTCCAGCCGCTCCACGCAAAGCCTTGCAAGCTCCTTTTCGTGCCTTGCGATTTTTCCCATGCCAACCCTGCGCAAATAGTCAATGGCGGCAGAAAGCCCGATTGCTCCTGCCACGTTGGGTGTTCCCGCCTCATACTTGCGGGGAGGCGCGTTCCAGTAGGAGCGCTCAAATCCGACCGAACTTATCATATCCCCGCCCCCCAGAAACGGCGGGAGGCATTCCTGAAGCCTGCGCCTCATATAAAGAACCCCTATCCCCATGGGCCCAAGCATCTTATGCCCTGAAAAGGCGAGAAAGTCGCACCCCATCTCTCGCACATCAACCTGCATGTGGGGGACTGACTGCGCGGCGTCAACGCAGGAGTATGCGCCTGCCTGCCTTGCCTTCCTGCAAAGCCACGCCGCATCATTTATCGTTCCAAGAACATTGGAGATGTGCGTGAAAGAAAAGATCAAAGGCGAGCCGGAAAGCCCCTCCAACACGCTTTGACCGGAAAGGGAAAATCCCTCGCCAATCTCGGCATAGCCAAGCTCAAGCCCTCTTTCAGCCGCCCAAATCTGCCAAGGCACGATGTTTGAGTGGTGCTCCATCTGGGTAAGCAAAATCCGCTGCCCTTCCTTTGCCTGCCTGCACACCACCGACGCAACGAGGTTGAGCGCCTCCGTCGCGTTTTTTGTGAATATTATCTCCTCTGGCTGCGCGTTTATGAAGCCTGCGATGTTTGCCCGCGCCTTTTCATATGCGTCGGTCGCTTCCTCGGACAGCCTGTGCGTTCCGCGGTGGACGTTGGCGTTGCAGGTGCGATAATACCGCTCCATCGCCTCAAGCACTGCAAGCGGCTTTTGCGAAGTGGCGGCGTTGTCAAGATAGGCAATCCTTTTTCCATTCACCTTCCGCCTGAGTATCGGGAAATCCTCCCTTATCGCCTCAACGTCAAGCGCCATCCCCCTCACCTTCAAAAATTCTCCTCGCCTGTCGCTTGAGCTCGGAAGCCACCCAGGGCATCTGCGAAGCTTCCACCCCGCCTTTCCGCAGCGGTTCGCTCAGGAAGCCCTCCAGCAGCGCAAGCCTGCTTTCCTTCTCCCCAAGCCCCCTGCTTTGCAGGTAGAAAAGCTCCTCTTTGCAGATTGGCGCAACCGCAGAGCCGTGCCCAGCGGCAACATCCTGGTTGTGCACAGCAAGCTGCGGCACAAGGCGCGCCGAAGACTTCTCAGAAAGCAGAAGCGACTTGGCAAGCAGGTGGGCGTCTGCGCCGCCCGCCTCCTGCCCAATCCTGACATTCCCCTCAAAAAGAACCTGCGAGCAGCCCGCTGCCGCATAAGCAAGGAAGGCGCGCGAAAAAGTGCGGGCGGCTGAATGGCAGTGCCAAAGGCGCTTTTCAATCCTCTGCCTGCCTTTGGCAAGGGAGGATTCATAATGCTCGCAACGGCTGCCCTGCTTTTGCTGGAAGAGGCAGGCGCCCTCCTTCCTTCCTGCCCCGCCGAGATTTGCGCCAAAAAGCGCAAGGCGGCTTTCTTCATCAAGCCACGCGCACATGCCAAGGGACGAGCTGCACCCAGCCGAATCTGCCTGCACGAAGCAAAAGCGAGCGCGCGAGCTTCTGCCTGCAAAGATTCCCCTGCATTCCCCATAACGGCTTGCAAAAGCGGTTTTCATGCTTATGCTTGCCTGGCATCCGTCTTCCAGCAAAAAAAAGGTGGAAAAGAAATCTGGCGGCTTGCCTTCCATCTCAATTGAAACCTTGCAGGGCTTTCCCGCCGGCACCGCCACAACAGTCCCTTCTGTGAAAAGGGCGAGAGAAAGCAGGTACTCGTCGCTTTCCATGCCGTTTGGGCGCACTGCAAGCTGCTCCTTCAGCGCATTGCCTCTCGCCACTGCCTGCGCAACCGAAAGGACAGCCGCCCCTCCTTCCGAGCTGAAGCTGCGCTTGACTGAGCCTTCCATTCTCAAGCCAGAAACTCTGCCTGCGCCCCTCCTGCTTTCAAGGATGGAAACTGCTGAAAGGCGCACGCCAAGCAGCCAATCCGGCTCTCCAAGCAGCCGCGAAATCTCCCTCGCTTTTTGCGCCAGCGGAACGCCAACCTTTGCCATCTAGCCCACCGAGCCTTCCATCTCCATCTCAATCAGCCTGTTCATCTCAACCGCGTATTCAAGAGGCAGTTCTCTCACAATCGGCTCAACAAAGCCGCGCACCACCATGGCGACCGCCTCATCAGGTTCTATCCCCCTGCTTTGGAGATACAAAAGCTGCTCATCGGAAATCCTGCCCATTGAGGCTTCATGCCCGACAAGCGCGCCTGGGTTTTTCACATCAATGACCGGTATGGTTTCCGCCTTTGATGTGCGGTCCGCTATGATGGAATCGCACCGCACGCTGCACTTTGCGTCCTTTGCCCTCTTTGCAATCCGCACAAGCCCGCGGTAGCGTGCAAGCCCCCCTCCTGTGCATATGGACTTGCTTACCACCTTGCTTTGGGTGCCTGGGGCAAGATGAATAACCTTTGCGCCAGTGTCCTTCACCTGCCCTGCCGCCGCAAGAGTGATGTTGAGATGCTCCGTCCTGGCCCCCCTGCCGGCAAGCACGCTGCAAGGGTAAAGCATCGTCGTGCCTGAGCCAAGCGTCCCGCCAACCCACTCCATCAGCGCGTCCTGCCCGACAATCGCCCTCTTCGTGTTGAGGTTATAGACATTCCTGCTCCAGTTCTGTATTGAAGTGTAGCGCACCCTACTTCCCTTTCCGACGAACACCTCAACCACCGAAGAATGCAGGGAATTTTTCGTGTAGTAGGGAGCGGTGCAGCCCTCAATGTAGTGAAGCTGCGAGCCTTCCTCGGCAATTATGAGAGTGTGCTCAAACTGGCCAAAGGCAGGGTAATTCATCATGAAGTAAATCTGCAGGGGCATTGGCACCTTCACCCCGGCGGGAACATGGACAAAGCTCCCCCCGGACCAGAAGGCGCCGTGCAAAGCCGCAAACTTGTTGTCAGAAGCAGGAACGCATTTTGTCATGAAGTATTCTTTCACAGTTTCGGGATATTCCCTCACAGCGCTGTCCATGTCCGTGAAAATCACCCCGAGCTGCTCCGCGCTTTTTTTCAATCTCTTGTAAAGCACCTCCGAGTCATACTGCGCGGAGGCGCCTGCAAGGAACTTGCGCTCCGCCTCAGGAACACCAAGCCGCTCAAAAGCCCTCTTTATCTCATGCGGCACCTCCTCCCAGCTGTTCAGCAGCCTGCCGTCTTCTTTCCCCCTGGGCCGGACAAAGCCCACGATGGAAGAGAAGTCAAGCCCCGACAGGTCGGGTCCCCATCTTGGCAGGGGCTTTGCCTTGAAAATCCTGAACGCCTCAAGCCGCCTGCGCAACATCCAGCCAGGCTCGCCTTTCAGCCTTGATATCTCCCTTACAAGCTCCTCGGTAAGCCCCTTTATGCCCGTCTTGTAGCCGACATTTAGCTTTCTGTCAGAACGGGGCGGCTTTCTGGGAGTCGTGTCCTTGCCAAATTCCGCCAGCAGCTTCTCATCCAACATCATCACCAAACAAAAGGCAACTGCGCTAGCCAACGCTGCGGTATGCCCAGCCAAAGCCCTCCCTCTCAAGCTTTTGCGCAAGGCGGGCATCGCCAGAAAGTATTATCCTGCCGTCCTTCATGACATGCACCCTGTCTGGTCGCAAGCCGCGCAGTATCTTCGTGTAGTGCGTCACCACGATGGCGGATGCGCCGTCCTGCCTTGCGCGCTCAACCATCTCCGCGACTTTTGGAGCCGCATCCACATCCAGCCCCGAGTCAAGCTCGTCAAGCAGGGCAAGCTTTGGCTTGAGCAGGGAAAGCTGCAGCATCTCGCTTTTCTTCTTCTCCCCGCCTGAAAAGCCCTCGTTCAGCCCGCGCATGGCAAATTCCCTCTCAATGCCAAGCTCATCCATTTTCCTCTGAAGGAGCGACTCAAATTCCAAAACCGGAATCTCCTTCCCGAAGCGGGCGCAGTATGCCCTGCGCAAGAAGTCCGCCATCCTCACACCTGGAACCTCAACAGGCTGCTGGAACGCAAGCAAAATCCCCGCCCTTGCCCTCTCGTGCGGCTTTAGCGAAAGCAGATTCTTCCCTTCAAATGAAGCCTTCCCCGCCACCTCATACCTCGGGCTTCCTGCAAGCGCCAAAAGAAGGGTGGATTTGCCGCTTCCATTCTGTCCCATTATAATGTGGACCTGCCCAGCCTCCAAAGACAGCGAAATCCCTCTTATGATTTCCCTTGCCTCCGCCCTCACCCTCAGGTTCTCAATCTCAAGAAGGCTCATCCAATTCACCCGGACTCATTCGCGGAACGCGAGGCGCAAACTGCGCACGGATTCCTTTTTTTTGCCCTTCCTCCCTTCGCAATGGCAATTATCCTTGCAATTTCAAGGTTGACGGCTTCCTGCCCTGCCTTTCCAGCAGCCATTTTTTTCGCAAGAGCCGCGCATCTGTCCCTTGCCTTTTTGCCAAGAGGGGAGCCGCCGCGTTTGCCGGAAAGATACTGGGAGATTGCGGCTGGCGTGGTCCCAAGCAAAGCCGCAATCCTCTTTCGGCTTATTTTTTCCTTCTCAAGCGAGATGGCAAGCTGACGGCAAATCGCAGGAAGTATCTTCCAGTGGACTTGCGAGCAGGGGAGCATCAAAACACATCGGGCGGCAGAATTAACAATTGTTAAAATTTATATAGCATTGGGCTAAGCCAGCGCCTCTGCAAGCCCCTATTTGAACACTCTTCCCGTCTCCTCGGCCCAGAAAAGAAGGTCAAGATGCGCAAGGGGGATGCCGATCTTCCTGCAAAAGCAAGCCATCCTCCTCTCTATCTGAAGGTATCCTTTTTGCGTCAGGCTTTTCGGCACCCGCCTTATTGCCCCGTATCTTGCCAGATTTTTGATTATGTGCCTGTCAAGGATGGCGATTCTCCTGCCACGCCCGACGTTGCGCAGGTAGTGGCTTGCCTCTTTCATCCCCATCCCCTTTACCTCGCGCACAAGGCGCATGCGGGCGCGGGTTTCGCTTGCGCCAAAGGTGATGTCCCTCAACAACGCAAAGCCGCCCTTGCCGAACTTCCTGCGCGCCTCCACGAGATATTCCGCCTTCTTGTTGTGGAAGCGGACCTTTTTTGAAAGGAGCCTGCCTATCTTTTTTGCCGTGCCGCGGAACAAAAGCCCGGTTCTTTTCAGCTCTCCTACAGCCTCGTCGCACGAAAAAGCCTTGCTCTGCGGGGTCAAAAGGCAAAACGCCAGCTCCTCAAAAAGCGCCCTGTTTGAAGCCCGCCCAGCCATCCTGAAATGCCTAAGGCGCGCCGCGATTTCGCGCTTTTTTACCCTGTATTTCGCAATGAGCGCCAAAATCCTTGCCGAACGTTTCATTTCCTCTCCCTTATGGAGAACTTGCCAGAGGGAAGGGCAAGCAGCACATCGTCAATTCCGCATTTCAGGATGCCCGCGATTATCTTCGCAGCCTCGCCCTTTTCAATATTCCCGGAGGGGGAGAGGAAGACGCTGCAACCGCCGGCTTGCAGGTGGCAGCTGGGAAGGCAGAATGCTCTTCCGCCCTCAACCCCCATCGCCAAGCCAAGCGCCGTTCCCCTGAACCAATTGCGCGTCCCGCTTATAGTAAATGCCCCTGCGCCGACAAAGCCGCCCTGGGCATGCTTCCCAAGCTGCCCCTTTTCAACAGCATACACGTCAACTGCGGCAGCGCCTGCCTTCCACGCAGAGGAATGCGATGCCGCAAACTGCGCCGCCTCAAGCATCTCCTGCCGCGAGGCAGATTTACCCCCGACCAAAACGGTCGCCGCCGCACCCTGTATGTCGGCGTGGAAAAACAGGTCTGCGTCAGTCATCCTCTTGGCAACAAGCAAATCATTTTGCCTGGCGTCCCTGCCTGCCAGAACAAGCCTTCCGCCAGAGGTGAAAAACCAGCGGAATTTCTCAAACCACTCACGCTTCCGCTTCATGCTTGGCGGTCTGGAGGCGGCAGCCGCCTCAAGCTGCCGCACGCGCGCCTGCTCAATCTCATCTTTCGTCTTGGAAAGCGCCTGCCGTGCGCCCTCCTCCTTCCTTGCAAGCTCCTTTGCCTTCTGATAATAGTCAGAAGCGTTCTGCTGGGCGCTTTTGCGGACATCAAGGCGGATTTTCATAAAACCGTCAATACCACCAAACCCTACCTTTAAAAACTGTTTTTCTGCTATAAGTGGCAAGGTGCAGCATATGGGCAGCCTCAGAAAAATCATAACCTCTTGGGTCTTTTTGCTTTTCATCGTCAATTTTGCCTTTGCGGCAGACCCGACTTCAATGCTGAAAAACGCGCTTAGCCAGCTTTGCGAGGCGCTGCGCGATCTTGTTCCAATCGCCGCGATGCTCATGGTGCTTCTCTCGGCAGTCATCTACGCCGTTGGTCAGATGATGGGCGCAGAGACGAGGGCAAGGGCGAACGTGTGGTCAACCTCGTGCCTGACAGGCGCCCTTGTCGGGCTTCTCATCTCAACAATCGCCCCTGCGGTCCTCTCAATAATCGCCGGCACCACCATAGACTGCTGAAGCCCTCAATTTCTTTTTAAATTTAGTTTGAACAGCTTTGCGCATGGAGCCGGCATTTGCGGTTGGGATAGCCGTTTCAGTCATCATGCTTTCAGCCCTCATCTTTGACAGGCTACGGCTCCCATCAATCCTCGGCATGCTTGCCGCAGGGATGCTCATCGGGCCTTTCTCCCCCCTTGTCGGCTTGGAGCTTTTCGGAATCCGCTTTTCCAACATAATAATTGAAGACCCCTCGCTGGTGGAGGTGTTTGCGGTAATAGGCGCAGCCTTCATCCTTTTCGGCATAGGTCTTGAGTTCTCCATAGTCAAGCTTTCGCAGCTTGGGGCGTTCACCTTCCTTGCCGCAGTGCTCAAGATTGGCATAGCCTATTTGGCGGCATATTCAGCCTTTGCCATGCTTGGCTTTTCAGCGCAGGCTTCCGCCCTTGTAGCCGTCTCGCTTTCTTTCTCATCCACGCCAGTCATAATACGCCTGCTGGAGGCATCAGGAAAAATCCGCAGGCCCGAGGTGCCATTCATAGTTTCAATACTGATAATTGAGGATTTGCTTGCCGTTTTCTTCCTCGGGCTAATCTCCCCCTCCTCGTCCCAGCTAAGCGAATACTCGTTTGCAATTTCCCTCCTGCGCGTGGTCCTGACATTCATCTTTGCCTACATCATCCTCTCCCGCCTGATAAGCCGCTTCCTGAGCCTGGTTGCGCACTCAGACGAGCTTCTCATCCTCTCCACAGTCAGCCTCGTCCTCGTCATCGGCTATCTTTCGGAGGCGATCGGACTTTCATTTTCCATAGGGGCTTTCCTTGCCGGAAGCACCATCGCCGGCTCGCCGCATTCGCGTAAGATTGAGGATAAGGTAAAGCCTTTCAACTCGCTTTTTGCCGCCTTTTTCTTCTTTTCCATCGGGCTTGTAGTCAATGCGCATTCGGTCATCGCCCACCCCCACATCTTGCTGATTTTCATAGGCTTGGCAATGCCAGTTGGGTTTGTCGCCTCGGGCATCTCCTCCTACTTTGCCGGCTTCTCAGGCCGCTCCGCGCTTTTTTGCGCCTCGGTGCTCGTTGCAATGTCCGAGCTTTCGCTTCTCATCGTAAGCAAGGCAACTTCGCTTGGGATTTTGCCCGCCGAAATCCTGAGCAACTTCGCCTTTGCCATAATCATCTCCTCGTTTGCTTCCGCCTGGCTTTTGAACCGGGAAAACGAGCTTTACAACCTGTTACAAAGCGCCGCCCCTGCCTTCCTTGTCAAGAACATGCGCCTCATGCGCTCCACGACAATGGGCATCCGCAGGGCGATTTCCGAGTCCTCCCGCTACTACCACGTGGTTGAGAGGCTTCCCTCAATTTCGCAGCCCCATGAGCAGCTTTCCGCGCGCGAGCAGCTTGCGCTGACTTCAAAAAACAGCGTGATATTCGCAGCCGCCTCTTTTCTTTTCTACCTCGCAGTTTTCTTCTCGGCAAACCCCGCATGGGCGCTTCTGCGCCCCCTTTTTGTCTTTTTCTTCATCAGCTTCTTTGCCTCCTCAGCGCTTTTTCTTGTCAACCTCAAATCAGCAACCGCCTCCTTGCTGAAAATGCTTGACCGCTCAAGCTCTGGCTGGCGGTATGTGCCTGCGGGGCATCTTGCCTCCTCAGCGCTTTTTCTTTTTCTATGCGCGATCTACCTTTTTGCCTACTCCTTTGCGCCAAGCTCCCTTGCGGTGATACTCATCCTGCCTTCCTTTGCGTTCATGGCAAAAAGCCTCGTCTCAGCAATAAGGGCTTTTTCCGCCGGCAGCGGAAGGCTTTGAGCAAAAAAGCAGCTAAAGCAGGTCCGGGTGTTTGCCCTTGCCGCCCCCTGCCTGCCCTGTGGCAGACGGGCTAAGCTCGATTCTGGGCGGAACAATCGGCGGGGAAAGATTGACTGCCCTTGCCACAAGCACGCCGTTTGTTCCGCAGGCGTAGTTTATGGCATTAAGGACAATCTCGGCAAAATCATCCGGAAGGCGCTTTTCCTTCTCCCACCGCTCCACAATCTCCCTGGTCAGCTTGGCATCCTCCTTCGCCGTTATCAAGCCGCCCATTTTCAGCTCCCCCACACCTTCAAGGTAGCTTGCCACATACTTGAATGCAATCGTGGTTTCCCCCCCTTTGGATGAGACGCTTTCTATGCTTATGTTGATGTTCAAGCCGGAAACCTCCTCGTCCTTTTCGTGCTTCGCCTCAGCGCTCTGTATCTTTATGCCGGTTATCATCCTATCAACCCTCCTATAGCCTGAGCTCCTGCCCTATGCGCAGGGCGACGCCCTTTGTCAGCCCGCCCAAATCAGAAGTAAATTCCAAAACATCCTGCTTTATCTTCTCATAGGTGTTGTAGCGCATGGGAATAGCCACTTTCGGCCTTATCTCCTTGATGATGCTGTTTGCTGCAAAGGGATCCATCGTGGCGCCCCCTCCAATCGGCACTATCGCCACATCGCAGCGCAGCCTTCCCATATCGGTGAACGAGTAGGTGTCGCCGGCGTAGTAAATGCCTATGCCCTCTCCTCTCACCATGAAGCCGACAGAATACTGCGACTGCGGATGCACCGCCTTTACTACCTCAATGTCTATCCCCTTGAGGCTGAACTTGTCGCCCACCTTTACATCAACCTTGAAGCGGTCTGATATGTCCAGCTTGGAAAGGGCCGGTCTGGGCGCAATCACATAAGAGTAGCACCGCTCAGAAATCTCCTTTATGGTCTGCGGCTCGCAGTTGTCCTCTTCCTCGTTTGAAACAAAGATTAGGTCGCACTCCCTTATGCTGTGGACCTGCAGGGCGGACTTCTCAAGCCTCCTGTTGCCGCCTATGAAGTCCGACACGACTGGGTTGAAGAGCAGGACTATCTGCCCAAGCCTTACAAGAAAGCAGTTGTGCCCAAGATAGACAATGGAGCGCATATTCCCGTCTTTATTTCCGCACATTTATATAGATATTACTCATAATCCAACCATGAGTTTGCCGTCGAAGAGCGCCGCCGCTTTCTTTCTTGCCGCCATTTTGCTTTGCAATCTTTCCCAGGCGGAATTTTCCATGCGCTCGCTTTCAGTATTCATAAACATCAACCGCGACGGCGGCGTGAACGCTGAGGAGAGGCTTGTGATGCTCATAAACGGCACTTCCAGCCGCTCGCTTTACGAGGCAACGCGCTCTGCCTATTCAGACCTTGCCACCTGGAAGGAGAGGACGGGCCTTTCGGAGATGCGCCATCACGTTTCCCGCGCAACTGCGGACATTGTTTCGCTGCGCATACTGCCTCAGGCGATAGAGCGGTGCAACTCGTTCATGGGGACCTGCTTTGCAACGGTGGTCATTGACTATTCCGTGCCCGCCTCGCAGAACGGCTCAGGGCTTGTCAGGGTGGAGCGCTACAAGCCTCGCACGGCAAGGTACTCAATAAACCAAAACGCCCTATCATTTGAGCAGACCAAAAGCGGGGACCTGGTGCTTCCGAAGGGAACCAACATATCCATAGCCATACCGCAGGCGGCTGAGAAGATATATTTCTCCACCCTGCCGACAAACCTGCTTGACGAGCCGGAGTCCTCCTTCCGCTACGACCAGGATACGAACCTCCGCTTCTACGTCGGCAGCAAGCGCATTTTCACATGGCAGGGCGACACGCTGCCGAAATTTGAGTTCACCTACGAGATTGAAGCGCCGCTTGAATCGGAAGTCCTTGACTTCTTCCGCGAAATGCAGGCAAGGATGGTGCAGCTTTTCGCAGGACCTGAGGGACCAGCCGCCGCCTTCATAGTGGCGGCGGCCGCAATTTCACTTTACTATCTGCACAAAATAGGCAAGTAAGCGGGCGGTTCGGATGGCTTTGCATCAGGCGGAGGCAAAAATTCTCTCTGTCCTCTCAGGCAGGATGAGCGCGCAGGAGGTTGCAAGCAAGGCAGGATTGCCTGAAAGCACCGTCCTTTCATTTGTCCAGTCCCTCAGGGAAAAAGGATATGTCTCAGTCGTGTTTTCAGAAACCAAGAAGGCTGAGCTTACCGCAGAGGGCAGGCGCGCCGCAGAGGAGGGCTTGCCGGAGCAGAAAGTGCTCAAAGCCGCAAAGGAAAAAAGCGGGCTTTCCCTCCTCCCAGAGCAGGAGAGGGCGGTTGGGATTGCCTGGGCAACCAAAAACGGATGGGTGAAGATTGAGGCAGGCAAGCTTGCGGTGCTAAGCGAGCCGGAAGGCGAATACCCTCTGCAGTCCGCCCTTCTTTCAATCCTGAGAGGAGAAAGCGCAGACCAAAGCGCGCTTTCTGTGCTTTCAAAAAGAAAGCTCATACGCATCCTGTCCTCCAAGGAAATCTACATTGAGCCAAC
Source organism: Microcaldota archaeon (assembly GCA_026414185.1). GTDB lineage: Archaea > Micrarchaeota > Micrarchaeia > Anstonellales > Anstonellaceae > UBA10161. The sequence continues at coordinate 22,325 of JAOAJL010000001.1, read as the reverse complement.
CCCGGTCCAGCCAGAGCACGACAAAGCGGATTGGGTGAATGCGCTTAGCCGCGAAATGCTTCTTTCCGGTTCATGGAGGCAGGCAAGCTTCCGCCCCTACGACATCCAGGCGCCCGTGGAAGTGCCAACGCCGGCAAAAAGGCATCCGATCGCCCTGCTCAAAAGGAAGATAAGCCTGATTTTTGCGCAGATGGGGTTTGAAGAGATGCAAGGCTCCGAGATACAAAGCTCGTTTTGGAATTTTGACGCGCTTTTCCAGCCTCAGGACCACCCAGCCAGAGACCTCGCAGACACCTTCTACCTCAAGTCCCCCTCCAGCCTGCCTGCCGATTCTGCGCTTGTTGAGAGGGTAAGAAAAGTGCACGAGAGCTGCTGGGGCGGAAATTGGGACGAGCAGATGGCGGCGAAAAAAGTCCTGCGCACCCACACAACAGCGGTTTCGGCATCCTACCTATACAACCACTGCCGCAACAAAACCCCCAAAAAATACTTCTGCATAGGCAAGGTGTTCCGCAACGAAGCGACGGACTACAAGCACCTGGCGGAGTTTTTCCAAGTGGAAGGCATAGTGGTTTGGGAAAAGGCAACATTTAGGGATTTGCTTGGATGCCTGAAGGCTTTTTACTCAAGGCTTGGCTTTGAGAAAATCCGCTTCCAGCCATCATACTTTCCCTATACAGAGCCGTCGCTTGAGATAGCGGCTTATTTTGAGAAAAAGCAGCAGTGGATTGAGCTTGGGGGAGCAGGGATATTCCGCCCCGAGGTGTCCATCCCTCTATGCGACCGCTACCCAGTTCTTGCGTGGGGGCTTTCGCTTGAAAGGCCGCTTATGCTCATGACCGAAACGGAAGACATACGCAGCTTCTACAAAAGCAGCGTGGGCTGGCTCAAAAGCAGCCGCATTGGCTAGGCGCCTGCCCAAAATGACCAACAATTAAATAGTTCCCCTCTGATTCTTCCTGCATGACCAGTTTCGCACAGGGTGCGCTTTTAGCATACTTGCTTTCAATCTCCTTCACCCAGAGCGTGGAGCTTTCCCTCGCCCCTCTCCAGAAGCTTGTGGAATACGAATACAACCTAAGCTTTTCAGAGCTCATCCCCGGCACGATGTATCAGGGGAGCATAAAGGCAAGCTGGGCAGTGCCGCCATCCGCCCTTTCCGGACTTGAGGGTAAAACAGTGCGGGTGAAAATCAGCGCGATAGCCCAAGACAACACAACGGTGTTTTTCCTGCTTCCGGACGGAACAAGGGCAAAGCAGGCCGCCGTTTTTCTTGCCTGCCGCGTTGAAAACTCAGGCTGCGCAAACAGCTCAAACCTCTCGGCAACCATCCCTGTGCTTGCCTCCGCCCTTCCCGAGAATCCCCAAAAAGCCACCATCACGATGGTTTCGGAAGTGGTTGAGGAGGCTCCGCCAACAGAAGCGGAAAGCATAGCCAAGTCAATAGAATCCCTCTTTGCCGTAAATTCCACAAGCCAGCAGGGCAACCTCTCAGTGCAATTTTCCCCACCCGTCTTTTTCAACGCATCCGAAAACGGCAGCGGCACTGAGAACTTTCTTGACACGCTCAAGCCGGAAGGCGATCCGAAGGACGCGCTTTCGTTCATCAGCCAAAACCCCCTCATCTCCATCTTCGGGCTGGTCATCGTGATAGCGATAACCGGCGCCTACCTTCTCAAAAACAGAGACTAAGCAGCCTGCCGCCCCGCCTTTTCCGCACCGCTAATATTTTAATCAGGCGTTTTCCCTTATCTGCCCATGTTCGAAATAACCGTGCTTGGCTCATCCTCCGGCGCGCCTTCCTTGCATCGCAACCTGCCATCCGTCGCAGTCCGCTATGAGGGCGAGCTTCTGCTTTTGGACTGCGGCGAGGGGACGCAGCGGCAGATGATGCGCTTTGGCATCTCCTTTATGAAGCTGAAGGCGATCTTCATCTCGCATCTACACCTTGACCACTATCTGGGCGTTTTCGGCATCGCAGAGACGATGCGCCTCAACAAGCGCACAGAGCCCCTTGCAGTTTACGGTCCGCCCGGCATAGCCGCAAGGATTGGAAGGGGCACGCTCGCAAAGCCAGTTGAGTTTTCAGGAAACGGGGTTCTTGCGGATTTCGGCAAGTTCCAGGTGAGCTCCTTCAAGGTGCAGCATTCCAAAGAGAGCTTCGGGTTTTTAATTGAGGAAAAGGAGAAGCGCCGCTTTTACGAGGAGAAGGCAAAAAGGGCGGGGCTGAGAGGCGAGATGTTTTCGCAGATTATGCGCGAAGGCAGCCTCCGAGTAGGAAGAAAGGTAGTGCGGCTTGAGGACATAACCTACGTCCAGCCCGGCAGGAAGATTGTCTATTCGGGCGATGCCGCGCCATGCGCCGAGACAATCAAGGCAGCAGAAGGCGCAGACCTTCTCATCCACGAGGCGACATTCTCCCATCAGCATTCGCAGGAAGCGGCGGAGGCGGCGCACTCCACCGCAAGGCAGGCTGCGGAAATTGCCAAAAAAGCAGGGTGCAAAAAGCTTCTCCTCACCCACATCTCGGGAAGATACGCCGACGCATCGGAGCTTCTTGCGCAGGCAAAAGAGGTGTTCAAGGACACTCTCATCGCAGAAGACGGGCTGAGGCTTTCCATTTAGCCTGCATGTCCTTTTGTTTTTTAACCCTTAACCGAGTTTTTCCATCGCTTCGGGGTGGTTGTGATGGTTGATATGGAGCTTCTTTGCAGGCTTACCGAGTCATTCGGCGTTCCGGGTCATGAGAAAGAAATCGCCTCGCTTATGGCAGAGCGCTTCAAGAGGCTTGGCTACAAGACAGAGATAGACCGCTTCGGCAACGTCATAGCCCGCGCCCCGCATTGCCGCCCAAAGCCCCTCATGCTCGGGGCGCACATGGACGAGATAGGGATGCTTGTGAAATTCATAAATGAGAAGGGCTTTTTGCGTTTTGTGAAGATAGGCGGGATAGACAACCGCGTCCTTGTGAACCAGCGGGTCGTCATCCAGACTGATAAAGGCAAGATTTACGGGGTAATTGGGAACAAGCCGCCCCACATGCAGAAGCCCGAGGACATGAAGGTTGCGATTGACAACAAGTCGCTTTTCATAGACATAGGGGCAAAAGACCGCAAGGAAGCGGAGAGGATGGGCGTGAAGATAGGCGACCCGATATCCTTTGACGTTTCCACGAAGGTGCTCAACGGAAAGCTTGTCACCGGCAAGGCGCTTGACGACAGGGTGGGCTGCTATGTCCTTCTTGAGCTTGCCAAGAGGGTGAAAAACCGCAACGTGGTGCTTGTCGGGACTGCGCAGGAGGAGGTTTCAACGTTCGGAAAGGGAGCTATGATAGCAGCCTACAACCTTGAGCCCTCAACATTCATAGCGATAGACACCTCAATAGCAGGCGACCACCCTGAGATGGCGGAAGACGAGGGCGTCGTGCGCCTCGGCAAGGGTCCTGCCATATGCATGGTTGAGGCTGGCGGAAGGGGCAATTTCGCAGACTCAAAGCTCACGAAGACCTGCATGGCGGTCTCAAAAAAGGCGAAGATTCCGACTCAGCTTGAGGTGATTGAAGGCGGAGCCACCGACGCCGCCTCCGTCTACGGAGAGCGGGGCGGGATACCCTCAATTGCAATCTGCGTGCCGACCCGCTATGTCCACTCAAACGTCGCGGTGTGCGCCATATCAGACATAGAAAAAACGATAGATTACCTTGAGAAGCTTGTCGCAGAGCTTGCCTGAGTTTGCGATGAAGGGGTTCATGGCATTCGTGCTGGGGGCAGTCTTCCTTCTTGCCTTTGTGGCGGCAGCATCGGTCATGTCAAGCGTTTCGCACAGCGGAGAGCACAGGCTCATCAGGGCTTTTGGCGTGCAAGAAACTGGGATAAAGCAGTCTTTTTATGCCGCCTGCGCAAACGCCGCATCAGCCGCCGCAGCTGCAACCCGCAAGCCGGAAGGGGCAGTTGAAGTCCAGCTCGCCTTGCATATGCAGGCAAATGCTCTGCAGGAGCAGATGCGCAAGGAGGGTTTTGATGTTATTTTCTGGTGCGGCTCCCCAAGCGAGGAGGAGCGGTCTGCTTCGGCGGAGCGGATGATGAAAGAGCGCAGGGCGAGCCCACCAAGCGGAGCCGAAGCCCTCTCGCTTCTTTCCTGCCAGCAGTCTTTCCTGGCAGATTTGCAGTCAAGAAAGCTCCATTTTTCCAATCTCGGCTTTTCATTCTACTCCGCCCAGCTTGGAATCGGAAGGGCAGCCATCATCCCTTCCTCCTACGAGGTGGATTTCTGATGCAGGGAAACAAGGCAGGCTCAAGCAGGGGGCAGTCTTCCTTTGAGGCTCTGCTTGCCGCAGGGTTTCTCCTGTCCGCCCTCGCCATATTGGTGTTTTCCGCCCAGCGCCTCTCCTCCGAGTTTCTTCTCCAGGCGCGCTCCTCATCTTCTCGCATGCTTCTGGCAAGCGCGGCATCCGCCATTGATGAGCAAGGGTGGTGCGCTTCTGCGGTGCCGATGAGTTGGGATTGGAAGGCGGCTGCCTCACCGGACGGCTCGTGCATCCATCCCCCACTCCAGCCCTCCTTGTGCGAACCGGTTTTCCACAACGTTTCCTCTGCCCACGAGGGGAAAATATATGTGCAGGCAAAGGCATACGAGCCAATCTAAGCGCGCATTTTTCTCTGCCGATGCGGCATTTGCCCTACTTTGCGCAGTCATTGCCTACTCCCTTTTTGCGCTTCTTCTCTCAGCGTCCGCCGATTCCGCCTCCCGTGCGGCGCAGGACTGCTCAAAAAGCTCCCTTGCCATCAGGCTGTCTTCGCATCTTCTTGAGGAAAGATGGGCGGTTCTTGGCGGGCAGTGGGGCGGCTCTTTTGTAAGCCGCGGGGAGCTTGACTTGAACCGCATTTCCAGCCAGGACCTGGAAAGCCTGCGCACCCGCCTCGGGCTGAAGTTCGCAAGCGCAAGGATAACCGGCGCCCAAGGCGAGATTTTCTCCGCCGAAAGCGGCCAGAAGGGCGCGCAGGTCTTCTGTGCAAGCAGGATTGGGATTGCCTTTCAAAAGCCAGTTTTGGTTGAGGTGTGCGTCTCATGAGCAGGCAAGAAAGAAAAAAGACGGCAAGCGCGAAAAGCGGATTTCTCATGACCCTTGAGGCAGCAACAGCATTCATTCTGCTACTTGCCGCGGCAGCCTCACTGCAAGCGTTCTCCCCCCAGCCACAAAAAGACGGCGACTTTTATCTTTGCGCGGACGCGGCAGTCGCCCTCTCAAAGATGCGCTCCTTTTCGTCAGGCTCCCTTGATTCTGACTTGAATGACTTCCGGCAGCTTTCGGGCTTGTGCTTTGCCGCAGAATACGGGGCAGAAAAAAGCGCCTCCTGCGAAACAGACGCCGAAAGCCAGACAGTCGCACTTTCGTTTCCAGTGTATGACGGGCTTGGGGCAAGAAAAGCCACGCTGAGATGCTGGCGCTGATGGCATCTTTTTATTGCTTGCATGCCAACCCTCTATGGTGATGATTGTGAGAAGCCGCCTGTTTGCCGCGCTCTTTTTGTTGCTTGCAGCCAGCCTGCCTCAAGCGCATGCCTATATCCTGAATGTCAAGGTTACTGTGACGCAGGATACTGCCGCCGTCGGCACGAACATCTCCATCATGAGCAACGGCGTGGAGATTGCCATGATTAAGGCAAATTCCTCCGGCGAGGCGCGCTTTAACGTCACATCAGGAAGCTATTTTGTCCTCCTGCGCCGCTACCCATACCCCCTGCACGTCGCCCTTGTTGAAGTAAGGGAGGACTCAAGCGTCCTTCTGACGATGTCGCAGTCAATTTCACACTCCACGGTCTTCGGGCAGATAAGCGGTCCGCCTAACTTTTACAACGTTTCCGTCGCAGCCTACAAAGGCGGGCTTGTCCAAAGGCGCGCATCCGCAAACAAAGATGGGCTTTACACCCTTTCCTTCCTCCCGGAAGGCGACTATGACATAGTGTTCTTTGCGCCAGGCTTTCAGAACAAGAGCCTCAAAGCCAATCTGCTTGCCGCAGAGCCGCTGCAGCTTGATGTGGCGCTGGAGCCGCAGAAGGAAGCCCCGCCCCAGCCGCCCATCCTCTCCTCGCCTGCGCAAGCCAGCCTCAAGTCGCTGATTGAGGTTCTGCTCACGCAGGGCGGCGCGCCAGTGGCAAGCGCCACGGTGGTGGCAAGCACGCCATCAGGCAGGGTTGAGCTTGTGACGGACAGCCAAGGCAGGGCAAGGCTGAATGCCGCAGAAGGCGGCGAATACATCTTCACATACCTGAACGCCTCATCAAAGACAATAGTTCCGCTCCCCACCGCGCAACCGAAGCAGGAAGAAGGGAAAAAACCGGATTTTGCTGAGCCGCAGCAGCAGCCGCCAGCGCAGCTGCCGCAAGAGCAGAGAGGGGCGCCCCAAGACAATCTCCAGCTTGGGATTCTCTGGATTGCGGGCGGCGCCCTGCTTGTCAGCCTGCTTGTCGCAGCAGCCGCCATCTTGCTACGGCGCGGGGGCGGCGCAAAGAAGCGCAAAAAGAAGCACAAAAGCTGAAAGGAGCGTGTTTTGGTGCCATTTGACCCGAACCGTTTCGTTGCAGAGGCGACGGATTTCATCTCCTCCACAGTCGGAAAAGGCAAGGCGATAGTCGGGGTTTCTGGGGGCGTGGATTCCTCGGTGGCGGCTGCCCTCTGCGCAAAGGCGATTGGGAAGAGGGCGCACGCGGTGTTTGTTGACACAGGGCTTATGAGAAAGGGCGAGGCTCAGTTTGTTAGCCTTGCCCTCAAAAAAGCCGGGGTCGGAGTTGAGGTCGTTGATGCGCGCAAAAGATTCTTCTCAGCCCTGCGCGGCTTGCATGAGCCTGAAAGAAAAAGGAAGGCGATAGGAAAGGAGTTCATATCAGTCTTTGAGTCCATCGCAAAAAAGCGCGGCTGCAAGTTCCTCGTGCAAGGCACAATCGCGCCGGACTGGATTGAGTCCGGCTCAGGCTTGCGCGATACCATAAAAAGCCACCACAACGTCGGCGGGCTTCCAAAGAAGATGGGCATGCGCCTTTGCGAGCCCCTGCGGGAGCTTTACAAGGACGAAGTGCGGCAGGTCGCGCGCGTTCTTGGGCTTCCAAAGGAGCTTTCAGAGCGGCAGCCCTTTCCAGGACCAGGGCTTGCCGTCCGCATCATGGGGGAGGTGACGGAAGAGAAGGCAGAGGTGGTGCGCGAGGCGTGCGCGATAGTTGAGGAGGAGATTTGCGCATCATGGAGGCAGGGAAAGATGGGACTTCCCTGGCAGTATTTTGCCGTTCTTCTGCCAATCAAAAGCGTCGGCGTGCTCGGAGACAGGCGCGCATACGGCTGGACGGTCGCTGTGAGGGCGGTGGAAAGCGTAGACGGCATGACCGCCAAGGCAAGCAGGATTCCTCCTGAGGTGCTGGAGCGCATCTCAGAGCGCATAACGCGCGAGCTGAAAGAGCACGTCAACAGAGTGGTTTATGACATGACATCCAAGCCCCCCGGCACCATTGAGTGGGAGTGAAGGCTGCAAAAAAGCCCGAGGCGGTCGTTCCCATGGAAGTTCTCATAGTGGATTTCGGCTCGCAATGGACGCACCGGATACACAGGACACTAAAATACCTGGATGCGCACTCGCAGATAATCCCAGTCAGCACGCCTGTCAAAGAAGTGCTGAAGGCAGACGCGCTTGTTTTTTCAGGAGGGGCGATCCGCATAGGATTGGGCGACACGAAAAAAATCGGCAACGCCGCAAAGTTCATAGATAGCTTTGAAGGTCCGATAATGGGCATCTGCGCGGGGCAGCAGTTCATAGGCATGCATTTTGGCGGCAAAGCCAGGCCTGCCCGTGGGGCAGAGTTTGGGAAGGTGGAGCTTTTTGTGGATGAGCACAACGAGCTTTTTGAAGGGCTACCCGACCGCTTCACAGTCTGGGCTTCGCACAACGACGAGGTGGTTGACACCCCGGGCTTTCGCGTTCTTGCGCACAGCAAGGACTGCTCCAATCACGCTTTCAAGTCCCTTTCGCGCCCGATCTACGGCTGCCTTTTCCATCCGGAAGTGGAGCACACGGAATACGGAAGCGAAATTTACGCAAATTTCCTGAAAGTCGCAAGGAAATAGTGCAGAGGGGGAGATTCGAACTCCCGAAGGCCTAAGCCACCAGATTGCTTATTGCGCAATTGCAAAAAGCAATGCGGGATTTCCCAACATGCCTGCCCGTGCTCATGAAGATGCCGGGCGCGGTGTCTTGAGTCTGGCGCGTTTAACCTGGCTCCGCCACCTCTGCAAAAAAGTTTGGAAGCAAAAGAAATATTAGAATGGCGGGACCGCAAGCCTACTTGGGGATGGATGGCGGCTGCGGCGGCATTGCCTCGTCTTTCTTCCGCAGGTAATAAATTGCGCCATAGGCAACCGCCACCACGAAGACGATTCCCAAAAGAAGCGTTTCCAGCGGAACTTTTGAGAGCTCAAACCCTTCCTGTTTTTGCGGCTGCGGCGCTTCAGCCTCCTCCTTTTTTGAAATCGGGATGAAATAGGTGCCGCTTCCGAAGCCCACGTTGCCGTCCTTGTCCACCACCTTGACGCTGTAGCGGACAAGCGTCCCTTCCGGCTGCGGCGGAATCCTTGCCTCAAAAGTGTTGTAGCCAGCAGCATAGGCAGGCACCCTGCTTTCCACACCGCCAACGTCATAGGAAACCAAGACAGTGTCTATGCCAGAGGCGGAAGAGCCGGGGTCTTCCACGAAAACGCCCACTGTCGCCCCGCCATCAGCACCGACGACGGCATGAAGCTCCTTCACCTTCGGCTTCACCAAGTCAAACGTGAATTCAACGGAATTCTGGCGCGCAAGATCAACAGCTATGCGCTTTATTGAATCGCGATAGACCACTGTCACCTCGGGCTTCTGCTCGGTGAGGTTGTAGAAATCCGCAACACCATCCTTGTCGGTCTTGACGGTCTGCCCACCCGCGCTCACGCTTGCCAAAAGAGGCTTGCGCTGGTCATCCCTGACAGACACCCTCAGGTTGTAAAGCCCTATTGTCAAGTCAACGGAGCGGTCCATGTCTGCCTTAACTGCGCTTGTGACAAGATGCCCGTCTTGCTCAACGCGTATGTCGTAGTTGCCGGGGGCAAGCTGGAAAAGCGCCCTTCCATACTCGTCAGTCTTTTTTACTGCATCTCCAACCTGGACAAGCGCATCAAGGGGAGCGCCCTTCTGGTCATGGACGCTTATCAGCACAAAGTAGGAAACAACCTCTGCGCTTACCACCTTCTGCCTCTCAAAGTCATCATCCGCAATAAGAGAATACGTTTTGAGCTGGTCGCCGTACTTGACATAAAGCTTGTAGCTGTATGAGGTCTCGGAGGGTATCTGCTCGTAGTTCGTGAACACCAAATCCACAAGCCCGGATGAATTGGTGAATTTCGGCTTTGTCTTGACGTTTCCCTGCACAGAGTTCAGCTCATGCTCCACATAGACTGCTGCTCCCTCAACAGGCCGAAGCTGCTGGTCAAAAACCTGCACAGTCAGCCGCTCGGTGTAGCCCGCCTGCAACAGGCTGGAAAAAAGAAGCAGAGCACAAGCCAAAGCTGCAAAAATCACCCGCATGGCAACCACGTCGCATCAATCCCTTTTAACGCTTTGTTTGAGAAAGGAAGAGAAACCTTTTTATATGCCCCATTCGTTTTGTGTCTGTAGCGACCTAAGCAGGCAATTGCTTGCGGGGGGATTTTGATGGGATTCATGAAAGGGCAAGGCGCAACAGAGTATCTTGTTCTGCTGGCAGTGGTGCTGATTGTGGCTTTGGTCTCAATCGCCCTGCTTGGGTTCTTCCCCGGGATTGCTCTTGACGCGAAAATAACGCAGTCTGCATCCTACTGGAAGGGAACAAGACCGTTTGCCATCCTGGAATACACGGTAATCGGCTCAAGTGGTGCAGGAACCGCAGTGGTGCAGAATGTGGATGCCTCAGGCACATATTCAATTACAAAGCTCCAAATCGGGCCTCAGGGCTACTGGTCAAACAGCACAACAGGGGTTTCGTTTGCCCCCGGGGAGATAAAGTCCCTTCCACTTTCAGGTCTAACCACCGGTTCGGCAGGGTCGGTATACGATTTTCCAGTGAACATATCTTACACCACGCCTACTGGAATTAACATGACATTCTACGCTTCAAAGAACCTCGTAGGAAAATACACATAAGGAGGGATTTTGATGGGATTCATGAAAGGGCAAGGCGCAACAGAATATCTTGTTCTGCTGGCAGTGGTGCTGATTGTGGCTTTGGTCTCAATCGCCCTGCTTGGGTTCTTTCCCGGGCTTGCCACTGACGCCAAGATAACGCAGTCGGTTTCTTACTGGAAAGAGGTAAGGCCGCTTTCAATACAGGAATACAGGGTTGTCGGCGCAACAGGTAACGCCACTCTCGTCATCCAGAACAATGATGCCTCAGGCACTTACACAATAACAGACATCCGCATCTTCAACAACTACACTCCATATTCCACTACCGTCGCCCCAGGCGAAACAAAGGTCTTCTATGCAAATGCGCCAGGAGGAGCCGCAGGCTCAATATACGACCTGAACGTTTCCATAACCTATACAACACCGGCAGGCATCAACACCACATTCTACGGCGCAAAGAACCTCGTGGGCAAGTACTCCTGAGCCGTGTTTTCTCTTCTTTTCTTTTTTCAGCCTTTCTCCAGCGAAAGCTCTGCCGGAAAGTCATTTTCCAGCCTTATTTTCACCTTTTTGCCTACGAGATAGCCGCCCTTAATTGAAAGGAGGGTGGATGGCTTTGCCCCCTCAACAGCTCGGATTCCAAGAAGGCGAAGCGCAGAGCTTTCATCAAGCAAAAAGTCCCTTTTGCCAACCCTCATCTCAACACTATCTCCCTTTGCCAGAAAGGATTCAACGCGCCCGCAGAACTCAGAAGGCGAGCTCAAGACAACCATCCGCGAGCCGAAGTTGAAATGCAGCTCGCCGTTTTTGAAAAGAACATTTTCAAGAAGAAGATAGTCGCCCTCAAAGATTCCAGGCGTGCCTTCCGGGGCGGACCATATCACCACCCGCCTGCACTCCTTTTTCCCTGCGCTTTCGCACAGCAGAAACGAGGACATTTTCCTCTGCCTGCCGCTTTTTTTGTCTATGTATGCGTAGTCAGGCTCAATCTCCCCAACCACCCCGACGACGTTGCACAATCCTGCGCTGAGCTGTGAGACACTGCGCAGAGGCGCGCTTTGGATTTTCCTTATTGAGCCGCCCCTCCCTATGTGGATTTCTCCCCCTTTCACATAAGCCCCGCTGCATTCAACAGTATCGCCTGCGGCTATCTTCCCCTGGACAAGCGCAGCCTGCTCGTTCCAAAGCACCAGCACGGCAGAGCCTGTTTCATCTGAAATATGCAATCTGACTAGGCAACCGGCACCGTTGCGGTATTTCTGGACCGGAAATATCCTGTCAATCTTTGCCGCAAAGCTGAAAGGAAGGGTGCTTTTAAGCGCCTGCCCAAGCCCTAATTTCTGCTCCGCGTCAATCCCGTTTTCCTTGCAAAGCAGGCGGATTGCCGCCTCCTTCGTCAGAAGCCCGCCGAACATTGAAATTTTTGCCGACAGCGCCTTTTCGTATTTTTCACCAAGCGCCTGCCGAAGCCTCCTTTCAAGCTCATCCATCCAAATCACTAAAAAGCCAAGCCAGCTTTCTTGCGCCAGCCTTTTGCCCGTCAATCTTTAAAACATCCCGCCCGACATTCTCTCATGCAGCCTCGCGCGGTGACGGTTGGGCACATAGTCTATGACATACGTAATTACGTCCAGGCGTTTCCCGAGCCAGACCACACCGCAGTAATGCGCATGCACCCGAAGGCAGGCGGGGGCGGATCTGCGGCAAACATAGCAGTGAATCTGTGCAAGCTTGGCATAGCCGCAGGGGTTGTAGGCAACGTTGGCAATGACAGGCACGGAAAATTCCTGCTTGAAGAGCTCAGGCGCTTCAAGGTGGACACCTCGCAGGTCCGCATATTTCGGGGCATGTCAGGGCTTTCGGTGATAATAATAGATGCACAAGGCGAAGTCAGGGTGATTGAAGACTTCGGCGTCGCAGACAGGAGAAGGGCGATAGACAAGGACTACATACGGGGCGCGGAGTTTCTGCACATGTCAGGCTGCGCCCTGCATCTTCTTGAATCCGCAAGCAAAATAGCAAGCAAGGCAGGTCTGCCAATCTCGTTTGACCCTGGCAGGGCGGCATCCCACCTTGGAGAAAGGGCTCTTCACAGAGTGCTGTCGCGCGTGGATTTCCTAATAATAAACCGGAAGGAGCTTTTCGCCCTCACAGGAAGCCGCGACGAGTCCGAGGCGGAGCGGCTTGCGCGCAAATACAACCTCGTGGCAGTCATAAAGCAGGGAAGCCGGGAAACCATCGTCAAAACCCGGCAGGCATCCTCTTTCAAGGTGGAGCCATTCCACGTCAAACCGGTTGATACTCTGGGGGCGGGAGACGCCTTTTGCGCAGGCTTCATAACAGGCATAATGGAAAAGCGCTCCCTTTACGAGTCCGTGCGCTTTGCCTCTGCGGTGGCGGCGGCAAAGGTCCTGCGGAAAGGCGCGCAGTCCCTTCCCTCAAGGCGCTTCATAACCGAGAAATTCAAAATTTAGGCAAAGGGAAAAGATGAAAAGAATCTCAACAGCAACCGTAATCGCAAACCGCAAGAAGCCTGCCGCTCTGAAGGCAAAGCAAGAGGTCTTGGAATTCCTTCGCCTGCGGGGCATAAGCATCTCGCAAAAAAACCCGCAACTCATCATCACGCTGGGAGGGGACGGCACGGTGCTTTTTTCAAAGAAGCACTACGGAAAGCCGTTTTTCTCAGTGGGGAGCAAGACATCGTTCATCTGCCAGGCGACATTCTCAGATTGGAGGCAGAAGCTTTCGCGCGCCATATCAAGAGGCAGGATTGAAAAGCGGCTTCTCCTGGAGGCGTCTGCAGGCAAAAAAAAGCTACCGCTTGCCCTCAACGAAGTGGGCATAAGAAACCCTCAGCCGCGAGTGCTTTCAGTCTACCTTGTAGCAGGCGGACAGAGGTTTGCCTTCCGCGCAGACGGGCTGATTTTTTCCACCCCGACCGGCTCCCCCGCCTACTGCTACTCCTGCGGCGGGAGGCAGATGAATCCAAAAGAGAATAGCTATCAGGCAGTTGCGATAGCGCCGTTTCGCAGGGCGTTTGAGCCGCTCATCCTGTCAGCAAGCAGAAAATCTTCAGTCTGGATAGTGGGAAAAGAGCCTGCTCAGATTTTCGTTGACGGGCAGGTTGTCGGCTGGCTTTCCCAAAAGCACCCTTTGCGCGTCAGAGTGGCGGCAAAAAAATTCCTCTTCCTTAAAACAGAGTAGGGGCAGACCGACCATTCCTTAAGGCAGCCCGCCGCGCACTCCTGGCTTTTCATCAGGCACGCCGCAGATAATTGTGTTTCCTGGTGGAAACAAAAGTTATTTAAAGAGAGTGTGTTAAAAGGAGAAAGGAGATGTCGTATTTGGCAAGGGGGGTGTCAACCATGCTCAAGTCAGCTGTTATCTTGATAGTTGCGCTGCTGCTTGCGCAAGCAGCAGCCGCCGAATCCCAAGCAAGTTATTCCCTAACCAAGCCTGCCTCTTTTGGGGACTCTGCCGACAGGGCGCAACAGCCCGCCTATACATATGCCAAAACCCCATCAGCCGACTCCACAGGAACTGCTGAAAAGCCCGCTCAAAAGCCCCAGCAGCCGTCCTCTGGTTTGGCAGGTGGCGTTTCAAAAGACGAAAAAATCCACTCCCAAAAGCCCGCGGCATCCTCCCAAGATGGCAAGACGCAGAGGCACCCTTCCTCGCAGATTTACTGCGCCCTCCAGCCAAGCTCCATTTCCATCCCCACAAGCACGCAGGCTGAGATTTCAATTTCCTGCTTCAGCTTGCAGGAGGAGGTTCCCTGCCCGCAAATTCTATGGAGTGCTACTGTAGGAACGATAAGCGGCGGCAGCTCCTCTGCGACATACACCGCAAGCTCCATGCCAGCAAGCGGAACAATCACTGCCTCAGGCGTCGGCAACGACAACATCCTTTTCAACTGCTTTGCCTCAGTAAATGTCTTTCAGGAATGGGAGCCTGCCTATCCCAACGCCTGCTTTATTTCACCCTCCTCGCTTTCAATAGGGGCGGGCCAGCAGCAGCTTTTCAGCGTCAGCTGCCACAACGGAGCAATTGAGCTTGCCTGCCCGCAGATGGGCTGGTCCTCAACAATCGGCTCTGTCCTCTCAAACAACACCACAGCGCTTTTCAGCGCTGGAAGTTCTGCTGGCAGCGGAGCGATTTCCGCGTTTGCGCTTTCCGGTCCTTCAGACTTTTCTTGCCTTGCCCAAATCTCAGTTTCAGCCCCAGCAGTACCTTCAGGCTGCAAGATAACGCCGCGTGCGATAGCAGTTGGAACAAACCAGCAAGCCACATTCTTTGTTTCGTGCTTCAATGAAGAGCAGGACGAGCTTGCCTGCCCGCAGATGAGCTGGTCCTCAACAATCGGAACTCTCTCAGTTTCCGACGACACGCACTCTGCAGATTTCATTTCAAGCACCGCGGGAAGCGGGAAGGTGACAGCCACCTCTTCCACTAAGTCCTCTTCACCAGGCAAGTTTTCCGATTCGTTCTCCTGCGAGGCAGACGTTTCAGTTTCCTCAACCCCCCTGATTGCTGAAAGGTGCGAGCTTTCCCCGGCATCGCTTTCAATAGGGATAAACCAGGAGCACACATTCAGGGTCAGTTGCTTCTCGTCCCAGCAAGACGAGGAAATTCCATGCCCGCAGATGGGCTGGTCCGCAACCATAGGCTCAATCTCGCCTTCTTCCTCCCAGACAGCAGTTTTCAGCTCTCCTTCAAGCCCTGGCAGAGGGGAGGTGGCGGCATTCCCAAAGCAGTCCCCCGCCCTTCCTTTCCGCTGCTCTTCTGAGGTGACGGTGGTTGCGGCAACAGGCGGCATAGCCCAAATGAGGCTTTTTCCCCCTTCCGCAGCACTTTACACAGGGCAGACGCAGCAGTTTGTCGCAAAGGCTTATGATGCGAATGGAAATTTCATACGCGACCTGGCGGCATCAGAAGTCAACTGGAGCGTCAACAACACCGTCGGAAGAATAGATGCAGACGGTCTTTTCACGGCGGTTGGCGTGGGCACCACCACCGTGCGCGCCGACTACCGCGCAAACACTCCTGGTCTTCCGATTTTTGCAACCGCGATAGTTTCTGTCAGCTCCCTTCCGCCTTCTACAGGCGGCGGAGGCGGGGCGCTAATAGGCACAGGCTCTAACAACGGAGGAGGGTCCTTCAGGACCTCAACAAAAGTCGGCTTCACCTGCGAGGGCCAGCCGGCAAGCGTCGCGATAACCTACTACGACTCGGCAGCCCCAGAGGCGACAGTTGCGATATATCACCTCGGGCAGGAGAGAACCTCGCTTGCCTTCTCCCAGAAGGTAAGCACCACAACCGCGCTTTCATTCACTCCCCAAAAGGCAGGCAACTACGAAATCCGCGTTTCTCTGGGCACTGACCAGACCACCACAAGCTTTTACGTTCCTCCCTGCACTCCTCAGACGGCAAACGTCACGCAGAGCGTTACAGTGCGCCTTGCCCCGCAGCGCGAGCTTGTCCTCTCAAAAACGGTCAGATACGCAGGCGGCTTTTCCAAGCTTTTTGAGGTCTACAAGATAAGCCGAGACGCCACGGCAACCGACTATGAGAGCCAAATAACAATGACTTACACAAATTCAGGAAACGCCTTGCAAGAAGCGCTGATAATGGACTCGGTCCCATCCGGCGTGGTGGCTTCCGCAAGCCAGATATTCTTTGAAACTCAGCCAAGCTCAATTACCTATGGGCAGGCTCCCCGCTTTGAGTGGAATGTCAAAGCCATCCCTGCAGGGGGGAAGGCGCAGTTCAAGTACTCCATAAGCAGGATGCTGACAGAGGCGATGATTGAGAAGTTTGAAGCGCCCCGCCTGATAACTACTGAAGAGCGCCTGGCGCTTGCACAGGCTTCGCAAGAGCAAAGCAAAGACCTGCTTACCGCATCCATAAGCTTTGCCGGCATAAGCCTTTCTGCCTGGCTCGTCCTTGTCTTGCTGCTTGGGCTGATACTTGCCTTCCTGATATACGCATTTGTCTTTTCCAGGAAAAGAAAGTCTGAATAGCAAAAGCGCAAAGGCATCGCAAATGCGCAAGGTGCGGCGCAGGCAAAGCGACCGCACAAAAAAGTGAGTATTATAAATGGGCAAACCCAAACAAATACGGGGTGTTGCCTATGATAAAGCAGTTTGCGCTTTTTGCGCTTCTGGTTGCGCTTTCAAGCGCATCCATAACTCCGGTTGGATGGCAGGCAAGTGGGATACCCTCTTCCTGCACAATAACTCCCTCGTCCATCGCCATCGCCGTGGACGGGCAAAAGCCGGTTTATGTTTCCTGCCGCGACGGGTTGGGCAAGGAGGTCACTTGCCCGCAGATGAGCTGGTCCTCAACCATAGGCTCAATCTCATTTTCATCAGACCCGCTTGTTTTCCTTGCGGGCACAACTGCCGGCACAGGCACAATAACCGCCACTTCGTCTCCCTCATCAGACCCGCAATTTTCATGCAGCATCCCTGTGACGGTGCTGCCTGGCGCCCCAAGCAGGCTCTCAGTGACTCCCGAATCCGCCAAGGTTCCTGTCGGCTCAACACAGCAGTTTTTCGCGCGGCTTTTTGACAAGTACGGAAACGAGATAGCAAACTCCTTTTTAGCCCAGCAGTTTTCATGGTCTATTGAGAGCGAATACGCAATAGGCGAGGTTTCTCAGACAGGGCTTTTCAGCGCCTCAGCCAAAGGCGAAGGAAGAGTGATTGCGGTTTACTCCGCAACGCCTGCAAGTAGCGAGGTATTCGGAAGCGCAAGAGTGTCAGTCGTTCCAAAGTCAGCAGGCACCTACTGCGTCATTTCTCCACAGGGCGCGCAGGTTAAAGTTTCATCCACCCTTCGCCTTTCAGTCAAGTGCTATCAAGAAGACCCGCGCTCCGCAAAGGCAGAAGGAATAGAGATAGAATGCCCGGCGATGGGCTGGTCCGCAACCGAGGGCACAATAATCCCTGACCCCCTGCCCTCTGCTGATGAGCGCGCGGCAACATACACAGCAGGGACAATCGCACGCAGCGTCCTAATAACCGCCTATGATGCCACGCCCAATCCAAACCCAGCCTCTTCGCTGCTTTCCTGCACAACTTACGTTCAGGTAGTGCCTGGAGAGCCTGCGTCGGTCTCAATCCTGCCAACATCAGTTTCGCTGTATGTGGGCGACAGCCAGAGGTTCCAAGCGTTTGCCTATGACAAGTACGGAAACGCAATCCAAGGCTCAGAATTCTCCTGGAGCGCAAGCGGCGGAATAGGGGAGGTTGACTCCGAAGGCAGGTTCAGCGCAACAAAGGCAGGGACAGGTGCCGTAAAGGCAGAGCTTGTTTCGCCCTTGCCAGCAAAAGAGCTTTCCGCAACCGCCCAAGTCAATGTACTGTCGCAGGGCTCGCCCGGAGGGGGAGGCGGAGGAGGAGGCGGCGGAAGCGGGACAACCGGCGGCGGCTCATTCGCCTCTTCCTCAACGCTAAGCTACACATGCGCAGGTGCTCCCGCAACACTGAAAGTGAAAATCTTCAAGCAGGGCTCAACAGCGCTGGCGGAAATTTTCCATCTCGGCACGCAGACAAGCAAAGTCTTCTCATCCACGGTAAGCAACAACGTTGAGGTTGCCATCCCTCTTGAGAAAAGCGGGGACTATGAGCTTCGCGTAAGCGTCGGCACAGAGCAGAGAAACGCCAACTTCTACGTTCCGCCTTGCACCCCCACCAGCGTAAATATAACCAAAAACATAACAATAGAGCTCAAAGAGCCGCCAACAAAGACGGTCAGCCCGCCGCCAGCCCAGCCCCCGAGCGGAGGGGCTCCAAAGCCAAACCAGCAAGTCCAGCCGCCAGCCACCCAGCCAAAGATTGAAGAAGGGGTGCCTCTCGCAGTCTTCCTGGTTGTGGGGTTGCTTCTGCTTGCGGCAGCCGCGTTTCTTCTGTTTGGCAAGAAAAAGGAAGAGTAGGGGGCGTCAAGGCACCTCTTCCTTCCTTTTCTTTCTTCTCAAGATGTAGGGGACAAGCTGGAATATCCCACCGGCATTTACAAGGACGGTTCCGCCCCTAATAAGCAGGGCGTAGGCGACAGCAAGCTCGGCAGGGATGCCAAGCAGCGCCATAGCCACAGCCGCGCTTCCTTCCGCCAAGCCCAGCCCCGCGGCAGTTGGGAAGGGCGCGAACTGGAAGATGGTGACAAGCGGCTGGAGCACCATGAAAATCACAATCGGCGGAAGCGCAACGCTTGAGAATTCTATACCAAGGGATGCGCCGAAAAGATACCACTCAATTCCTTTCAGAATGAAAATCGCAACCGATATGAGCACCACCCGCGGGAAAGCCTCCTTCACCTTCATGCGGTTTGCCTGGATTTGCGAAACAAAATCGCAGATTTCCCGCACAAGGGGAAGAAAGCCAAAGCCCCTGGCGATTTCCACTGCCCTTGGCACAAAAAGGACAATCCACATCGCAACGCAGAAAAAAAGCATCACCAAAACGCCGAGCCACAGGAAATCCGAGCCATTCTGCAGGTTCGGGGCGGAAGCCAAAAGAAGCAGAATTCCCGCCGAGGCTCCAACCGCCTTGAAGAAAAACTCCGGTATCTGCGGAATCACCACGGTTGCCATGCCCTTTTCAAGCGGTATGCCGGCGTTTGTGCGCAAAAGAAGCGGGGTGACAAAATAGCCCGTCCTTGCAGGCGTGAAGTCGGAGGCAAGAAGCCCTCCCCAGTTTGCCTTGAAGGACTCCACATACCCTATTTTTTCGTGCATCCTGCCAAGAACATAGCGTATGCGGTAAGTCATCAGCAGCACGGTGCAAAAATACGCGGCACAGGCGGCGGCAAAAAGCCAGATGTCCGCCCCGGCTATTATTGAAAGAAGCCTTCTCGCATCCAGAAAAAGAAAGATGGCAACAAGGGCGGCTGCCGAGAGAACAAGCTCGGCAGGCTTGAACCCTTCAAACTTTCCGAAAGCCATGGGAAAACCCGAGCGCTTCATGCGCATATCTCCTCTGGCTTGAAAAAGCGCCTTATCTCCCTCTCAGCGCTTTGCAGAGAGTCCGAGGCATGTATTATGTTCGCCTGCACCGAGCTTCCATACTGCCTTCTTATCGTCCCCTCGGCAGCTTCTGCAGGGTTGGTCTTGCCGCAAATCTGGCGCGCCTTTTCAACAGCGTTTTCCCTCTTCAGCACAGCCACGATGACGGGCGTGGAGGACATGAACTCAAGCAAGGAGGGGAAGAAAGGCTTGCCTGAAAGGTGGGAATAGTGCTCTTCAAGCAGCGCCCGCGAAAGCCGCACCATCTTCATCGCCGCGATTGTGAAGCCTTCCTTTTCAAAACGCGAAAGAACGGTGCCGCACAGCCCTGCCTTCACGCAGTCCGGCTTGAGTATGATAAGCGTGCTTTCCATCAAAATCCCTGCCGGCACAGCCAAAGCCACCCTACTTTTTCTGCTCCTGCTGCTTTTTTGCCTCCTCCTTCTCCTTTAGCTTTGCCTCTATCTCCTTGGCAAGCGCAGACTCCTTCTTTTCCTCAGCCTTCTTTTCAGTCGTAAGCACCGCCTGCTTGCTTGTCCATCTGAGCAGCCTGCCTTCCCTTCCAAGCGCGTAGTTGTTTTTGCACTTGGAGGAGCAGAAGCTAAGCGCAGTCCCGTCGCGCAGGACATAAAGCTCCCCAGTCCCTTTCGGTATTGCGTTGTTGCAGAAAGAACAGAATGCCATGCAAACACCACATCAGAAAGCCACTTCAGCCCCGCCTTTGCCAGCGCACGTTGCTTTGGCTGTCACTTTGCCTTGATTTCCTTTGCCTCCCTCTCAGTTTCAAGCAACAGCATAATGTCGCCCTTCTTGACCGGCCCTTTGCAGTTCCTGCGGATCACCCTGCCCTTGTCCTTTCCTTCAAGCACTTTGCACATTATCTGATAGACCTCGCCGTGAATCCCTGTTTTTGTAATGACCTCAACCACTTCAACCGCCACTGCCTCCTGTCCTGCCGCAGCCATCGCAACACCCTAATCCTGCTTTTCAGCCGGCTTGTCCGGCTTTGCCGCCTTCTCCTTTTTCGCACGCGGCTTTTTCTCCTTCTTAGGCTTCTGCTCCGCCTCTGCGGCTGCCTCAGCCTGCTTCTGCTCGGCAACTGGCGCCTCCTTTTTCTCCTCCTTTTTGGGCGCAACCTTGCCCACCTTTTCCGCTATGCTCTTGACAAGCTCCGCGGCATTGCCCGCCTTCTCAATCGCAACTGCCGCGCAAGGCACTGAAAGCCCGCCAGCCGCCCCAAGCTCCTTTTTCGTAGGCACATAGCAGTAAGGGACGTTTTTCTCAGTGCAAATCATGGGTATGTGCATCACCACTTCCTCCGGCTCAACATCCTCCGCTATCACAACAAGGAGCGCATTCCCACCCTCCACTGCCTTAGTGGTTTCATTCGCCCCCTTCCTGATTCTTCCAGTGTCGGCAGCAACTGTTATCGCCTCAAGTGCCTTTGCCTGCACGTCCTTCGGCGTTTCAAACTTCACATATGACTTTGCCATGCCTTTCACCTCATCCCGCGCATTTGCGGAATTCACAGGCTCCCTCTTGACAGAAAGAGCGCATCTGCTTTTAGCGCCAAGGGGTTTATAAGGTTAGCGCCAATCGGCAAAAAAGCCGCCCTTAATGCCAAACCCCGCCGCCCACCATCCCCCAATGCCAAAAGCAGACTGGCAAGCCGGAGTGCCGCCAGCAGAGCGCCTAAGCGGATTTTCTCTCCCAGCAAGCAGCCATTCAGCCGCCCTCTTTCTCCCCTGCAATTTCCAATACGCTTTCAAGCACAACAGGCAGCCGGTCAAAGCCGTCTGCTGACGAAAAGTGCCCATGGCTTTTCTTGATGATGAGCTTTGCGCCGAGCTTGTCGCGGAAAGTCCTGCCGTGCGAAAGCGGCACGTAGCAGTCGTCGTCAGAATTTATGGTTATGAATTTTACGCAGTGCTTCCGTATCCTCTCCCAGTCGTAGGACTTTTGCGGAAAGAAGCTTTTCAGCTGGGGTATGCCTGTGTCCTCTGCCAAGCCAGCCACAAGCACCGCTCCGCCCATCTTCTCGCTTTCCCCCAGCCTTTCAAGGTAGCGGAGTATGCAGACTGCCCCAAGCGAGTGCCCGACCAGTATCGTGCCGATGCCCGGCTTTCTCACAATCCTGCCAAGCGTTTCCAACCACCTTCCCATCTTGGGATTTTCGGAATCCGGCATCTGCGGAATTTCCACAGCAAAGCCGCGCGCCTCAAGCTGCCTTCTGAGCCACGGCTTCCATCCTCCGTTCGGGTCGCCTCCCCATCCATGTATGACGATTACTCGCTTCCTTTGCGGCATAGCAAACCGCCCCCAACCTATTGGGCAGAATCGGTTTTAAGAGCATGCTCAAAACCGACCGGCAAGCGATTATTTTTTATTCATTTTTCATAAAACCGCAAGCGGTGAGAGAATGGCAAGAAGAAAGCAAATCACGCCATCAATCAACGCGATAGGCGAGATTGTCTCCATCAGCCGCAGCTTCGGCTCAAAGCAGCCGCTATCCGAACAGCACGCCAATTCTTCTTCCCAGCGGCTCTCCACAGCAATAGGAAAAGTCGCAGCCGAAGCCAAGGAATACCTAAAAGAGAAAGCCGCCTCAAACAAAAAGCGCAAGCTCATAGTCAGCTTAAACTCGCATTCCTTTGACGGCAGGGTGCAGCTTGCGGTCTATCTCGCAGACAGGGATGGCAATTGCCTTGGCAAAGTGGCAAACATGGAGCTTTCGCTTAACGGCTTTGTTCTGTATGACGCAGAAGGCACTTTCCACGGAAAGCGGAGCTGGACCGAGTTTGAAGCCGCAGTCGGGCTTTTGGCAGGGCAGCTTGAGCGCTTTGAGTGGCCAAAAAGGCTTTGCTAAGCGAGTCGGGGCGGGTTAAAAAGCCCAAGGCAGCCGAAAACTCTTCCCCCTTTGGAAACCTTTATAAACCCAAAGCCGCATATTACAGCCCGCACGGGCCGGCACGGTTGCAGACGGAGCCGGGCAGAGACCGTGCAGGAAAAAGAAGGGAAATTCGCTCTCGTCGGGGGGCGACATCAGCAGTGGGCGCTGCCTTCTGCGATGGATTGGCTTGGAACTTGTTCAACCCCTAATACCTTCCACCGAAAAAATTTCGGGATGAAGGAAGACCGTCAGGT
>JAOAJL010000020.1 GCA_026414185.1 Microcaldota archaeon | reverse complement strand
CTGTGGTAAAGCTCAAAGACGGCTCGGTCGTTGAGGTCAGCTCGGAGAAGGAGGCGGAAAAGCTGCTTGCGGAGGTAGAGAAAATACTCTTTCTTGGAGACTTGCTTGTGAGCGTGGGCGACTTTGCGAAGTCCAACCACCCGCTCATGCCATCTGCGTGGTGCGAGGAGAGGTTTGAGCTGATGGCGAGGAAGGCGGGGATAGCCCACGTGAACCACCACCTTTCAGCAGGCGAGGCGGTTTCGCTTTCCAGAAAAAGCGGCATTCCGCTCCACCCCCGCTACACTTATTTCTGGCATGACATAGAGCAAAAGCAGCTTAGGGAGCTTGCCCTGTGGCTGAAGACGGGAAAGCCCAACTACGGCATACTGCGGCTTGAGTCCTTTGAGCTTGAGCACTCCCCGGCCAAAGCGGTTCTTGAGGAGCTTTGCGTGCCGCACAGGGTTGAGAAGGCAAAGGTGATTATTGAGGGGGAGCATGCCTACGCGCTGCTCAAGACCCTCGGAATCATGGTTGACAGGAAGATAACCGGGGAGCGCTTTGAGTCCCTTTTTGACGAAAAAAAGCCCGTCCTGGAGCTTCTGGCTGAGATATCCGGCATGAAGATAATGGCGAAGGCGCCGACCTATATCGGCACGAGGATGGGCAGGCCTGAAAAAGCGCGCCAGCGGCGGATGGCAAAGTCGGTGAATGTCCTTTTCCCCGTTGGCACGGCGCTAGACAAAAACGCGAGCATAAGCAAGGCTTATGCAAGGCTCAAGCAACGCGGGGAGCGCGAGGGCAAGGGAGTGGAAGTGGAGATAGCAAGGATGCGGTGCAGCGCCTGCAGAAACATAACCATCTCAACAAGATGCGCCTGCGGGGGTTCCGCCGTCCCGGAGAGGACATGCCCGAAATGCAGGCGGCTTGAGAAGGGCGAGGTCTGCTCGGCATGCGGAGGGAGGACTGCGCTTTGGAACAGCCGGCCGATAAACCTTGTGGCGCTCTACGAGAGGGCGGCTGAAAGATGCGGGCTGGACGCCACCGCTGGTATTGAAGTGAAGGGAGTGGAGGGGCTGTTTTCCGAGACGAAGATACCCGAGCCCATTGAGAAGGGGATGCTGCGCGCACTGCACGAGGTTTTCGTCTTCCGCGACGGCACGTGCAGGTTTGACGCCACCGATGTGCCCCTGACGCACTTCAAGCCTTCCGAAATCAGCACCAGCGTTGAGAAGCTCCGGCAGCTTGGCTATGATAAGGACAAGGATGGCAAGAGGCTGGAAAGCGAGGACCAGCTTGTCCCGCTGAAGCCGCAGGACGTCATACTTTCGCGCGCCGGGGCGGAATATCTTATGAGGGTTGCGGCTTTTGTTGATGACGAGCTTGCCAGGCTTTACGGCATGGAGCCCTTCTACTCCCTGAAATCCGAGGAAGACCTTGTTGGGCAGCTTGCCATTGGGCTTTCGCCGCACACTTCGGCAGGGGTGCTCTGCCGGATAATCGGCTTTACGGATGCGCACGTCGGGTTTGCGCATCCTTATTTCCACTGCGCGAAAAGAAGGAACACTGACGGGGACGAGGACACGGTCATCCTGCTTATGGACGCCCTGCTGAACTTCTCGCGGGCATATCTGCCTGTTTCGCGCGGCGGGACGATGGATGCCCCCCTTGTGCTGACAACAAGGATAAAGCCGAATGAGATAGACGACGAGGTGCACGCCATGGAGGTGTGCGAAAGCTACCCCCTTGCTCTTTACGAGCTTGCCGACAGGTTCGCCTCTCCCTCTGAGCTTGAGATTGAGAACGTGAAAAAGCTCCTTGGGAAGCCGCAGGAATACGGCTCCCTCCCCTATACGCACGACACATCCGACATCTCGGCAGGACCGCACCAGTCAGCCTACCTGCGCTTTGACAACATGGAGGAGAAAATAAGGGCGCAGTTTGAGCTGCAGGACAAGATAAGGGCGGTGAATGCCGCCGATGCTGCCGAGAGGCTCCTGCTTCACCACTTCTTTCCGGACTTATACGGCAACCTCCGCTCTTTTTCCCAGCAGGAGTTCCGTTGCCTTGACTGCAAAGTGAAATACCGCCGCATTCCGCTCACTGGGAAGTGCAACAGGTGCGGCGGCAAGCTGCTTTTGACCATCTACAAGGGCGGGATTACAAAATACCTCCAGCATTCGCTTGACTTGATTGACCGCTACCGGCTGCCGCTTTACATGAGGCAGAGGGCAGAGGCTCTCAAGAAGGACATTGAGTCTGTATTTGCGGAAGAGGTGGAGAAGCAGAGGGGGCTTGCGGAGTTCATGTGAGGGTTATTAAGCCTGTGGCGCGAGGTTTTGGATATGCAGATAATCAAAATCCCATCCGAGCGGGTCACGGTCCTCCTTGGGACTGCGGGCGAGACAAAGGACTATCTGGAGCGCAGGATGGGCGTTGAGCTTGCAGTCAACGAGGATGGCGGGGTGGAGATAGTTGGCGATCCTTTGGAGGAATTCATAGCAAAGGACGTGATAAGGGCGATTGGCAGGGGGTTTGAGCCCGACGTGGCGCTCAAGCTCCTCAACGACGATTATGGGCTGAAGGTTATTGACCTGCGGGATTATGCTTCAAGCGACAAGGCGATTGCGAGGATAAAGGGCAGGATAATAGGGGAGAAGGGCAGGACAAAGGAGATAATAAGCGAGGAGGTCGGCGCGGATGTTGCGGTTTGGGGGCATACCGTTGCGGTGATATCCCAGCTTGAGACCCTTGACTATGCGCTCAATGCAATCTTCAAGCTCATTGAGGGCTCCCCGCACTCAGTAGTATATTCATACCTTGAGAAGTGCAGGCGCAGGATAAAGGAGGAAAAGATAAGAAAGCTGCTGTGAGGGGCAAACGGGTCTTGGCGGATGGGCTGGGCGTTTCCGCTTTTCCAAAACCATTTTTAATTGCAAGCCCGATTTAGAGGCAGGCGACTGGAAAGTGATGGCATGCCAACCTCAACGGAAAAGATTTTCGCCGAGTTCAAGGAACACTCCGTTGCCGAGTTTTTCAAAAAGAACCAGCAGATGCTCGGCTTTTCCGGCAAAACCCGCTCACTGACGACGATAGTCCATGAGTACGTGACCAACTCCCTTGACGCCTGCGAGGAGGCAGGCATACTTCCGGAGATCACGATAACAATTGTTGAGCTTGACAGGGAGAGGTATCGGGTGGTGGCGGAGGACAACGGCCCCGGCATTCCTGAGAAGCATCTTGGCAAGGCGCTTGGGCAGATGCTTGCCGGAACGAAATTCCACCGCTACTGCCAGCAGAGGGGCCAGCAGGGGATAGGGGCTTCGGGCTGCACCATGTACGCCCAGATTACAACCGGAAAGCCCGTCCATGTCGTAAGCCGATATGACAGGAAGAGGATAAGCTGCGACCTGTCAATTGACCTGAAAAGCAACTCGCCGCGCATCGCAAACCTGCTCAAAGAAGAGGGGGATTTTGGAAGCGGGTTGCGCGTTGAGGCAGAGGTGGCGGAAGTAAAGTATGACATGAGCAGCTTCGGAGTCTATGAATACATACGCAGGACCGCCCTTGCCAACCCCCACCTTCAGATAACGCTCAATGCGCCAGACGGGCAGAAGTTCACGTTTCCGCGCTCTGACAACCGCATTCCGCCAAAGCCCGTGGTGGTCCAGCCGCACCCACTTGGGCTTTCCACGAACGACTTGATTGATTTTGCCCACCGGGAAAAGGAATGCAGGAAAATCTCCTCATTCCTGCAGGAGAGGTTTGCGCGGCTTTCGGCGTCAAAGGTGGATGAGCTTCGCGCCCTCTGCCCGGATGTTGATTTTGAGAAGAACCCCCAGGAGCTGCAGTGGCAAGAGGCGGAGAAGATAGTCAAGGCGATACACAACGAAAAGGTGAAGTGGATTGCGCCCTCAACCGATTCGGTGATACCAATCGGCAGGGAGCAGATAGAAAAATCCCTCAGGAACATACTTGCGCCCGAGTTTGTCGCTGTCACTGAGCGCCCGCCGAAAATCTACAAGGGCGGCATACCGTTCATGGTGGAGGCGGCAATCGCATACGGCGGCGGGGCTGGGAAGAAAAACGGCGCGCCGGAGGGAGCTGCCGCTTCAAGCGAAATAATAAGGTATGCCAACCGCGCGCCCCTCCTCTTTGACAATTCCGGGTGCGCGATAACCGAGGCGGTGAAGGGGATTGACTGGAAGCGCTACAAGCTCAAGGACTTTGAAGAGGAGCCGATTTCGGTTTTTGTGAACCTGTGCTCTGTCTATGTGCCATACACATCCGCAGGCAAGCAGGCAATAGCTGACGAGGAGGAAGTGGTGCAGGAGATAAGGAATGCGGTGATGGAAGCCGCGCGCGAGCTTCAAAGATACCTGGGGGGGAAGCACCGCGAGCGCGACAGGGCTGAGAGGAAGAAGGCGGTTTTGCGCTATGTTCCCCAGCTTTCGCGCGACTTGGTGGAGCTGGCGGGCAAGGGGGATGCGAAAAGCGTTGAAAAGGAGCTTGTGAGGCTCATTGAGACAAAGTATTCTGGGCAGATTGAAAACGGCGGGGATGAGGAGGAAGAGGCTTTGGAGGAGCCGGAAGAAAAGGGAGGAAAGGAAGGCGGGGATGAGGAGGAATAAGAAGGCGGTGTTGGGTTATGGCGGCTGCGGCAAGGAAGGAGAATGAGGTCATCGGCAAGCTTGAAAGGCTGGGGCTTTCCATGCTTGAGGAAATCAAATCCGAGGCAAGCCCCTCCTTCACCACTGCCCTGCGGAGCAAGGGCAACATAATATATGATGAGGGGGTGGGCTACATACGGCTTGGCGACAAGACGGAGGAGCGGCGCTTCATCAACGTGGGGCAGGCGCGCAAGTTCATGCAGACCGTCGCAATTGCCGCCAAGTGCAAAAAGTTCCTGCGGGAGAATTCCCACACCTCAATAAGAGGCTTGTATTACCAGCTGAAGTTCTCGCTTGGGGAGGATTTGGACGAGGAGCTTTTTTCCGAGCAGTCCGAGAGCAACCCGCTTGTGGAGGACCTGGAGGTCGCCCTCAATGTGAAGCGCGAGGACCTCAACCTGAATACTGACAGGAAAGGAGTGGTTGCAGGACCGCTTGTGCTGAAGGACAAGTTCGGCGGAGAGGAGACGATTATAGACTGCACCAAGCAGGGCAGGAGCGGCTGGATGATTCCTTCCGATGTTGACAACGGGATGGAATTCATAGAGGTTGATGCGGATTATGTGCTTGTAGTGGAGAAGGACGCCATGTGGCAGCGGCTAAACGAGGACAAGTTCTGGAAGAAGGAAAACTGCATACTGATTACTCCGAAGGGCCAGGCTTCGCGTGGTTGCAGGAGGCTCATCCGCAAGCTGGCAAGCAGGAAGCTGCCGGTCTATGTTTTCACAGACTGCGATGCGTGGGGCTGGTATATCTACTGGGCGATAAAGACGGGGAGCATGAACCTTGCCTATCTGGGAAGCGATATTGCGACGCCTGAGGCTAAATTTGTCGGAGTGACCATGGGCGACATAAAGGACTATGAGTTTTTGGGGCAGCTGACCATCAACGCCAAGGAGGTGGACATAAAGCGCGCCGAGGAGATGCTCACCTATGACTGGATTGCGCACCATAAGGACTGGGTGAATGAGCTTAAAACCGTGCTTAAGACCAAGAAAAAGCTTGAGCAGGATGCGCTTCAGGGACCGCGGCTGTCCTTTGTCGGGGACTACTTGAAAGAGAAGATAGCCAAGAGGAAGTTCCTGGCTTGAAAGCGGCTTGCCGCTTTGGCTTTCCTTCCTCTTTTTATATATTTTCCCACAAATAAAGATAGGGGGAAGCGCAATGCAGCAGGAGCGCAATTATTCATACAGCATGGCGATAACCAATGGAAAAGAGGGGAAATGCCGAATTAACGGGCAGAGCATCGGCAGATGGCGCAACTTCCTGCGAAGCCTGTGCAACTTTGTGGCGTCAGACGGCCATCTCATTGCGAAAAGGAGCAGGATGATTTGCGCAAGCATACTGCTTCGCGGGACAAGCGAAAGGAGGCAGGACAAACTCGCGGAACGTTTTGCCTCCGAGCATTTCGGAGAAGACTTGAAGAACAAGAAGGAGATGGTGAATGCCCTTCTTGAGTCGGGCAAGGTAACTTCGCCCAAGGCGGCAAAGACTCTGAGGGAATTCGCGGGAATTCCGCCCTTGACGGACTGAGAGGGCTAAACATTAAATAAAAACAGCGCAAATTCTCAGCATGCGAAGCGGCATCTTGCTTTTCTGCATCCTTCTTTTTATTCCATACTCTTTTACCGCGATTGAGGAGCCCCAGCTTGCCCAAAGCGCGCAGATAACGATTGATGAGAGCGGAACCATACGAGTGATCGGGGGGAGCATGGAGGACCTCTCGCTTAATCTTTCCATCCCGGCTTCGGAGGAATACCAGCAGGTTTCTGCCGATGAGCCCGTCTATAAGGATGAGAACGGCAATTCGTTCATCAGGATATACTCTGCCTCGCCTGCAAACCCCTTTTCCTACTCGCGAAGCATCAGGGTAGGCACCCGCGCGCGCATCAGCCCCGAACTTCCTGCAAGCTATATCGTGCCGGCGGAGATTTCGCGCTATGTCCTCCCAACCAGCCGAACCCAGTCTGATGACGGGGAGATTGCCGCTTTGGCAAGGAAGATAACCGCTGATGCGGAAGACCCTTTTGAAAAAGTCGCGAAAATTGCCATTTGGATAAACGAGAATATTGAATATGATGCCGGCTTGGTGGGGCAGGAGAAGGATGCGCTTTCTGCCCTCAAAGAAAGGCGGGGGGTGTGCGTGGAGTATTCCACCCTCTTTGCAGCGCTTGCGCGCGCCGCAGGCATCCCGACAAGATACATAACTGGCTACGCTTACAGCGAAAAATTCGCCGGATGGCTTGGGCACGCGTGGAATGAGGCGTATATAGGGAAGTGGGTGCCTGTTGACGCCACTTGGTTTGAGGTCGGGGCTACTGACGCCCTGCATATTGAGGGCGGGAAATTCCCGGAGCTTTCGCATGAGGCTCAGCTTGTGGCAAGCGTCACCCCGCCCGAAGCGACAATAGAGTGGGAGAGAGAAGGGATGAGCGGGGCAAGGGCAGACAACATAAAGACCGAAAGCATCAGTTATTTTGAGCCCCGCTCTGATTACGTGCTTGAAGCCGCGGAAGACGAGCTTGCGCCCGGGGGCAAGACGATTGCCTATTTTTCCATAGTCGGAAAGGACTACCGCGTCATTGAGGTTGGGCTTGCCCCATGCTTGGGCGAAGGAAGCGTGGCTGTGAAGGGAGGCACGCAGCGCCTCATACTCCGCCCGGGCAGACTTTCCACCGCTGTCTGGGAGCTTTCTGCAGCCAAAGACTTGGATGCGAGATACCTATACACCTGCCCGCTTACCCTAAACTCTCCCGTCCTTGCGCAAAAGACCTTGGTGGTGCGGATTGACCCGCGGCTTGGGAACCTGCCTGACTATGCCGCCAGCATCGCAAAGAATGGCGTTGCGCCCGGCGAGAACAACTCAGTAATATTCAGCCTTCCGCCTTCAAGGCAGGCAAAAGACTATGTGGTGGTTGTGAAGGACGGAATTTACAGGAAGAGAATAAGCGCCCCAGCCGACACCGTGGAATTCGCAAGCAGGGGAATCGGAAGGCTGACCGTCTATGCTGCTGGGCAGGGCGGCGGATTTCACAGGCTTGAATACTGGGCTGTCGCCGGCAGGAAGCTGCGCATAGATGGATTTGCGTTGAGCAAGCCCCTCATAGCAGGCAAGGGCGCAACGGCAGAGGCAAATGTCTCGGCTGAAAGCTACCCTGCCGATATTGAAATTGAGTTTTATTTTGGCAACCAAAGCGCAAGAAGGCACGGCAGGATAAGCGGACCCTCAAGCTTCTCATTTGAGTTTTTTGCCCCTTCCGCAGGGCAGTATGCTGCAAAAGTCAGGCTCATTGACAGCGCAGGAGATGTTGCGGGTGAGAAAGCGGAAATTGCCGATGTGCAGGCTCAGCCGAAGGTCAGGATAGCTGGGGTGAAGCGCAGTCTCTCCGGCGATCAGGTGTTGCTCACTCTCTCCTTTGAGCAAGAGGGCAAGCCTGTTGGTCCGAGGCTTTCTGTCGGAGGGCAGGAATACCCTGCGCGCGACAGGGCGGAGATTTTGCTTGCGGAAGGCAGCTATCCGATTGCGCTTTACTGGAAAGACGAGGCAGGCAACCTCTATGAAAGCCGGATGGAGCTTGAGGTGAGAAAGCCCGGCATCCTCGGAGACGGCGCGCAGGCGCAGGGCTTGCCTGCAACCAGCCAGCCTGCGCCGCCCTGCCCCATCGCAGCAGCAATATTAATTAGCGCGTTTGCCTGTTTTACCGCAAAAAGGGAGTGAGAGGAATGGTTGAGATTGTCTTTCTTGGCACAGGAGGGGGGCGCTTCAATCTGGTAAAGCAGATAAGGAGGACTGGCGGGTTCCGCCTTAACGGCTCGCTTTCCATCCACGTTGACCCAGGTCCCGGGGCGCTTTTTGGCTGCCAGATGTTTGGGCAGGATGCTGAGAAAACCGACGTCATAGTGGTCACGCACAACCACATAGACCACATGAATGACGTGAATCTGCTCATTGAGGCGATGGCGGACGGCTGGAGAGTGAAAAAAAGGGGGCTGCTTGTAGCCTCTTCAAGCGTGATTGAGGGCGATGAGAAGGGGGACAGAGGGGTGAGCAGGTTCCATCTTGAAAGGCTGGAAAAATTCATGATGGCAAAGCCTGGCGATAGGCTGGAGCTTGAAAGAGAAGGAAGAAAGGCGGATTTTGTCGCGACGAAGGCAAAGCACGATGATGAAAGCGACTTTGGCTTTGTCATCAGCATGGACGGATGCAAAGTCGGCTACACCTCGGACACCGAGTATTTTGAGGGGCTTGGCAGGCAGTATGCCGGCTGCGACGTGCTTGTGGCAAACTGTCTCAAGCCGAAAGAGGATGGGATACCCGGGCATCTTTCAAGCGCAGCAACGGTGAAGCTCGCCTCTGAGGCAAAGCCCGGGCTTTTGGTGCTGACACACCTTGGGATGAGCATGCTCAAGGCAGGCCCTGAGAAAGAGGCGGAAGCCATAGGGAAAAAAAGCGGCGTAAAGACCGTGGCGGCAAGGGACGGGATGCGGATTGATGCGGAAAAGTTTAATATCTCATTCGCCTAAAAGGCTGGCGGTAATCGGATGAAGGGACAGGGCGCAACGGAATATCTTGTCTTGCTTGCAGTTGTCCTCGTAATAGCGCTTGTGGTGATTGCTTTGCTTCTCTTTTTCCCGGGGATGAGCGGTCCGGTCAGCGAGTCCGAATCAAAAATTTACTGGACTGGCACGGCAAAGCCTTTCAGGGTGCATGAAGCCGAGTATATGCCGGTTGGGACGCGGGGGATATGCTGTCCGTATTCTTATGGTGTGGGCTTCCAGTTTGTTTTGGAAAACAGCGACCCGGACATCATCACCCTCACAGGCGTGAATATTGACGGGGTGAGCAGGCAGTTTTGTGCGCATGGTGAATATGCCCCAGGCTCGTCAATATTTTTCGGCCCTGCGGAAAAGAAAAGCGTGGATGTGCGGGTGCAGTGCGGCGAGGGCCCTGTGCCCGACTACTGCACGCGTGGGCAGGAAGTTAATGTTGAGCTTATTTTCAACTACAACACACGCTATATGCAGAATGTGACGCAAAAGGGGACGAAGAAGTTTGCCTTCCGCTGCTGACTTAGCCGATGCCAAGTGTCCCGAACACTATCATCATCAAGCCGAAGGCAAAGGCAAGCCAGGCGACGTTGAGGCGGTGCGCTATTTGCAGAAGAACCCTGATGGTCATCAGCCCGAATGCGAAGCTTGAGGCAGCAAGGGCAAGCCCCTCTTCAATCGGTATCGCGGAAATGCCCCCCTGCGCAGCCCACAGCAGAATCTCGGCAAAAAAGACGGTCGGGATGGAGAGGATGAAGGCAAGATGAAAGGCGGACTCGGAGCTGAAGCCTCGCCAGATCAATCCCGTCGTGCTTGTGCCTGCGCGGGAAATGCCAGGGATTACCGAGAGCCCCTGAAGTGCGCCTGTAAGGACCCCGTCGCGCCAGGTGACGGACTCTGCGCTTCTCCAGCGGCTTTTTGCCTGCGAAGTCAGAAGAAAGCCGGTTGCCACAAGCCCGCCCCCCATCAGAACGAGCAAGGCGCTGCCGTCAAGCTGGGGGAGAAGGTGCCACTCAACCAGCAGTATGGGGACGCCCACTATGCCTGTGAAAAGCAGGGCTGTTGCCACAAATCCAAATTCGCTTTCCGCGTGCCTGCCCAACGGAAGCGGGGCGCGCAAAAAATTGCTAAGCGAGGAGAGAACCTCCTTTCTGAAGTAGGCAAAGGCGGCAAGCATGGTGCCCAAATGCAGAAAGAGCAGGACGGATATGACAGAGGAGGGCGAGCCGCCAAAAAGGCGCGTATAGACGATAGCATCCATCGTCTTTGATGAGAGGGGAAGCCACTCCGTCACCGCCTGCACAAGCCCGAGTATTAATATTTGGATGATGTCCATGGCGCAACATAGCTTCGGAATAGATTAAATAACTTCCCGCAAAGAAGTTGGATTGATTCTTATGCCGATATGCGAAAGGTTTGGCAGGGACGTTGAGGAAAAATGGCAAAGGTGGTGGGAAGAGCAGGGAACCTACCGCTTTGACGAAAAGGACACCTCCCGCCCAATCTACACCATAGACACACCCCCGCCGTTCACCTCCGGCGCGCTTCATATGGGGCATGTCCTTTCCTACTCCTACTTTGACTTTGTTGCCCGCTACAAGAGGATGAACGGGTTCAACGTCTACTACCCGCAGGGATGGGACTGCCAGGGCTTCCCGACAGAAACGAAGGTGGAGCAGAAATACGGCCGGCTGCCGCCCGCAGAGTTCAGGAGGAAGTGCGTGGAGTGGACAGGGCAGTTC
>JAOAJL010000019.1 GCA_026414185.1 Microcaldota archaeon | reverse complement strand
ATCACGCAGACTTCCTGCCCAAGCGAAAGAAGGTTTTTTGCGTGCCGCCTTCCGATTGAGCCGCAGCCGACCACAAGAAAATCGTAGCTCAAGGATTATACGCCTCCAGCTCGTGCTTGTTTTCAATTATCTTCCCAACGGCAGAAACTATATCGTCTATGTCGCTTTCGGTTGCCGGCGGTCTACAGACTAATGTCATGATAAGCTCTCTGAAGTGAAGGCGCTCGGCAACTGGGCAGACGCCAGGGGAGTAATCTGCCGCTCCACGATAATGCCTATAGATGAACGGCCTGTTCTCATGGTAAATGGGGGAGTAATAAAGCGGCTTCACATACCCGGCTCCGAATGGTATTCCCTCTGCATTGAGCGCATCAACGAATTTTTTCCGCGGTATCCCAATTTTTTGTTCGTCATAGCGGAATGCCACAACATAAAAGGCAGAATAGTCCTCCGGCGGAATTCTCTGTGGTGCAAGCCAGTCCATGTTGGACAGGCTTGAGATAAGTTTTTTTGCGAGCCGGTTTCTTGTCTGGTTAAACTGATCCATTTTCTTGAACTGCTCTATCCCTATTGCCGCATCGATTTCCGTCATCCTGTAATTCCAGCCCAATATAGATGAAGAGTATGTTCTGGGCTGATTTGCAACGACGGCTTCCCCGTGGTTACGCACAAGTCGCGCTACATCTGCAATCCTTTCGTCATTTGTTATGAGCATCCCGCCTTCGCCAGAAGTGATATTTTTGTTTTCTGTGAATGAGAATACTCCGCAATCCCCAATTGTTCCCACAAGCTTCCCTCTGTAGCGCGCACCGGGCGCCTGGGCACAGTCTTCAATGACTTTCAGACCGTGCTTTTTTGCAATCTGCATTATCCTGTCCATGTCGGCAGGCGCTCCAAATAGGTGGACGGGCGTAATGGCTTTCGTTAGGGGCGATATTCGCTCCTCAATTGCATCGGGGGAGATATTGAAGGTTTCAGCATCAACATCTGCGAATACCGGCACGGCATTTGCCATAAGGGCAGAGGTGGCAGTGGAAGTGAAAGTGTAGGGCGTTGTAACCACCTCTTCTCCGGGCTGCACGCCGCACGCCACGACTGCGGCATGCAGCGCAGCCGTTGCCGAGTTGAAGGCGACTGCATACTGAACCTTGTGGTAATCTGCAAAAAGCTGCTCAAATTCCCTTATTTTCTCCCCGCCAAGAAAATGTTTGCCCGGTGCGGCTACGAACGTGGAGAGCCTGCCGGACTCCAAAACCGACAATACCGCCTTGCGCTCTCGCTCGTCAAGCACTGGATGTGGGGGAAAAGGTATGCTCCTCGTCTTCGGTCCGCCCAAAAGCGCCAGCCTTGCCATTTCTTTGCACCTCACATTATCTTGAAATCAGAAGCTTCAAGAGGCAGAGAGACGCGCTCCCCTTTCCTCTTTGCCGATTCGTGAAGCGCACAGATGAGCTCAAGCGAGGCAAGCCCGTCTCTCCCGCTGCAGAGCGGCTTCTGCCTTTTTTCTATGCACTCAACAATGTGCGCAACCGCATCAAGCATAAGCTGGCGCGGCTCATCGGTTGGAAAGGGAAAGGGAGCCTCATGAAGCGACAGATAGCCGCTGAAAATAGGGCTTTCTCCAACTCTATAAAGTTCTTCCCCAAAAAAGCCGGCATTCTTTATCCTTATCCTTCCACGCGTAAAAAGCATATCCAGCTCAAAAATATGGTAGCTTTTCACGTCACAGGCATGGATTGATGCGCTTGCGCCGTTCTTGAAGCGGATGAGCGCATCTATGTTCGGGTCTTTGATGTTATGGGAAGGTGCTGCGGAATAATCCGCCTGCACCCATTCCGCATCTCCGAAGTAATACCTAAGCAAATCCATTACGTGCGAGCCGGTGTTCGCTATTCCCGCCCCGTAGAAGAAAGCAGCCTGCTGCGGCTTTCCAAGAGCGCCACTTTCTATGTATTCCTTCACGTTGCGATGGAACTTTTCAAACCTTCTCTGATGACCTATAGCCAGTATTATCCCCCCTTTCTCGCAAAGTTCAACCATCTCTCTTGCAGAAGAGAGGTCATTGGCAATCGGCTTTTCACAGAAAATCGCCTTTATGCTCTTGTGCTTCACCGCTTCCCTCACAATCTCCAGATGGGTGTCCGCATGGGTGCAGATGGACAGGATATCAAGACTTTCTTCGGAAAGCATCCTCTTGTAATCTTCATAGGCTGCAGGCACGTTCCAGCGCTTGCGGCACTTCTCACGCTTATCAGCGTTTATGTCGCATACTGCGACAAGCTCTGTTGCCTCTGTTTTGGAGTAAGCGCCCGCGTGGGAAGAGGTTACCTTGCGCTTGGGGTCTTCGTCAAGTTCGCTCCCAATTCTGCCACAGCCTATTATGCCTGCCCGATAGACCATCCAATCAACCGACGCCACCATTCAACAGCTCATTTCCTTCTCTTCTCTCGCGAATAATACTCTTCCCTCAGAATGCTCATCCGCACGGCGTCATAGTACCTCCCATTCCGATATATTTCCTGCCGAAGCTTCCCTTCATACACAAAGCCAGCGTTTTCGTAGGATTTTACGGCAAGGAGGTTGTCAGCGTTCACCCCAAGCCATATCTTATTCAGATTCAACTTGTCAAAAGCATAGGCAAGAATCAGCTTGGCAACTTCAGTGCCGTATCCCCTGCCCCAATACTGCTTCTCCCCTATGACAATCCTGTATTCTGCGCTTCTCGCGTTCCAGTTTATCATATAAAGGCCAGTGCTGCCTATTGGCTTGTCAGTTTTCTTGTCTACAACAAGAAAGACAACTTCATTATTGCTCCTAATGGATTTTTCATACTCTTCTAACAGGAGCTCAAGGTAGTTTGGCTTGAGCCCCATAAACATATATTTGGTAACTTCTGGATCGTTTGCCCACTGGAAATAAGGTCCTTCCAGGTCTTTTTTTTCAAGCCCGCGCAGATATACTTTTTCGCCTACTATAAATGGATGGTACATTCTCTCACCTCTTACCCCTGCTCCTTTCTGCAAGCGCATCAATATATGCCTTATCTCGAATGAACCTGCTGTTTATCTTTGTAATATGGGGTTTTTTAGATATAAGGCGCAGTATGTCGTCCATATAAAACTTATGTCCCTTCTCCCTAAGCTCAGAGTAGATGCGCCTAACGAATTCCAAATCCTCTTTCTCATCCACAGTCCACCTCAGCCGTGACAAGTCCTCCTTGTAGGTGTGGTTGCCAATTCTGAATTTGTCTGGATTCTGCACGATGTAAGTCCTAAACCACTCCGCAAGGAACGGGTCTCTCCTGGTGGCTTGCCAAAGGCGCCTCAGGCAGTCAAAAGTAAGCATCTCAATATCCAGCCCATCGGGAAACGTCGGGGGGTTTACATTAGAAAAGAAGTCGTATCTCCCTTTTTTGAATATTGAAACCATCTCATCAAGAAGTTTTGCATCAACCAGCGGGCAATCCGCAGTTATGCGGACGATCAAATCCTCTCCAGCAGCGCCCATCTTCAAAGCCGCTTGATAGCACCTATCTACAATGTCATTTTCGCTTCCGCGGTAGATCGGAAAGCCCTCCTTCCTGGCAAATTCTTCTATGGCATCATCAATCTGCTTGTTCGTAGTGGCTACTATGAAACCGCTTACCTTCTTGCTCAAAAGAATGCGCTTTACTACCCAGTAAAGCATCGGTTTGCCGGCTATCTCAGCAAGGACCTTCCTCGGAAGTCGGGTTGAGCCCATTCTTGCTTGAACAACCGCAACCACCTTCGTCCTTCTCACCTCCATCGTTTCACCTGAGCCGAACCACCAACCCTCTTTGCGAAGATTTTTCTGAGGCGAGGGCTATTTTCAGGACCTCTGCGGCGCCACTTATGCCACAGACTGGCTTTTCTTTTCCCTTGCAGCAGCGGATGAAGTGTTTCATCTGGCGCACATACATCTCATTTTCATACCCTGCAATCGGCACTGCGATGCGGTGCACCAGAGTGCTCCCGTTTTCATCAATGAGCACTTCTATCTGCGCCCCTCCATCATCTTCTTGCCAGCTTATTGCCCCCCTCTCCCCTATGAATTCATAGTTGCGTGCGTAGGTAGGGCGAAAATAGTCTGCATGGAATGAAGTTAATGCTCCGCTCTTGTGGCGCAGGACAACCTCTGCAGAATCGCCCGTTTCAAGCTGCAGGCTGCTTGCCTTTCCCACTATTGCGGACACAGAGGAAACTTCCCCCGCCGTCATGCAGGCGATGTCCAGTTCATGTATGCAGTCTTTGATTATCCCCCCACCGATTTTTTTTGAGGCATATTCTCTGTAATTGGCAGGTCTCAGCCTTGGAAGGTAATTGCCGTATGAAAACCGCTGGTAGATGATGCCCCCTATTTTTCCAGAGGAAAGAATAGTGCCTATTTTCCTTATCGCGGTGCAAAAGCGCATATTGCAGGCGCACAGCACCACCATATTCTTTCTTTTTGCCAGCATTTCAAGCCTCTCCAGCCCTTCCATCCTGTCTGCTATCGGCTTTTCTATGAACAGGTGGCAGCCGGCAGAAAGCGCCCTAAGCGATATCTCAAGATGGGTTGAGGGCGGGGTGCAGACCAAAACCGCATCCGGCTTTGAGGCAAGAGCCTCAGAAAGCTCAGAATAAGTCCTAACACTCAGATTCTCCTCCGCCCAGCGCCTGTTTTCCACCGCTATGTCCATCACGCAGACTTCCTGCCCAAGCGAAAGAAGGTTTTTTGCGTGCCGCCTTCCGATTGAGCCGCAGCCGACCACAAGGAATCGCATGTTTTCACTGATGGGACTATGCCTGTGGAGTGTTTTAAAGTTTTGTGCCGAATGAAGATTTATGTGGAGCCTTATTGTTTTCTGCCCTGCCCATAACGTGGAGAAAAGCATTGCAGAGCTTGTAGAAAGGGTGAGTCGTGTTTCCAAAGAGCTGAAAAAGGACTGTGTAATCCTAAAAATAATGCTTGTAGTGGACGACGGCAGTTCAGATTCAACAAAAGAGATACTTTCGGCTCTTGCCAAAAAACACCGCTTCCTGCGCGCTGTCCGCAACAGGACAAACAAGGGTCCGGTTTTCGCTGTCCTTCGCGGAATGGCTTTGTCCATCGCCGCAGCCAAGAGGATGGGATTGAATCTTGAAAAAACCATTTTTGTGAGGATGGACTCGGATTTGGAGCATCAGCCGGAGGACATTCCAAGGGTGATTGCCCCGGTTATCGGCGGGAAGGCAGATGTCTGTGCTGGCTGGCTTCCATTCGACTCAAGAAGCGGCAAGGGATATGCAGAGTTCAACCGCCAAGTCGGTTCACAGGACAGCTGGAAGTTTCTCGGTTTGCGATTGCCGCAGTTCTGCCCCGGCTTTTATGCGATGAGGGGAAGATGGTTTGCGGCACTTGCCGCGCGGTTAAGGAGGGAGGCGCGTCTGTTCAGAAAGAGATACGGGGCTGATATGGCAGGAATAGATTTTGCCCTTCTTGCACGTGCGAATGAGGCAGGATGGAAAATCGCAGAAGTAAAACTTAGGAAGATACAGGATAGGTGGGTGGAAAAAAAGAGAGGCAAAAAGCTGGTCGCCTATCTTGAGCACAGAAAAAAGCTGGTTGAATTTTTGCAGGGCTAAAGTTTGCATTCAAAGATTTCCGGACCGCCGGAAAAGCCGTTTTTTAGGAAAATCCTCTGAGATGGTATGTTGCCCGGCTTGACTCTTGCGATAAGCTTTCGGATTCCAAGCTCAGCGGCTTTTTGTTTTGCCAATGCCACTGCCAGCGCGCCTATCCCCCTACCTTGGTATTCAGGTGCTATGAGGATATGGATTTCATGGACATCCTGACAAGGGTCTATTCTCAGGAGCCCGCAATCGTCTTTGCCAGAAACTATTATGAAGGAATGCCTATTGCTGTCCTTCAGCCTTCTCTCCCAGTATGCGATGTGCTCTCTGAGGTTGATTTTTTTTGTCTGGAAGCTATTTTTCCTTACAGATGGATGATTTCTCCACTCATAAATCTTTCTTATATCGGAATGAGAAGCCGGCCGCAGAGAAACGCTCATTTAGCCACCATGGAAAAGGAAAGCGGCGTGCCTTCCTCTATATCCCTCGCAGCTTTTTTTCCAAGTATCCTCTCATAATGTTTTGGATGGAGCCCATAAGCCGGGCGTACTATCTTGATATTCTCTCTTGTGAAGCGCTCCCCCTTCTTCACATTTGCGGAAACGAAAATTGAGCGCATAAGAAAGCGATGTTCTTTTGCCTTTTTGGTTGGGTTATAGGTCGGCTTCCCACCCACAACCGAAAACTCCGGTATCTTGGACAGGAACAAAGCACTCTCTCGCCGTCCCATCCGCTCTACCTTTCGGACTTCCCTCACCATCTCTGCGAACTCCTGCGGCTCTGATGAAAAGGCAGAATCTGGCCCGCCATCCTTGCGGCTGTGGATGAAGTGTTTCTCTATTATCTTGGCGCCAAGCGCCACTGCGGCGACAGGTACCGCAGTTCCAAGCGTGTGGTCCGAAAGCCCCGCAACAACATTGAAACGGCGGGCGATGTCAGGTATCGTGCGCAGGTTCATCTCCTCGTAGGGGGCTGGGTAGGCGCTTGTGCATTTGAGGATGGCAATTTCCTTTGTCCCTGCTTTGCGGAGAGTGGAAACTGCAAGCTTGAGATCTGAGAGGGTAGCAACCCCTGATGAGAGGATGACTGGCTTTCTTGTTTTGCCTATCTTTTTCAGGAGGGGGATATGATTTATCTCAAATGAGGCTACCTTGTAGCACGGAACGCGCAGCCTTTCAAGAAAATCAACAGAGGTTTCATCATACGCCGTGGAAAAGAAAACAAGCCCTTTCTTTTCCGCCTTGAGCTTGAGTTCAGGAAACCACTCCCATGGCGTATATGCCTCTTTGTAAAGGTCGTACAGGCGCTTCCCCTTCCATATAGTTTCATTTATCCTGAAGTGCCTCTTGTGCGAGTTGAGCGTAAGCGTGTCAGGTGTGTAGGTCTGGAACTTTACCGCATCCGCACCAGCCCTTGCGGCTTCTTCAATCAGAGCAAGCGCTTTTTCCATGCTCTGGTTGTGGTTGCAAGAAATTTCCGCTATGATGAAGCAAGGCGAGCTTCCCCCGATTCTTCGCTCGCCTATTCTCATCGTTTTCATCCTTCCGCCTCCTTCAAGCTCTCCTTCAGGCTCTTCACTACTTTCAAAACATCCCCACCGCTCATCGCAGGGTAAAGAGGAAGGGTCAGTATCCTTGAAAAAACCTCTTCGGTTACTGGATATTCCGACGGCTTAATGCCGAATTTTCGGTAGTAGCTGAAGCGGTAAATCGGTATGTAATGCACATTCACTCCGATTCCTCTCCCGCGCATCAGATGGTAGACTCTGTCTCGGATTTCTGCTGGGAGCAGGACTGTGTAAAGGTGGTATGCGTGTTTTGCGTGCGGCAGGACAGCGGGCAGCTGAACCTGCGGCATCTCCGATAGTGCCTTGTTATACTTTTCCGCAAGCTCTCTTCTTCTTTTTAGAAACACAGGAAGCTTTTTCATCTGTGAGATGCCAAGTGCGCACTGGAAATCCGTAATCCGGTAGTTCCTGCCAAGCAGCTTCATGTCATAGAGGTAGCCCTCGCGCTGGGAGGGTGCTTTGTCAATTCCGTGGTTGCGGAGCATGCGGAGCTTTGAGGCAAGGGTGTCTGAATTCGTAAGGACTGCCCCGCCCTCGCCCGTGGTTATGTGCTTGACCGGGTGGAATGAAAAGCAAGTGAGGTCCGCAAATGTCCCAGTCTTTCTTCCCTTGTACTCGGCTCCGAGGGCGTGGGCGGCATCCTCAATCAGCATCAACCGGTGCTTTTTTGCAACCTGCCTGATTTTTTCAATTTTGCATGGCTGGCCGGCGTAATCAACATACAAGATTGCCCTGGTTTTGCCCGTGATTTTTCCCTCTATTTCTTTCGGGTCTATGTTGAATGTGCGCGGTTCAATGTCTGCGAATACCGGCTTGCAGCCGTTGTAGAGGATTGCATTTGCGCTTGCCACGAAGGTGAACGGGCTGGTTATTATCTCCGAGCCCTCAGGAAGCCCAAGCGAGGCGACCGCAATGTCAAGGGCGGAAGTGCCGGAATTGACAGCAACCGCGTGCTTTGCACCAGTGAATGAGCAGAGGGAAGCTTCAAACTCGGCAACCTTGGGTCCGGTGGTCAGATAGTCGCTTTTTAGGACAGAGCAGACGGCGGATATGTCCGCAGGGCTGATTGACTGGCGGCCATAGGGAAGCAGGGGGGCATCTTTCGGCATAAAGATACCTGCTCAGGCAAGAAAACCTTGCTCAACAAGCAATTTACGAAGCTCCTCTTTTTTGAGCCATTGCGTATTCTTGTCGCTTGAATAGGCAAAACCCTCCGGAAGCTTCTTTCCGCTTGCATGCACATTTGCGTCCCAGAACTTGTATTCCGGCTCAATGATGAAGCTGCCGTCAAATTCCTTCGCATGCCGCGCCTCGTCAGAAGTAAGAAGCACCTCGTGAAGC
The DNA here is from genome assembly GCA_026414185.1 of Microcaldota archaeon. GTDB lineage: Archaea > Micrarchaeota > Micrarchaeia > Anstonellales > Anstonellaceae > UBA10161. The sequence goes on along the minus strand of JAOAJL010000019.1, from coordinate 3,031 downwards.
TTCTCACCCGGGCGGATTCCAATTATTTTCCGCTTCACGCCCGGCGCTATAACATCCGCCAAATCAACTACCCGCATGCTTGGTATTTTCGGCACGAATATCTCGCCGCCCTTCATCAAAGAAAGCGAGTTGATGACAAACTGAACTCCCTGCCCCAGGGTTATCCAAAAGCGCGTCATTCTCTCGTCAGTTATGGTTATCAGCCCTTCCTCGCGCTGCTTTAGGAAAAGAGGTACCACGCTTCCTGATGAGCCCACCACGTTCCCATAGCGCACGCAGGAAAAGCGCGTTTCTTTCCAGCCAGAATATACATTTCCCTGTATGATGAGCTTCTCCATCACCGCCTTGGTTGCTCCATACAGGTTCACAGGCGCGACCGCTTTGTCGGTAGAAAGGGCAATGACCTTCTCAACGCCGTTGTCTATTGCCGCATCAACGAGGTTCATTGCACCCAGTATGTTTGTTTTCACCGCTTCTGCAGGGTTGTATTCCGCCACAGGAACGTGCTTTAGGGCTGCAGCATGGATGACTATGTCCACTCCGTTTAGCGCCCTTGCAAGCCTCCTTTTGTCCCGCACATCGCCTATGAAGAAGCGCAGCTTGTCGGATTTGAACCTGCGCTCCATCTCAACCTGCTTGAGCTCCCCCCGCGAGTATATGCGGATTGCCGAAGGGGCGTGCTTGGAAAGCAGAACCTCCGTCATTTTCTGTCCAAACGAGCCCGTTCCTCCTGTGATGAGCACGACCTTGCCTTTGAAGACGTCTGCCATATGACCCCTCTTTTACGCATTTTCCCTCTGAAATGGGCTGGCAAGCTTTTAAAACAATATTGAGAGGGCATAAGGGAGATGGAATGAAAAAAACGCGGCTTTCCGACTTTCTTTTAGAGCCGAAAATTTCCCTTCTAGTCTGCACTCTTTTTTACGCAATACGCCTCTTTCTTAGCTTCGCAAACCCGCACATGCCTGGCGGGGTGGATGCATCAACCCACCTCTTTCAAATCTGGCTTATTGCAAGCGAGGGGCTTGGGGGCTGGAACCGGTGGTGGTATGCCGGACATCCCCTTCTTGTCCAGTACCCACCCATCCCGCACGCCTTAGGGGCGTTTCTTTCCGGCTTTTTTGGCATTGAGGCGGCATACAAGCTCGTCTTTGCAGCCGGCTTTTTCCTGCTTCCGGCATCATTCTTTTTTCTTTCCGAAAGCTTCGGCTTTGGCAGGAGGCAGAAGGCAGTCTCGCTTTATCTCTTTTCGCTCGCCCCTGTCTTTGAGCATTACCTTCATGGCGGCGTGCTTTCCGCAATTTTTGCCCTCCCGTTCTCAATTTTCTTCCTTGCCTTCTTTCTGCGCTCACTTTCCGAAAAGGGCTTCCGATACCTGGCGGCAGCCGCAATTTTTCTTGCCCTGTCGTTTCTCTCCCATCTTTTCATCCCCCTTGCCGTACTGCTTGTCGCAGCGGCATATGTAGCTGTCTTTGCCCCCTTTTTTGAATCGGCAAAAAGGCTGGCGTCAGTTTGCCTGCTTTGCGCCCTTATGGTTTCCTTCTTCGCAATCCCGCTTGCTTTCAGCGGCGCCATATCTGACCCAGCGCCAAGCCTGCTTTCGCTTCCTCTTGCCCAGCTTGCCTTGCTTGCCGCCGCCCCCTTTGCGCGCAGTTTCATGCCTTTCCTGAACTACTACTCGCTTGCCATGGTTGGCTTGGCGGCAATTTTGGCAACAGCCGCCTCAGTTGTGCTCTGGCGTGAGGGGAGGCAAAAAAGCCAGAATGCAAACAGGCAAAGGCTTGTCCTTTTCTCAGCCCTGCTTTTTTTTGGGTTTTTGGCTTGGGCGCTTTTCCTTCCGCTTGCCGGGCAGGCGGGGGTCAAGCTGCCGCTTGTGGTTCCGATTGTTTTTTCCATTCTGGTTGGGGCGGCATTTGGCAGAAACAGGCTTTTTGACCTTCTTGCCTGCGCGCTCATTCTCCTGATGGCGCTCTCCTTTCTTTCTGCAGCACCTTCGTATGTGCCGCAAGAGGCGAGGGAGCTTGCCAAATGGGCTGCCGAAAGGACGGCTTCCCGCGCGCTTCTGCTCCCGCAGGGCTACTTTCTTTCCTCAGCAGGCGAGGGAAGGACAGATGCGGCTTCGTTTCTTTACGACACCTACCTCATCCCTTTTTATGGCAAAGAGAACTACTGGGGCTGGTTCACAGAAGCCAAACCAAGGAGAGAGTGGGACGCAGGTTTGTCATTTGGCTGTTCTCGCCCAAGAAGCTTTCAGGAAATCATTTCGGGCTTGAGCCTGCTGGGGAAGATGACCACGCAGGTGATGAAGGAGTGCACGCTTGGCGGAGAGGAGGCAGAATTCTGCGGAAAGCTTGTGCAGACCGGCGCAGACCACCTTTTTGTCAGCAAGCAATTTCCAGAGGTGATTGCTTTCGCAGAAAGGCAGCAATGCCTTGTGAAAGAAAGCGAGGCGGAAAAGGCGTCAAGCTATCTTGTTCTGGGCGCAAAGCCATACGCAGAGGGGGATGGCGGGCAGCGGCTGCCTTATGAGAAGGGCTCTGGCGCAATATCCGTTTTTTTCAGCGGTCCGATGCAAAGCGTTCTTGTGCGCGAAAGCTACTTTCCGGGCTGGAAGGCTTGGCTTGATGGAAAGGAGGTTTCTGTTGAAAAGGGCGGAATCGGCTTTTTGCAGCTCCGCGCTGGTGCTGGAGAGGGAAACCATACGCTCGTGCTGAAGTATCAGTCCGAGAATTTCGGCGGGCTGTTCTATCTTGTTTCGCTAGCCGCTTTCATCGTAGCGCTTTTTGCAGCAACTAGGAAGGCTTGAATTCCCTCACAGTCTTTTCCAATATGCGCGCCTGTCTTTTTGCCTCCTCAGCATCCCAGTAGTTTGTCTTCATCTGTATCATGCGTGGCTGCAGATACTCGGCATTTGGGCAAAGCCCAGGGCGATATTTCTGCCAAACCCCCCTCATATTCTGCACTTCGTTTTGAGCATTGCCTTGAAGATTGCCCATTCCGCCTTAAGTCGCTTTCCCTCCGCAAAGCGCGG
>JAOAJL010000018.1 GCA_026414185.1 Microcaldota archaeon | reverse complement strand
AAACAAGGATTGCTACAAGTCCCCATGTCTTTTTATAAAGACGGGGAGCTTCGTTAGAAAAGTAGTTTCAGCAAAACAAGGATTGCTACCAATTCTGCGGGCATTTGTTCAATCGCCTTATTAAATTGTTAGAAAAGTAGTTTCAGCAAAACAAGGATTGCTACCTCCCGCTCCTCCCGACCACGAGGTCGGGAAATTCGTTAGAAAAGTAGTTTCAGCAAAACAAGGATTGCTACTCCTGCTCGTCCATCCATATCTCATATGCTAGGTCTGTTAGAAAAGTAGTTTCAGCAAAACAAGGATTGCGGACGATTGGTTAGCCTTCGGGCTAAGGGTGTTTTCTCTTTCTTATTTTCAGGGGGTTTGTGGCTGTTCGTTTGAGGCTGAAAGCCGAGTGAGGGAATCGAACCCCCCTAACCCCGTCTGCAGCGGGGTGCATAGCCTCTCTGCCAACTCGGCTTGGCGAAATCCCAAACCGTTTCTTTTCATACGATAAGGTATATATAAGCTGTCGGAAGAGGAATGGTTGATGCGGAAGGACGGTTTTCCCTGGAGGGCGCTTCTTGTAGGCGCTTTCCTTTCTGTTCTGGTAGCGCTCTACTCGTCATACGCAGGGCTGAAGGTGGGCGGGGTTTATTGGCCTATGGTAACCACGGCGGTAGCCTGCCTTGCGATTTGCCGGGCTTTGGGCTGGGGAGGAAGCAGCGAGACCAACGTCATGCAGACTACCGCCTCAACCGGCGGCTTGCTTGCGGCGGGAGTCATTTTCACCATACCCGCTCTTTACATGCTCGGGCTGCCTGTAAGCCAGACTGATGTGGTCTTGGTGTGCCTTGCCGGCGGGCTTTTGGGGGTCTTGTTCGTCTACCCGCTTCGCGAGGAGATGATAGTCAGGGAAAAGCTTGCCTACGCGGACGGCACTGCGGCGGCTGCCATAATCAAAGCAGGGGACAGCGGGGGCAAGCAGGCTGTTGCGCTGGCAGGCGCATTCGGCGTCGGCGCTTTTTTTGCAGCCGCGCGGGAGGCATCAGCCAGGCTCTATTCGTTTGCTTTCCAGCATTCTCTCATCCCATACGCCGGCGGCTTTCTAATAGGGCTGCGCTTCACGCTTGCCTGGTTTGCAGGAGCGCTTGCCTCTGTTTTTCTGCTTTTCCCCTATGCCGTCTCTTCCGGCTTGGCGCAAAGCGAGCAGGCTGCAAGGGGAGCTATTGCCGCTCCTTTAGGGGCGGGCATTGTGATGGGAGCGGCTCTTGCCTACCTTGCCTTTCTTGTGGCTCCAATGGCAAAAAGGGCGGCGGAATACTACGGAAAGGCAGGCTCAGGCAGGCTAAGCGCGCTTGGCATACTCTTTGCGGCACTGCTGCTTATCTATGCCTTTGACCTGTCGCTTCCAGCCGCTATCCTCGCCATGCTCGGCGCATTCCTGATGGCAGCCGCAGGGGCGAGGATAACCGGGGAAATGAACGTTGACCCGATGGAGATATTTGCAATGATTCTTCTTTTAGCCGCAAAGTTCCTCTTCGGCTTTGGCGTGCTGCATCTTGTCCTGCTGACCGCAGTGGTCTGCATCGCCGCAGGCATAGCCGGGGACGCCATGCAGGACTTCAAGACAGGATACCTGCTCAAAACCCCGCCACAGCACCAGCTTGCAGGGGAAGTGGTAGGGGTGCTCTCCGCCTCCCTTGCGATGGGGATTCTCATCTCCTCATTCGCGCAGGCGGGGTTCGGAGGAGAAGAATTCCCCGCCCCGCAGGCAGTGGCGGTAAGGGAAGTGGCGCGCGCAGACAGCGCTTCGCATTACCTCCTTGGCGGGGCTTTGGCTGGCTTGCTTTTCACCCTTCTTTGCTGGAAGCTTGGGGTGGGGGCAATAGCAGTGGCATTTGGGATAGGGCTTTATGTGCCCATGTCGCTTTCCTTCCCGCTTTTTGTAGGGGGCGTCCTGCGCTATTTGGCGGACAGGGCAAAAAAAACAGAGTTCTGGAGGCTTGTTGCTGGCGGGGTAATTGCTGGGGAGGGGCTGGTTGGGGCGCTGCTTGTAATCTGGGCGGCAAAAAGCTTCCTTGGGTTTTAGCTAACGCACTATTTTCAGCGTTTCAAGGAGCCTCTCAATCATCGCCTTCGTGCGCGAGTCGGTTGTTTTTGAGATGGCAAAATACTTGTCGTGGAAATGCTCAAGCATTGAAATTGAGAGGGATTTGTCCAGCGCCATGGCAACCTCAAAGTTCTTGCGCGCCTCCTCAGCCTTGCCCTGCATGACCTGAACGATGCCGAGGGCGCAGACCGCCTCCGTGTTGGTCGGCTGGGTTGCCTTGACGTAGGCAAGCGCCTCTTCCGCCTCTTGAAGGCGGTTGAGCGAGATGAGGACATAGCCCATCATATGCCAAATCTCCGGCTTCTGCCTGTCAATCTGCGCGGCTTTGGAAAGGCAGGCAAGCGCCTCCTCAAACTGCAAATCAACGTAGTGCGCCTTGCCCTTAACAAACCAGACAATTGCGTCTTTCGGGTCTATCTGGGCAAGCTCGGTCGCCTCCTGCACCGCCTCATCGCCCTTCTTTTCCTCCACAAACTGCTCGGTTTTTGCAATCATCTGGTCTTCAAGCTCGTCTGTCATGAAATCAACTACATCTCAGGCGTCGGAAGCTCAATTGCCTTGATAAAGGCGCGCGCCTGCTTTTCGCTTCCAGCACCGCTGTAGATTATCTGGATGTCGCCCCACTTGTTTGGGGACATCTCCCAGGAGTCAATGTGGTCAAGGGATTTTTTCAGCGCCGCAAACTCATCGCTTGGCACAGCTATCTGCTTTGATGCCGGGATGGATGGCGCCTGCTTCTGAGCCCCGCCTGCCGCTGGCATGCTCCAAAATACCAAAAGCAGAATTAAAATAGTTCCCTATCGCGCCGCAGCTCCGCAAAGGCGGCAGGGGCTTTCAGCCGGTTATTCTCCTCACTTCTGAGAGCAGGAGGGCGTGGGCAGAAGCAAGAGCCTTGCGCCTTTTTTGGAGGATGGCGCCGTGCTTGGAGGCTTTCGGGATTTTGTAGATTGAGGAGAACCTTGCCGCCTTGTCAGCCGAAAGGGCGGCTTGCAGCTCTTTTTGCGTCACCATGACTTTTGAAATCCTGAAAACCTCTTCTGCGGAAAGCTGCGAGAGGAACTTCCCGTTTGCGATGCACTCCCTCACAATCCTGCCTGTCGCCTCGTGCGCCTCCCTGAATGGCATTCCTTTTTTGGCAAGCAAATCCGCAAGCTCGGTTGCGCAGGCAAACCCTTCTTCAAGCTCCTGCAAAACCCTCTTCCTGTCAAACTCAAGCAGGGGCAGCATCTTGGAGAGGATGGAAAAGGAAGCAAGGGCGGTTTCCACCCCGTCAATGAGGGCGAACTTCGTTTCCTGCGTGTCCTTGTTGTAGCCTGAGGGCAACCCTTTCATCACTGCGCAAGCCATCACGTAAAGCCCAAGCACCCTGCCCGCCTTTGCCCTCACAAGCTCCAGCGGGTCAGGGTTTTTCTTTTGCGGCATCATTGAGGAGCCGGTGGAATACTCGTCCGGCAGAATCACGAGCCGCTTGCTTGAAAGCAGTATCACGTCCTCTGCCATCTTGGCGCAGTGGTTCATGGCAAGGACAAGGCAGGAAAGGAGTTCCGCTTCAAGCTCCCCCCTTGCCGAAACAGTGTCCATCGGATTTTCGGTTGCTTTTGAAAACCCAAGAAGCCTGCTTGTGTATTGCCTGTCAATCTGCCAGCCAGTCCCAGCCACTGCGCCTGCGCCAAGCGGGTTCTCATTTGCTCTCTGATAAAGCTGGGAAAGCCTCTCCAAGTCCCTTTCTATCTCCTGCCAGTGCGCATGCGCCCAGAAAGCGACTGAAGCCGGCTGGGCAACCTGCGTGTGGGTGTAGGAGGGCAGAGGGCAGTCTTTTGTTGCCGCAAGGTCCGCAAGAGCCTTCTGCAAGGCAATAAGCCCGGCTGACAGCTCGTTTATGGCATCCCGCATGTAAAGCCGCGTGTCAAGGCAGATTTGGTCGTTTCTTGAGCGCGCGGTGTGCATTTTCTTTCCAGCAGGCGTGATTTTTGTAACCTCCGCCTCAACCGCGCTGTGGGCATCCTCGCAATCCGGCTGGATGGAAAACTTCCCTCCAAGCGCCCTGGCATGCAAAAGCAAAAGCGCCTTGAGGATATGCCTTGCCTCAGCTTTTGCGATTATGCCCTGCTTGGCAAGCATGCACACGTGCGCCATGCTGCCTTCAATGTCGTAGAGCAAAAGCTTGGCATCCAGCAAGACATCCTGCCCCGAGCAGAAGCTGAAAAGCTCTTCGGACTGCCCCTTGCGGAATCTTCCTCCCCACAGCCTTTTGCCTGCCATAAGAATCACCTGAGTTTTGTCCCGAACCTGCTTAAAAATTGATGTTCCATATGAAACATAATGTTTCAAAAAATAAAAAAGAAATGGAACGCCCGCAGCCGCTCGTGGGCTTCGTCAGGGCGATCCTTCGCAATTTTTGAGGCACTCCTGGAGATTGTCAGGGGCAATCATCTGGCAGATGCCGCAGTCTTTCGGTCCTTTGCCCTGCGTTTCCCCGCCTTCCGAGCCCTCCTCCCAGGAGCCAGAGCCCGTTGGCGCGCCAGAGCCGCCGATGTTCGGGGGCGTCTGCGCCCCGTAGCCGCCATAAGACGGCATTGAGGTTGGGCTGGCGGGCAGTTCAAAGTCCGACTCGGAAACTGTTGTTGAGTAGCCTGTGGCTTTCAGCTCGGTGGTGAAGGTGCCGGAAGGCCCTGAAGTCACGACTTTCTCATAGAGCGGCACGCCCTCGGGCGAGAGGCAGAAGCGGCCGTATTGGATTGTCTTTTTGTCGCCTTCAACTTTATAGCAGGTGGCAGTCGCTCCTGCTATCTGCATGGTGCCGTCAGGAACCAGCCGGAAGTCATCGCCGCCCTCCATGGCTTTATCAAGCGGGTCGGGGCTTTCCGGCTTGGTTTCCATCTTGATGCATGTCCAGCTTCCGCCCTGCTTGGTGCAGGCGTAAAAGAACTTGTCAAGGATGTAGATCCGGCTTTCTATGCCTTCAAATTCGCTGTCCATCCTTTGCTTTGTGGAGCCCTTTTGGTAGATTGCCATCTTTGATACGCCCATGCCTCTGCTTGGCTCGTTATAAAGGTCGTAGAACGCCTTGAACTCGGACCTTTTTTTGGCAGGCTGGTTTTCCGATGTGCCGGAAGAGGTGGCGGCGCCTGCGCCCTGATTTTGAGAGGGGGATTGCTGCACTTGGCTTTTGCTTTGCGGTTGTCCTTGCGGACTTTGCTGTTCTGGCATTGAGCCTGTGCAGCCAAACAGTAGTATGGCACAGACTAATGCCACCATCAAATATTGCTTCATCAATTCACCTCGCCAATCCAATGAAGACAAGGTTTTTTAGGCTAAGCTTGGCGCCTGGCGCAGCGCCATTTGCTCAGAGCTCAAGATCCAAATCATCGCCCCTGCTTCGGGGCAGGGGCTCATCAATACCTCGATTTCCTCATAGCGCAAAAAGAAACGGCAGGAGGAGATAAAAGGCGATTGGAAAGTGAGGAGGGACTTATTCTGTGCCGAATATGGAGCCAAAGCCTATCTCCGCGTTGGATTCCTCCTCTTCAATCGCCTTTGAGACCTTTGCGGCGTCTTCCGCCTTTGCCTCAGCCGCAAGCCCGGCAAGCTTTTCCTTTGCAAACTTGGCGAACTCCTCGGTGCATTTGAGGTAAAGAAAGAGCCTATCGCTTGCAAGCCCAACCTGCGCGCCTTCCTTTATCTTGTAGCCGTTTCTTGAGAATGACTTCTCGCCATAGGGGTCTGCCTCAAGGACGGCGGTCAGCTTTGGCTTGTCTGAAAGCGGAAGCTCAAACACCAAAATCATTGCCATCAGCTCAGCTGTCTTTCAGCCACGGCAAAAACATGGTGAAGCCGAGGATGATGATTATTACGGGTCCGATTGGCACCGAGGTTTGGATTAAGCCCGTTTCCGCGGCAAGCCACAGGCAGCCAAGAGCGGAGATGAAAATGCCGTAGGCTATCCTCTCCTTTGCGTGATGTGGCGAAACCCTGATTTTCCTTGCCATAGTGGGTTATTCAATGATGGCAGATTAAAAAGCTAACGCATGGAGGCGATTATGAGGCGGACGTTTGAAAGCGTGCCTTCCACCCTGGGAATCCTCTTTGGGTCATAATCAGGCGAGTATGCGCTTGGCGCTATTCCGCCCTTGGCGTCAAAAACGCAGTCAAATTTGCTGTTTATCAGGGAGGCAACTTCTGGATTGCGCGCAAATGAGCCGCCGGGGTAGGCAAAAAACCGCACTTGAAGCGCCTGTTGCCCAAGATAAGATGCGGCAAGGGAGTCAAAGGCTGCAAGCTCCTTTGCCGCCCGCTCATAGCCTATCTTGCCGAAAAGCGGGTGGCTGACCGTGTGGTTGCCTATCTCAAAGCCCAACTCAAGAAGGTGCTTGAGCTTTTGGCCCACCTGCGCCTCATCCCCGAAATTGCCTGTGCCGAATGTCACGAAAAACAACCCTCCGAATCCAAAGTCAGGGTGGGAAGAGAAAAAATCAAGCAGGATGCCGAGGGCGCAGTCTTTGCTTATTTTGCTGCCGCTTGCGTCTGAATACTTGAATTGGGTGGGGCGCGCGTCGTCAAAAGTCAGAAGAACCGGCTTTTTTCCCTCAGGCACGCGGGAGAAGTCGCCTTCTGCAAACTCTTTGGCGGAAATCACGAAAAAGCCGTTCTGATAAAGCTCTTGTAGGATGAGGCGGAACTCGTCGGGCGTTATGTTGCATTTCTTCTTAGGAGTGTTTTCAAAGCCGTGGAACATCAGCACAGGAACCTGCCTGAAAGCCTCTGAAACCTCTGCCTTGCAGGCGTTTTTGGCGCTTTTTTGAGTGCTGTCCCGCACCGCGACCGAGACAAGCGGCTGGGTTGCCTTGAATTGATTCGGCACGGTCTGGGTGTAAGTTGCGGCAAAAGCGGCGATTGCGAAAGGCAAGGCGTGGCGCACGAATGTCCGGATGGGGCGAAGTGCCCTCTTTAGAGCCTGGCTTTTCGGCTGTTGCTGGCAAGAGAGCGTCTCAACCGGCGCCATAGTGGTAGTTTTGGGTGCATGGGAATAAAAAATAATGTGTTTATAAAAGTGGAAAAACATACAATATTGCAAAAATATCGCGAACAGGCATTGCAAATGCAGGAGAGGGGGAGGTAGGGCTCAATAAGCCCCCGGAGGGGATCGAACCCTCGACATCCAGTTTTTTCGGACGGCCGTTACTTTTGGACTCCTCCAAGGAGGAGGTAACGCAAAAACCCGCCGAGGAAATCCCAGGGGTTTCTCGTACGAAACTGGCGCTCTACCGCTGAGCTACAGGGGCACAAACCTATTAATCTGTCGGGCGGATTTAAAAACGATGAAGAAAGAGAGGCTTCGCCAGGTATACAGGAGGCTTCTTGCGGCTTACGGTCCGCAGGGCTGGTGGCCCCTCTACGAGAGGGGGAAGATGAGATACCGCCCTGGGAATTATTCAATGCCGGAAAACGAAAGCCAGAGGTTTGAAATCTGCGCTGGCGCCATACTCACACAAAACACCTCCTGGAAGGGTGCTGCCAGGGCTATTGCGAACCTGCGCAGGCTGCGCGCATTAAGCCCGCAAAAAATACTTTCGCTTTCGCCCTCTGCCCTTAAAGCCGCGATAAAGCCGGCGGGCTACTTCAACCAGAAAGCCCGCAAGCTGAAGGTTTTTTGCCGGTTTTATGCCAAGCTGAAAGGGAGAGTGCCGGAACGCGCGGAGCTTCTTTCTCTTTGGGGCATCGGTCCTGAAACCGCCGATTCAATCCTGCTTTACGCCTACAAAAAGCCGGAATTTGTGGTGGACGCCTACACAAGAAGGCTTCTGAAAGCGGAAGGAAGCCGCCTGCATAATGAGAGCTACGAGAAGATAAAGGGGTTTTTTGAGGAAAACCTTCCGCGCGACTTTCGTCTTTTCAACGAGTTTCACGCCCTTATTGTGGAATGGGGAAAGCGCACCAAGGCGACCGACTAAATGACATCTGAAAAAGCTTTGAAGGGCACAATCACATATTTGCTTTTCTTGTTTGTTTTGCTTTGTAGGTAATCGCTGTCAATGTCTTGCTCAACCACCTTTCCTTTTAGGCTGGAGGCGTGGATGACTGTTTTTCCATCATCTGTAGCCGCAGTAAGGTAGTGCTTGCAGACGTAAACTTTTTTTCCACTCTTAATCGCATTTTGCGCCTCTTCCTTGGAAGTTAGGATGTGGAGCTTTCCTCTTGAATCGAAATAAAACGCGTAGTCATCTGCGTTGTAGTGTTTGTCTAAATCTGATGTTGTAGCCTGCTCAACGCGCATTATGATATCTCCGTGGCTTACACTTGATGATAAGTCGCTTGAGCTTACTAATTTTGGACTTACGCCGTTTTTATCCAGCCAAGAAAGAAACCTGCCGCCGTTGTAGAAGTCTTTTTTGCTTATTTTTGATTTGAAGGGCGAGTAAATTTCTGACAGGGCCATGTATGGCAGTGTGACGCAGTCCATCTTTCCGCTTTCGTATATTTCACCCCGATGTTTGCGAAGCTCACGAACGTATTCCTCGGCCGTAGGTCCAAGGAGAGCTGGGATTTGCCCTAAATCAAAGCTCATTTTTTTGAGTTGCGCCTCAACCATAAAAACACCGTAAACTATTGGCATACATCCATAATATCCTTTGCTTTTTTGGGCGTGGGGATATCGCGGAACTGCGGTTCCGTAAGCACCGAGGAAGGCGCGAATGAATATGAGCGCTGAGGAGGAGATGGAGCAAACTGGAAGTTTGCGACAGTTTTGGAACGGTCCGCCGTTCCAAACCGAGGAAGGCGCGAATGAATATGAGCGCCGACGAGGAGATTTGAACTCCTAAGCCCCGAAGGGCACCAGATTTCTCACCCGACAGGGTCTCAAGTCTGGCGCATTACCAGGTTCTGCCACGTCGGCACGGAGTGCGCTTCGGGGCAGACCAGTGGAACCGAAGTTCCAGTCGGGCTGCCACGTCGGCACAGGGAAAAATTAGAAAAACAAGGGTTTAAAACGCAGGGGGCTTCACTTGATGATGCCCTCATCAAAAACCTTTGTGCAGTATGGTATGCCGCCCTCGTTTCTCTTGGAGTATTTTGCATCAGGGTCTGCGCCGAATATTCTGTTGTAGGGGCAATCGGTATTGTTGCAGCTTGGGATGCCAAGCTCAAACTTTATCGTGTAGCCGTATTTGCTGAACTGCCCTTCGCCGAGCTTTTCAATTATGTCCTTGAGCTTGTGCCCGTCCTTTTCAAAGGCGCAGCGCGCACCCATCCCCCAGTCTTTTTTGAGCGCTTGGCGCTGCTCCTGCTTCTTGGAGCTTAACACGGCAATCCCGTGGTTTATAGGGTGGATTGTGGAATTTAAAAGTTGCGAGGCGAGACTATGGCTCGCCAAAGACCTCCGCAATTTCCCGGTGATAGCCCTCGTCGCGAATGTAGTGCGAATTGAGCGAGGCGATTTTCGGGTTTCTCTTCAAGTAGGCGGCTATTTCTTTCAGCCCGAAGCCCTTTTTTGCCCCGAGGGCGGAATAAACCGCCTTGATTACCTCAAAGTCCTCCGGGTAATCAACCGTCAGCCGAAGCTGCGAATAGTCCTTCTTGGAAGCGAAATTGCGTATTTTGAATTTCCCTGCCTGCTCAAGAATGTATGGGGTGACGTGCTTTCTTTCAAACCAGTAATGGACGTTTTTGTGCGCCTCCTCAAGCGCTGCAAAGGTGAATATCTCCACGTCAAAGCCGTCTGGAAAAGTCGGCGGCTTGCGGTTGCAAAGATAATCGCACTTTTTCCTCTTGAAATCCGCAATCATGTCGCTTATCAGTTGCGGGTCAATGAGCGGACCGTCCGGCGTTATCCGCACGACGACGTTGGCTTTTGCGGCTTTGGCGGCGCGGTATGTCCTGTCAAGCAGGTCCTCCTCGCTTCCCCTGAAAAACTGCACCCCCTGTTTCTTCGCAATCGCAACAAGCTCGTCGTCCTCCTTTCTTTTAGTGGTGGCAAGCACTATCTGGTCAAGCCCCTCTGCCATCTTCAGCCTCTCAAGAAGGAGCTCTATGAGGGTGATTCCATTCAGCCTTTTGACTATCCTTCTTGGGAGAGGGCCGCTGTCTTCAACCCTTGCCTGCACTATTGCGACGAATCTTGTCTTTCCCACACCACTAAAAACAAGCCCTAACTTTTAAAACATAGATGGGGCATTTTGCCCTGTATGCGGCTCTTCATCAGCGGGGCAAGCGGTCTTTTGGGCGGCAACCTATCTTACCTCGCCTCACAGGCAGGGCACGATGTGCTTGCCGGCTTCAACGAGCACCCCCTTCACATCGCGGGTTGCCGGGGCATAGGGCTTGACTTGGTGAAAGGCGATCTGTCCCCAGTAATCTCTTTCAAGCCACACTGTATAATCCACTGCGCGGCACTCACAAGCGTGGATATCTGCGAGACCAACCGCGCGCTTGCCTGGCAGGTCAATGTCGGGGCAACATCAAGGGTGGCGGAATGCGCAAGGCGGGCTTCAAGCCGGCTCATATTCATCTCCACCGACTCCGTTTTTGACGGCAAGAAGGCATATCACAAAGAGGGTGAAAGGACGGTTGCCCTCAATTACTACGCGAAGACAAAGATAGAGGCGGAGCGCATTGTCGGCAGGCACAAAAACCACGCAGTGGTGCGCACAAACTTCTACGGCTTCAACATCCAGCAGAAGCACTCCTTTGCAGAGTGGCTTTATGCCAAGCTTTCCGCAGGCGACAAAACACCCGCATTCACCGACTTTTACTTTTCTCCCATACTTGCAAACAACCTCTCGGACGCCCTTCTTGAGCTGGCGCAAAACGAATTTTGCGGCACCCTGCATGTGGCAGGCAAGGGCAGGATGTCAAAATACGAGTTTGCGCAGCTGTTTGCCGAATTGTTTTCATTTGACAGCGCCCTTCTTGTTCCGACAAAAATGAGCGAGCTTGGGAGTCTCAAGGCAGTCCGCCCCTCAGACTGCTCGCTTGACGTTTCCAAGGCGGAAAGGCTTCTGCGCACGCCGCTTCTTGGGATACGCGCCGGGCTGGAGCTTTTTAAAAGGCTTCATGAGCAAGGCTATCGGGAAAGGCTTCGCGGAAGGTGAATTGATGGCGAAGGGATTCTTGGTTGGCAAGCGCAAGGTCGGTCCAGGCGAGCCGGCATTCATAATAGCCGAGGTAGGCTCCAACTTTGACGGGAAGCTTGAAAAGGCAAAGAGGATGGTTGACCTTGCGATAAGGTGCGGGGCTGACGCCATAAAGTTCCAGTCATTTAAGACTGAGAAGATAATCAACGTGAAGGCTTTCGGCTCCTCCTCCGATGCGGATTTCCAGAAAAGGTGGGGCAAGCCTGTCGGAGAGGTTTATAAGGCGGCGGAATTTCCGCGGCAGTGGCATGCGGAAGTGGCAGAATACTGCAAGAAAAAGGGGATAATCTTCTTTTCCGCCCCCTACGACAAGGAGGCAGTGGATTTGCTTGACGAGATAGGAGTTCCGGCATTCAAGATAGGGTCGGGGGACGTGACCTTCCTGCAGCTTGTGGAATACATAGCGAAGAAGGGAAAGCCAATCTTTATGGGCGTTGGAGCATCAACGATGGCGGAGATAGAGGAGGCGGTGAATACCATCCGCAAGCACAACGACCAGCTTCTGCTTATGCAGTGCGTCACCAACTACCCCTCGCCTTTTGAAGATGCGAACGTGCGCGCCATGCAGACGCTGCAGCAGGCATTTGACTGCCCTGTTGGCTATTCCGACCACACTCCTGGAAGTGTGGTGCCTATTCTGTCCGTTGCCTTGGGCGGTTGCGCGATAGAGAAGCACTTCACAGACGACAAGGCGCTTCCTGGGCCAGACCACCCCTTTGCCCTTGATGCACAGGAGTTTGCGCAGATGGTGCGGGATGTCAGGAACGCGGAGAAGGCGCTTGGCTCCCCTGTGAAAAAGATATACCCCAGCGAGGAAAAAACCAAGATTGTCCAGAGGAGAAGCATCTTCGCCGCCAGAGACATCAAGAAGGGGACTCGGATAACTGCGCAGATGCTTGCCATCCTGCGCCCCTGGCACGGGCTGCTTCCGAAATACTTTGATGTGGTGGTTGGCAGGGTTGCGCAAAAGAACATAAAGGCAGGAGAGCCAATCACCTGGGACAAGGTTTGATTTGCGCTAAGTGCGCCAAGCGTGGCGCGGTTTGGAAGTGATTCTCTTGGCAGGGCGAAAGGTAGCGATAGTGATACCTGCTTACAACGAGGCGGCATCAATCGCCTCCGTCGTGCGCGGCGCCAAAAAATACGGAAAGGTGATTGTGGTTGACGACTGCTCCACTGACGGGACAGGTGCTGTGGCGCGCAGGGCAGGGGCGCAAGTGATAAGGAACTCTTCCAACCTTGGCTATGCAGAAAGCCTCAATCTCGGAGTGAGACACGCGGCTTTAGAGGCGGATTTCATCGTCATAATGGATGCCGACGGGCAGCATGCAGCCTCCGACATACCGAGGATGCTTGCGCCAATCCTGTCTGGGAAGGCGGATGCCGCAATCGGCGTGCGCCCCTACCGCATCCGCTATTCCGAGAGGCTCTTCCGCCTTTTTTCGCGCCTCAAGGCAGGCATAGAGGACCCTCTTTGCGGCTTCAAGGCATTCCGCGCAGATGTTTACCGCAAAATCGGCTACTTTGACTCAATCGGGAGCGTGGCAACCGAGTTCATGTTCGCAGCAAAGCGCGCGGGATTTAGGGTTGCGCAAGTCCCCATAACGATAAGGCGCAGGCGGGACGCACCGCGCTTTGCGGAGGGAAAGCGACTTAAGGCGGAATGGGCAATCTTCAAGGCGATGCTCAAAGTGATGGCAAAATACGCAGTTTGAGGCGCACTATGGAAAAGAAAGCGGCTGCAAAGAAGAAGGCGAGGACAGAAAATCAAACTGCGTATATCTCATCTTCACTAAGCGACTTGAAATATCCCTCGTTTATTATGCTGTTTTTGTTAATTTCGAGAATTTTTGGATGTTCGTTGAGAACTTTAATCACATCCAAATAAGTAAAATCTTCTTTCATATTCTTTTTTGCTAATTCCCTAATTATTCGCCTGACAAACAATAAGTCTTCTTTTCTGTCCACGCTGCAATGGACGCTTGAAAGCCGAGGGTCGTTTTTTATAAAGAATTTTTTGAACGTCTTTTTCTTTTTTATATAGGGAGTCACGTGCTCGCGCTCTGATTTGAGTTTTGCTGACAGGTATGCCTTCTGCAGAGCTGAAAAGCTAAAAACTTCAACTTCAAATCCGTCCATCCAAGGTTGGTTGGTATTCCCAACATAATCATAATCACCAGACTCAAAGATTCTTATTGCTTTATCTATAAGTTTCGGATCTACGAGAGGGCAGTCTCCTGTTATTCTAATAACGACATCTGCGGAGACTTCCTTTGCAGCATAGTAGTATCGCTCCAGCACATCATCCGGATTTCCTCTGTAAACAGCTATTTTATTTTTCCTTAAAAATGAAACTAAAGGCTGGTCTTCTTTATTTGTGGTGGTCGCAACGAGAACGGAGGAAACCCTCTTAGCTCTTTTTACGCGATTGACAACGTGCCATATCATGGGCTTTCCGCTTATTCTCATAAGGGATTTCTTAGGAAGGCGCGTTGAGCCCATTCTTGCCTGGATTATAACAACGATTTTCATATAAAACAGCCTAAACTGCACTTTCTTTTATTCTTTTAAATTTATAGTCGTGCTGACAGAGGTTGGGGCTCTGTGTTAGCCGTGCGGTAGCGGAGGCGGATTTCATCGTCATAATGGATGCCGACGGGCAGCATGCAGCCTCCGACATAC
>JAOAJL010000017.1 GCA_026414185.1 Microcaldota archaeon | reverse complement strand
TTCCATTCGAGTTTGTAGGATTTGACAAAACTATAAATGGTTCTTGATATCTGGATGGAATATTTTGCATCAAAAAAGGACTTAGGATAGTTACCTGAGCACCATTAATCGGGTTTCCGTCCTCAAAAACCCTAACTGTCAAGTTTCCTCTTGTTATATATTCATCGCTAACATCTAAAATGTCCGAAGTGTCGAATAGATCTCTACTGATAATATATGACCAGTTTTTTTCTTGTGCAAATTTGGTTGTGTTGCTGATAACATAACCGCCAGAAGTTTCAACAACAACTTTTTGACTTCCATTATAATATTCCGCCCAAGAATGATCCTCGGCAGGCACACTTACGGTTCTTGCTTTAACCCCACTCTTATTCATCAAATATACAAAAATCTCCGAATATTCTCCACAATTAGCCAGACCAGCATATATTTTCCATGAATATGGAGCATTGCGAATAAACAGCTGATATGAGTCATTTATTTTCACAAGACTAAAAATTTGAGCGATACTCTCCAATGACCAAATGTTAGACCGCTTATTTTCGCTATAAGGAGATCGGAAATGCGATTGCTCCCAATCCATTATGGCTTGGGCAGGGTCTGTTTCGTAAAGGGGGTGAGTTGAAATACTTTGCAATGTCTGATCCACGACCTGTTCGCCATAAATAAAGTCAAAAGCAATCGTTATCATCTGGACTAACAAATGATAGATTATTATCATCCAAATAACACAAGCCATCAGAATAACACAAGCAACGATGGGGGAGCCTGGCTTGACTCCAAGAATTTCTCCATCCTCAAGCTTCCTCGAAGGTGTCAAAATTTTCATATTACCAACTATATTTTAGTAAATCCAACTTTATATTGGTATTTATTTTCAAAATCCTTTTTTGTTCGCATACTTACCATCCATTCCTTCTTATGCACCTTCCAGTGCTGCCGCTGGCTTTTGAAAACATATAAGTTGTCATCAATGTAGTCCGTCTTGCAGCTGTTCTTGTGGTGGACCACTCCGCCAGGTCGCAGTTTCCTTCCAAGCTTCTTTTCCGCCTTCCAGCGATGCACAAGCTCGCCTCAGTCCAAAAAGCGCGGATAGCCTTTCCTGTCGCGATACCAGTCTGCCATGGAATTCACTTCACAGAATAGTTAATCTCCCAGTTAAAAATGTGGGGAGAGCGGGATGCCGTTGGAATTTAGCGCAACTCAATCTTCTTCCCCTTTTCCGGCATGATGGCGCGGGGGTGCATCTTCCCAAACTCCTCTGCCTTCTGGGTGTGGATGGGAATAAGCCGCTTCGGCTTGATGGTCTTTATCATCCCCTCAATGTCCTGCCTGCTGGCATGTCCGGAAGCGTGAAGCTGGCAGTGCTCCATCCCAAACCTCCCAAGCCAGTTCCTCAGCACATCATCCTGCAGCTGCGAAAGCGGGTCCTCCTCAAAAGGCTCGCTCATGGAGTGGATGCACACTCCGCCCCGCTCAGGCTTTGCGTCAATCAATTCAGTAAGCTGGGCAAAATCAAGCTCCCAAATCACCTCCCCTTGATTTTCAGCCACCCACTCCACCCCAATGCACCTGCTGCGCATCTCCTCCTCCCAAGACTCGTAGCGAAGCATCTCTCTTGAATAAACTGCAATATTCCCATCCGAAAACGGATCGGGCAAAGGCAGCCCCTCGTCGCCACGCAGTGCGCGCAGAAGGTAAGCAGTCTTTGCGGAAACGACAAGCTTCCTTCCGCTTTCTTTTGCAACCTCATAAAAAGTCCTGAACCTGTCCAAGTCTTTCGGATAGCGCATCGCCAGTACTGCGCCCTTTGCCTTCTTCGCTATCCTGCCGCTTTCCTCCTTAACGAATCTCTCAGTGTGATTCTTTCTTGCCTCGCTTCCTGCCACGCGCGTGCCCTCAATAACAAGCGCATCCGGCTCAAAGGATGCTGCCTTGCTGACGAAGTCATCCGTGAGGTCCGCACGATTTCCGTGCGCGCGTATGTCGCCCGTATAAACCAGCCTCGCATCCTTCCCCTCCACAAGAAAGCCATAAGCCCCCGGAACAGAGTGGTCCACGTGAATTGGGGTGATTTCCAGCTCGCCAACGCTTATCTTCTTCCCTGTCCTGAAAGTCCGCACATCGTTTTTGGGCGCAACCAAGTTCCCCTTCTTGTCGTAGACGTCCTCTTCGGCGAAAAAGAAGGTTTTTGAGGTCTCCTGCGTCGCTTTGAGTATGGTTTTTGCCGTCTCCCCCATGTAGATTGGTATCTCCTCGTGAAGATACTGCAGGTGCGCCGCGTGGTCGTAATGCGCATGCGAGATGAAGACAGCGTCATATTCCGGTTCGCAAAACTCCAAATCGGTGGTGGCGAGGCAGGAGCGGCAGTAAAGCCCGCGCAGCCTTGGCACAAGCCCGAGGGCAAAATAATCCCTCAGCCCAAACCGCTCGCGCGGCTTCAGCCAATCAACAAAATAATCATCCAGCAGGGAAAACGACTGCCCGAAATCAAGGAAAATGCGGCTTTTGCCTGACTCCACCACTATCTTGTTGCCGCCGATTTCGTTCGCGCCTCCGTAGAATGTCAGGGAAACCATTTCCTCACCGTTTCTGGGTTCACTCTCGCCGTTACCTCTTCGCTAATCAGAAAGAATGCCAGCGCCGCTATGCCAAGCATCGCAAAGCCAGCAAGCTCTACGAAAGGATATTCCTTGCAGGCAGGCAGCGGCAGGCCGCTTAAGTTGTCCGTTCCGCAAACCAAGTTTGCGGAGATTTCACTGACCGCATAAAGCAGCGGGAAGAGCAGGAAAAGCCGCTTTCCTGTCCTCTTGTAAAGCGAAGCGGCAAGAAGGGCGGCAACCACAATGACAAGAAAAGGGCCGCCATAGAGCATCCCGCCTGTCGCCACCCCATCAACAAGATAAGTCTGCTGGGGGCATGGTATTGCCGGTATTCCCGTACAGTTTTGCCAGCCACTCGTGGCAAAGACAGGCAATTTTCCCGTGTGGTAGAAGCTTCCAACGGTGCCGAACAGCCTGTGCCCGAACTCATGAACGCAGGAAGACAAGAAAAGCATGGCGGCAAGCGCGATAGGCGTGGCAACAAGCACGCAAAGCATGCGCAGAGCAATAATCCGCAGAGGGGCAATCCCCCTATTCAAGCGAATTGATGACCTCATGTATATCCTCAAACTTCTCAATCGTGTAGTCAGCCACGTTTTCCTCCTCGCTGAAATCATGGCAGCCGTACTTGGCAAGGCAGGTAATCATCCCAGCCTTCTTCGCGCCGATTATGTCCCTTTCAAGCATGTCCCCAACAAAAAGCGCTTCTTTCGGCATGACCTTCAGAAGCTCCAGCGCGCGCAGGAAGGGCGCAGGGGACGGCTTTTTCGCCTCCGTGTCGCTGAAAGTCACCACCGGATAAAATAAGTGGTCCAGCCCAGCCAGAATCAGCCTCTGCCAAGCCTTGTCCTTCGGCGCGTCAGTCACAATTCCAAGCTTATAGCGGCTCCTGAGCGCCGAAAGCGTTCGGATTGCCTTCTGCCTCGGCTTTATCAGCTCGTATTTCTTCTTAGTGTAGGCTATTATTGCCGCCTGCCTTGCGTGCTCAAAAAGATTCCTGTCCTCCACCCCAAGGCTGCGCAAAACCTCTGTGAATGTTGAGCGGTATTCTATGCCAAATCGCTCATACGCCTCAAAAATCCTGGAATAAATCGCCTTTTCGCTTTCTTTCACGCCCGCCTTTCGCATAGCCTTGGCAGCCGCAAGCGCGGATTCTCGCTTGAAGCCCGAGAAGTCAATCAGTGTATTGTCCAAATCAAACAGTATTGCCTTCAGCATCCGCCCACGCCCAACTTTTTCACTCGAACCTTTTTACTGCTATCTCCGTTTTCCTGCCGCACTCAGCGCAAATAAGCTGCATCCTCGTTGCTTTCTTCTTTTCCATCTTGAGTTTTGCATTGAATTTGAATGAGCCGCACCTGAAGCAGGCAACCGGCTTGAATTCTGCCCGCTCCTTAACCTTGAACGGCTTGCCCCACGCGAGCCTGGGCGGAAGCTTTTCACATGTAGGTGCTATCATATTTCCCCATCCCAATCCTTGTCTAGCCCCCATTCGTGGAGCCTTTTTTGGTATTCGCTTTCTGGCAGCCTCTTTCCCACAAGCGCATAGTCATTCCCGTCCACACGGTGAGTAACAAACCCGCAATATCGCGCATCCTCGCGCACCAGCCTGTTCTGGAGCTTGAAAAGTTCGTCAAAACTGCGCTGCTGCTTCGTGCCAAACATGCTCAGGAACAAAATACATTCATTATTCCCAATTTCCATCTTCTCAGCCAATCCGAAGCTGAACTCATCGGCAATCGCTTCCAAGTATTCAAGGCTTATGCCGCACAGAAGGCCGTGCAGATAGTCCTCTTTCGCTTCCCGCAGCTCCTTTTCATTATAAGGGCGCTTCATGGCAGGGTGATTGCTCATCCCAATTAGGTTGGAGTGCGAAGCAATGTCATTTTCGCTGCTTTTGAAAAGCTCGTACATGAGCGCAGAGTCCTTTTCAGACAACTGCGAGCACACCTTGGAATAAAACTCGCGGAAATCCTCAAGAGAATATGAATGGTAGTTCGATTCTGCCGCAGGCTGATTGCCTAAAATGAAATGCAATAGGCCTTCCTTTTCACTCATGCCACTCACCGCTTGCTCTCATCCAGCCTGCTTGTGATTAGCCTCCTCCTGCCGCACTTCCTGCACTCTATTTGGATTATTCGGGTAATTTTGAGCTCAGGCGAGAGGCACTTGTGGCAGTAAGCATTCTTCAGCTCGTCCTCTAACTTTCCCTTTGCCCTCTCTATCCTCACCGGCTTGTCATCACAGTCGATTATGCCCGCATTTTCCTCAGCCATGCTCATCCCTCGCTAAAATTATTCCCTGCCGCAATGTACTCCGAAACAAGCTTGCTCTTGAGCTTCATTATCTCCTCCAAAAGCCCATCCCTGTATTCCTCACACGCCTTCAGCTCATCAGCAATTCTCTTGCGGTCTTTCTCCACCCGCTCAACTTCCCACTCCCGCCTCTCAATCGTTTCCATGAGCATGAGCCGGTAGGTTTTCGGCTCCACGCCAATCCTTTCTGCCACGCTCAAAACAGTCTCGCCATCCATCCCCTCACCCGCCCATGCTCCGCGTCAACGCGCCGCCCCTATCCGCAATCGACTTGAACATGATTCCGTAGAACTTCTGCATCCTCCTGCCCTCAGCCAACATGCGCCGAAACTCCTCTGCTTCGCGCGCCTCCCGCTGCTTTTTCAGCTTAGCTTCATCCATTCCACCCACCTCAATCATACCTCGTCTTTTCCGTGCACACCTTCTTCTCCCAGCTCTTCTGGTACTTTTCTTCCAGCATGCCGAACAGCTCCATCGCATCCTTCTTCGCCTGCTCGGGCGTCTCCCCCTCCACGCTCACCACCACGTCGCCATACTTGATTGTGACCGCCTTTCTGCATGGAATATGGGCTTTTCTGTCGTTCATTTTTCTCTCCATCAAACCACCCTTCCAAAACATCTGCCGCATGCCTTGCACTGTACGTGGGGTCGTTCTCGTAAACAAGGCAGCCGCCCAGATCCACCTCTCCTCTTCGCGCAGCCTCCAGCAGCTCTGGTAGGGGATAGCCATAGACTATCCGAAGGATGCTGCCAGAGCCGCAAAACGGGCATTTTTCCGCCATTTTCACCGCCTTCTCGCCCTCACACTCATCTCGTACTGCGCAAGCGCCAGGCTGTTTTGCAGCATCTCCAGCTGCCCCTCAAGCGAAGCGATTTGCTGCTCCAAAAGCGCCTTTTTCTCCCTGCACACCGCAAGCTCGCCGTTCACTTCCTCGCTCTTTCGCTCAACATAGGCAACATACCTCTGCCTGCAATCCGGATGCTCGCTCATTTTTTCACCCCCTTTTTCTCTTTCAGAATATGCTCCCGCCTCTCTTCGAGCCCCTTGCCCTTCGCCCACTTTTCAGCCAATCTGTCCAACTCGGGATGCCCCGCGTAGTAGATGTCCTTGATGCCAGCGATTTCGGTTTTCTCCAGCGCATCCGGGAAATTCTCCTCAAGCCACTCCCAATGCCGAAGTTCCATCACCACTATCCTGTCCGCCCAATCCACCAGCTTCTGCGTCAGGCGCGCGCCTCCACGTGTGCCGGCACTCTTGCACTCCGCCCTTTCGAATCCATTCAGCACCTTATCAAATGCCTTGGAGCGGCACTGGTTAGCCGTGCAGACGAACAGCAGCTTCCGGGCATTTTTCTTTGCCATGACCATCTTCCTCAGCCCAAAAGGAGCAGAAGCGCAAGCCAACCCGCCCGAGCCCCTCCCATTGGAAATCAATTGCCCCGCAAAAGCTTATAATAATTTTCTACATTGTAGTATACAATAAAATCATTTTCTACATTGTAGTATACAATAAAATAAGAAAATCAAATAATCAATAAAAAGAAAAAAAGAGAAAGATGATTGGATTGGAAGAAATTAATATAAGCACTCTCCTCCAACTAAAAAGCGTGGGAGAAGACAAAAAGCCAAAGAAGGTACTCATCGCAACCCTCTACAATGCGGATCCGGTAGTGCTCGCCATAACCCGCCTTGGACCAGACAAGGTAGTTTTGGTGTTTGACAAGCATCCAAACAAGGAGCTTTCCGAAGCCCTTGAGCGCATCCATTCCACTTTTGGCAAGGTGATTGAGATAGAGGAGGTGCGGACTGATGCTTACGACGTGGTCGGGGTGGCGCGCGCCTGCGTTGACATCATAGACGAGCAGGGGAAAAACGACGAGATTTATGCCAACATCACCTCAGGCAGGAAAACGCGGGCAATAGGGCTTCTTTTCGCCGCATACGCCCGCGCCGACCGCGTGCGAAAGATTGCCTACAACCCCGAAGAGGACAAAAAAGCGATTGTCTGGCTTCCCAAGCTCTCCTTCAAGCTCACCGAAAGCCAGAAACTCATTTTAGAAGCGATAGAAAAGGACGACTTTGAGAACATAAAGGAGCTTGCGGACAAGCTGGGGGCGCAAGGCAAGCTCTCCGTTGCCATGGTCTATCGCGCAATAGCCGAGCTTGAGGATCTGGACTTTGTGCGGACCGAGCCCAAGCTTGAGCTGACTGACGGCGGGCGGATTGCCAAGTTGTGAAGGTGGTTGCTTATTCGGATAATAGGGCCGCAGCTTGAGCGCGCAGGTTGAGGCGGAAAAATGCAACAAGGCGCACCACGTTTCAGCTTTGAGATGAGCAACGGCAAGCGCAGAATCCTTGAGGCAGTGTCATTGCTTTCGGAGAAAAAAGAGGGCAAGGTGGAGGTTGCCGACATAGCCAAAAAGCTCAATTGCGTGGACAAGGGCAACCGCATAACCGAGGCTGGAAGGATTGCGCTTCTTTGGAAGGGGGGAAGTGAGAGCGGGCTGGTGTTATGGGAGCGAGCGCTGATAAGCTCATAAATGAACTAAAGCGGTCCAACCTTGTGGCAGAGTGCCCCTGCGGAGAGAGTTTTCTCCTAAAAGACGCAATTCTCTTTGATGGGAAAGGAGCTTTGCCAAAAGAGGCAGCGGAGATAAAAGAGGCGCTTCTTCTACAGCTCAAAGAACGCGAAAACGAGCTAAAAAAGCGCAAGATTTCTGCCGATAAAGGCGCAGAGAAGAAAGCAATGGAAGTTGGGATAGGCAAAGTAATGGAGAAAATACTGCCGACCTGTGCCGATTTCAACATCCCAATCTGCGACTGCCGCCCCCTGTTTGAACCTATTGACATGCTGGTTTTCAATGGCTTATCGGCTGGAAAAATAGAGTCTATCACATTTATGGAAATAAAAACCGGCGCATCCAGGCTTAACACCCATCAAAAAGCCATAAAGGATGCGATAGAGGAAAAGAAGGTCGCCTACAAGGAGCTGTAAGCATGGAACTTCTATCCACGTTCCAATTATTCCGGACTATACTGTGCATATGCCCGCATTGCAACGGCATCTACAGGTTAAGCGACCTTCACCTGCGAGCCGGGGGCAGACCGGCAAAGACTTGGCTGGACGTGCTTGAGGAAAAGAGCCTCAGGCTGGACAAAAAAGAGGAGCTTTTTGAGGAAAAGGAAAGGAAGCTCCGGGAAGCGGCTGCCGAACGCGGAAGGAAGAAAGCCGCCTCTATCATCAGAGATTTAATGATACCTTCCTTATCCCGCTTCAAATTTGACCCATATGACATCAAGTTAATCACCCACCCCATAGAGTTTGTCGTATTTGACGGGATGAACGCCGGCGAGCTGGACAGGATAATCCTGCTGTCCGCGAAGGCAAAATCGCCAACCCTCCTTTCTCTCCACAAGCAGATAGAAATAGCGGTGAGGGAAAAGAATTACGACTGGAGGGTTGCGCGTTTCAGTAGCGGAAGGATAGCATACGAATGAGGTTGAGATTGGATTTGCAAATCAGAAAATCGGATATAGAGATCTGTCTAAAACGGAAAGTTGCCGCAGTTTTGGAATAAAGGTTATAAAAAGACAAAAAAATCTCACTCCTTATGCAGGCTAGCAGAACAACGCATATTAGACCAAATCTTTATTGCTCCAGAACCAAGCCCGCCCTTCCACGCCCTAAAGCCCAAGCGCCAGCAGGTAAAGCCCGAAGAGGGCAAATATCGCCCCGACAAGCAGGTGGCTGTGCCTTTCCATCCACTTCCCTGCCGGCTCAAGAAGCCTTGCGCACCTTCCAGGTGCGGCTCTGTAAAGCAGGAGGGGCGCAAGGGAGGGGGAAAGGAAGAAAAAACCGCAGAAGGCGGCGAGGGCAAGCTGGTAAGGCAGCGCAATGGCGGAATTGAACACCTGGCGCACCGCGGCGAAATTGAGCAGCACCGCATCTGCGTTGGTTATGTTGGCTAAAAAGCCGACTGCCAGCCACTTTTTCGCCCCCGCGCCACCCATAATGCCGCGCTGCGCCATCCCACCTTCTTTGGGCTTTTCAAGAAGGGTCTTCAGCCCGAACAGGAGGAATGCCGCGCCGAAAAGCAGATCCGCCGCCTTCGGGTGCAAGCCGAACCCCGCGGCAATCTTGTGGTCGTTTTCCGCCACAGAGGCGCCGGCAAGCGCAACAAGCAGCGCCGCAAGCGCCCCGCCGAACACAAAAGCCCAAAGCGCCCTCTCATTCCCCTTAGCAAGCAGTGCGACTGAAACCGCAAGCAATCCTGGCGAAAGCGAAGAGGCAAGCGCAAGCGGAACTATGCTTGCTACAAGCTCAAGCATTATCTCCCCGCTTCCAATCCGGAGCGGAGATTAAAAAGCTTCCCGCCATCTGCGAGGCAGGCGGCAGAGCCGAAAGCCGCCCCTCAGCGCCCCTCTCCCTCCCGAAGCCCAAGCTTCTCATAAACTGCCTGCGGGAAGGGCATGGCGCCCTCCCACACCAGCACGACAAGCCGCGCATCCTGCAAAAGCTTCTGGGAGTATTTTTTCATCTCCCGCCTGCGGAGCGCAAGGAAGAACTCCTGCGGATAAAGCCGGAGGACCGTTGACAAGCTGCAGAAATATTCCTCTCCGCAGTCATAGGGATGCCCATAGCCAGCCGAAACCCCCTGCACATAGCTTGACTCGTCTACCGCGCGCATCAGCGGGCTTTTCTCGCCTCTGCCGCTTGGGGGAAGGTCCGAGTAGGGCGGAAGCCCGGCAAGCCTCATTGAAGAAAGATACGCCTTTTCAATAAGCTGCCTCTGGGAGGAGTCAAGCATGCTTTCGTAGCAGGCGTGCGCCATTTCGTGGTAGATGGAGCAGCGGATGCGCGCGCTGTCCTGCGGAAGCGGAAGCCGCGCATATATTTTGCCTTCTTCATAAACCATGCTTGATATCTGGCTTTCAAGGCAGCTGTCCTGAAAATTCCTCATTGCTATGAAAAGCCGCACCTTCTTCTCTTCAGGCAGGATGGAATTGAGCGAGTCTATGGTTTTTGCCGCATAAACGGCTCTCTCAAGATGCAGGCTGTCATCAGTGGCAATCGCAAGGCTTCCAACCTGCAAAATCCGCATATTGGTGAGCGTGACGGGGTGGTCAAGGCAGATGCGGCAGTTGTCGCTTTTTGAGGGCGGTATGACAACCTCCCCTCCTGATTTTTGGGAGGCGCAGGAGGACAGTAGTGCAAGCGAGGCGCAGCCGGCAAGAAACAGCGTCTTGAATTTCCCAAGGGAAGGCTTGCCTGATGTTTGCCCGTTTGGTTTATGTTGGCAATGGTGAACTATCATGCTATTATTATGGGGACAAAAAATTAAATAGTGGGCAGAGCAGGGTAAATAGGGGGCAAGGGCAGCGCCAAATGTGTTACAAAAACTTATAAATACATTATTTACCATATATTAGAAGATATTATGGCTAGCCAAGAGTATGTCCGGCTGACAATAAGCGGCAATGGGAAATTCAATTCCTCATTCAATCTGCCTTTCTCGCAGATAGCTAAGTTCAGGGACAGGCTGCTTGAAGCCCAGCCGGCAAGCAGGGAATACGAAAGGATGAAGGGGCTTCAAGGCTGCATAGACAACAACCACTTTGAGGAAGTGCGAGATAGCCTTAGGCGCGGCAGGATGAATTTCCAGAAGCTCAAGCTTCTTGTTGCCATTGATTATTGCGAGGAGCGCAGGCAGGGGGAGGTGGAAGCGAGGGGATTGCTTGTCTCCGAGGAAAACCGCTTGGGGCTTGATGCGGAGCGCATAAGAACGAAGATTTCCGACTGCCAGAAGAAGCTTAAGGAGCTGGATGAAAGGAAAAGCGAGCTTGCCGGTCGGCTTGGGGAAGAATACGCCAAAAGCATCAGGGAGATAATGAAGAAGAGGAAGGAAATCATGGATTCCCTTGGTTCCCTGAGAGATCCCTCACCGTTTTGCTACCTCACTCTGTCCAAGGGGTCCGACCTTCCTTGGAGCGGAACAATCACGGAAAGCGAAAAAGGCGTGGTCATTCTGCTTCCGTTTGGCTTCGGGTTGACTTTTGAAGGAGAGGTGGCAGACAACATAAAAAAGAGCTTTGGAAGCAGCGGCACAGTCTCAAAAGAAGGAGTTCTCAAAGCTCTTCTGGACGAGTTCTCCTTATGCGCCACAAGCGACATAGCCAAGCTTTGCGCTTATCTCAAGCACTCCATCCCAAGAAAAACAGCAGGGGAATTCCTCTATAAAAATAATGCCGACCCAAGCTGGCTTCGCGACTTTGATGAAACCAAAGCCGCGCAGGCGGATCTGAAACTCCTAAAAGGATGCCGCGACGAGCTCAAAAAAACGGAGGCAAAGCTGTCCGAAATAAAAGAATTCCACTGGAGAGAGGTGCAGAAGATATGCAAGACGCTTTCAACCGCAGACGTCATGAAAAATTCTCCTATTGAATGGCACGTAAGGGAAATCATAAGGGCGGACGAGGAGGCGATTGAGCTTGCAGACCGCATGGTCAGCATTATGAAGCGCTACGGCCAGGACGCCATTGAGTATTGCGAAACATGCCGCAGGCTTATTGAGGTGAAAGAGAGCCTTGAAGAAGCCGAGAAAAATCGGGGCATACTTTCCGCTTATGATGAGCTTTTGGAAAAAATCAAAGCCAAGAACAGTCGCATAGAGGATATCTCCCATTTCCAAAGGAAGCTTGAAGAGGAGCTGTTGAAGATAACCGAGAAAGAGAAAAAGAAGAGGCTTCACCGCCTCAACTCGCCGAAGGAAAAGCCTGAAAAGAAGCCGAAATTCGTCTATGTGCCTAAGGCCAGCGCACAGCAGGATCTGGAAGCTATAAAACAAGCAAGGATAAAGGAAGCAACTGACGCCATTGTCAAAAAGGCGCTTGATTATTTCCCTGTTTTCAAAAATAGCGGAAAATACTCCAACCAGCACGACAACTTTGAAAAGACGATAAGGGAGCTCTGCGCAATCTACGTGAGAAACGGTTGCAAGCTTGCGCAGCAGCATCTCATTGGCGCGCCCGAGTTTGGCAACAAGCGCGCAAGCCCAAAGAAACATTGGCATGGCTCTAACGGCGAGTTCAAGCTGGTCAGGGTGGCGCTCTCCTCAAAGAAGAACTACTGCTTGCTGCTCAACGTGGTGCAGCCTGAATGTCCGACCATCCTCTATGCAGGCTACAAGGACGACTACATAAGGTTCCTCAACAAGAACCATTATCTGACTGAAAACGCCAAGGCTGCCAAAGACGGCAGGCGCAAGCTGTTCTGTCTTCTGAGCCAAGCGGCAAAAGAGGGTTGAAAAAAGCCAAAAGGCAGCAGGGCTCAGCAGATTTTCTTCTCCATGCAGTTGCTCCCAAACAAAAGCAAGCGGCACTTTTCGCTCATGTTCTCAGGCGGAAGGGTCGGGCAGACGAAAGCAGGCTCGCTTTTGCCCAGGGTGTAGAACCTGCTTCCTGCGTCAGGCGCACTGCTTACCACCTTTATGTATTGGCCGCACAGATATACGCGGTTTCCATCGCCGCAGTAGCCCTTTGCCTGCTCTTCAAGTGCCCTCTGCCTCAAGGATGGGCAGTCTTCCTCCCATTCGCGCACGCATTTTGAGAGCTCCGGGCACCAGCGGTATCCCGCGCTCCCTATGCAGCCGTGCTCGTCCCTATCCGAGCCGGGCATCTGCCTGCCATTCTCCCTCTCTGCTCCCTGCCCAGCGCATCCGAGCAGAAGCAAGGCGGAAACAAGCACAACCAATAGGCGCCTCATAGTCTCACCTTTTTTTGCTGTAGAAGTAATAGGCAACGCCCGCAAGCGCTATTGTCGCAACAACGAAGACTATCCCAAAGGAGCCGAGAGGCGACTCTTCCTTTTGCGGTTGCGGAGCAGGGGCTGGCGAAGGTGCCGGGGCTGAAGCCGGCTTTGCTTCTGGAACGCAGAATGCGGTTCCCTGCTCTTCCTTGCAGTCGTTGTCCTGCGGGCAGTGATAAAGAAGGCTCCAGTTCCCCCCCTCACATGAGTAGACTGCCCCTGATATGCACTGGCGGTGCCCGTCGGTGCAAATATGGGTCTGAACGCACGCTCCATCTTCGCAGGTAGTCCCCTGAGGGCAGGCTTTCTCATCAGAAAGCTGACCATTTTGCGTGCAGGTGCGGTAGGAATTCGCGCCGCTGCACATGGACGCGCCAGGCGTACATTCCGCGCACAAGCCGTCAAAGCATCCTTTTGTGCAGGTCAGATAATCCACAAACGCGTAGTTGCTGTTGCAAATCTGCAGCTTGTTTGGGTCTGAGGGCGAACAGCGCTTCTCGCCTATATTTTTGCACTGGCTCCCCGGAAGCACCTGGCATGAGCCTGCAAAGCAGACGTAGCCTGTCGGGCAGGAGGTTTCAAGCCCCCACTGCCCGCGCTCGTTGCACATATAGTAGGTTTCAGCGTCCTTGCATTTCGTCTGCCCCGTGGAGCAGGCGCGGCAGGCTGAGTAGAAGCAACCTAATGGGCAGTATTGGTAGTCAGCCCACTGGTAATTGCTTCCACAGCGCTGCAGCATACTTGAGTCGGTCGGCGAGCAACGGTATGCTCCTATCTCCTGGCAGGTTATTGCGGGGTTGAGAATGCACGTTCCGCTGTCGCAAATCCGGTTCTTTCCGCAGTAGTAGGAAGTTCCCCAGCTTCCGTCAGAATCGCAAGTCTGGTAATGCGTGCCGTCTGCGCAGCGCGTTGAGCCTGGCGAGCATGCGCGGCAGTAGCCATTGACGCATCCGTAGTTGCATGTTTTGAGTGTTTCCCATTGCAGATTGGCGTTGCAAACCTGCACTGTGTTTGAGCCATCGGGAGCGCAGCGCGTTATTCCAGGCTGGTTGCACTGCGGCGAAGATATGCACTGCCCGTTCTTGCAGCTTGTTCCTTCTGGGCAGGGCTGCTCCGGTCCCCAAATTGCAAAATCCCCGCAAACCTTGTAGGATGTTGCGCTTGCGCATTTCCTTGTGCCCGGCTTGCAGCCAACAGGCTCCTGGCAAGCTCCGTCCATGCAAAGCATTCCTGCATCGCAGTCAACAGGGTTGCTCCAGACAGATTGCGGATTGCAAGTCTGATAAGCCGTTTCGTTGAAGCACTGGCTCGTGCCAGGCTGGCACTCAAGCGCGGATGCCATTGAAAAAAAGAAAAGAAGAACAACCCAGAAAAGGAGCCTACTCGTAAAATCACCTCTGTTCCACTCCGCAGGTATAGCTTATATTTGTTTTGCGTTGGAAAGGCGCTCGGGGTTCAAAACACCCTCAAAGCCCTTTCTTTTTCTTGCGGAAAAGCAGCAGATAAGCCCCTATAGCCCCAAAAACAAGAAGCACCAAGAGCCACCAGGGGAATTCGGCGGTTTTCGGCTCTTCTTTGGGCATCTCAATCTCGCTAACCATCTCCTCTGCAGCACCTTCCTTACTCGGCACTATCGCCGGAGGCTCAGAGGGAGTTGTTTCCTCTGGCTTTTTCACCTCTTCCGGCTCTTTTGTCGGTTCCTGGGTTGTCTGCGGCATTTGGGAAGACTGGTTAGTGGAGAACGGCTCCGCACCTCCTGTGGTGCTGGCGGAAGGTCGTTTGGGGGTTGGTGGCAAGGGAGGCGTTGGCAAAGCTCCATATTGCACTACAGCGGAGTGGCGCACACCGCTGACTGTCAGCACAGTTCCGTTTATGTTGCATATATATCCGGACTGAAGCGTGCCGTCGCAGTTAAGAAGCGTTTCGCCCGCCCCGTTGCAGGAGGGGGTTATTTCCTCTGCCGTCGCACCGGCAACGTCCTTGACGCATGCCTGCGTGTAGGCGGTGTTTATCCCGTAAAGAGTAAGCGTCTTTCCGCCCACCACACCCGAGCTGTCCAGCCCGATTATGTAAAGATAAACTCTATTACCTAAGGGTCCGCTCAGATTACCCGTGTTGATGCTCATCGCGCTGAAGTTTATGTATGTGTAGGTGAAGTTGTAGTCAAAGGAAACAACCGGCTGCGGGGTTCCTGATGAGTTGTCAAGTATCGCAATAGGGAGCTCAGACGTGTAGGCAGGCCTGCCGTCATACTCGCTCCCATTTATCTCTATCACAGGCAGGGCAGAGAAGCTGGTGTTTATTGTGCTTGAGTTCCCGTAAACATTGCGGTAGAGTATCACAATGTCTCTGTATGAGCTTGAGGATCGAAGCGCATAGCCGTCAGTCACGCTGAGGTTTATGCGGTAGGTGTTGCCAGGCGGGAGGGAAGAGGCATCCCATGTGTATGGGTTAGATGGGTCAGTTGCAATAAGCACCCAGCTTGCCCCTGAGTCAGGCGAGTAGTAAAGAGAGTAAGAGAGGGCATCCCCATCTGCATCAGTGGAGGGCGCCCAGCTTATGTTTATGGCAGCAGCTTCCGTGCCTATGTAGGACTGCCCTCCTGATGGCTGCAAGAAGCCAGGCACAGTTGGAGGCTGGTTCGGATAGGTTATCGTCCCGCTTGTTGAGGCGGAAAGCCCGGTCGTGTCATTGAAGGTTATCGTTATCTCATCCTGCGTGAGCGCAGTCCCGTAGCAGACAAACTGCGCATAGAAGCTGCCTGGTGGAGTTGTGAGGTTCTTGTACATCAGGCAGGTGTTGCC
>JAOAJL010000016.1 GCA_026414185.1 Microcaldota archaeon | reverse complement strand
TACGATTATCTCCGCCTCAAGCATCACACTCTCCCGCTCATCTTCTGTCTTGCACATTGAAAGGCGCACGGGAAACATGCCCACATATCCCTTTGCCATGTGGTCTGAGAACCAGCTTTCATAGTCAATGTGATTTAGAGCGATATCAATCTGCTTATCCAGACTTTTTGGAAGAAGATATACGCCCTTTTCTTTTTCAGGCAGAGCCATGATTTTTTTTACACTGTATAAAATAAAAATTTATGTGGCTTGTGTGCTGTTTTAGAAGCCCTTTTCTCCTCCTTATTTAAACCTTGCCCTCGCAAATTGCTACTGCGACCAGCATGGGCATGACGCAGATGCAGCTTAATCAGCCGCGGCAGGCAATAGGCGAAGCCCCAGTCCGCAGGCAGCGCTTCCCGAAGGGGCTTCTTGAGGAAGAAGGCAAGTTCATAGACCCGCAGAGAGAAGCCTTGCTTCTTATGCCCGAGAAGGAAGCCGCCTCAGCCGCCATCATGCTTGAGGCTGCCTCGGAGCAAAGGCAGGCTGAGGCAAGTGGCCAGCGGAGCGGGCTTGCCGGCGCGCTTTACGAGAGAATTGCCGCTGTTCTTGCCTGGCTTTCCAGGCTTCTGGACCGCTCCAAAAGAAGGGCGAAGGTCAGGCTGACCAAGCGCGGGCAGCAGGCTTTGGAGCAGCTTCGCTACCTTTCTGCGCTTTGCGATGCTACGTCCTGCCGCACGCCAGAGGAAACGATTGCCGCTGAGGCTGCCTTTGGCGAGGCTTACTATGAGATTATGAACCTGTCGGCGAGCCTTGAGAGGATGAGGAAGAGCGAAGAGCACCACCACATCAGAAGATACGCAAGGCACATGGGAAGGATACTTGGCGCCGCAGAATGAATGGGCAGGCGGTCTGCCGGCAGCAAAGCTCCATTTGCCTGCCTTGTTTGCCGGTGTCTGAGATGGACTGGAAGGCTCACCTTGCGCTTGGTGCGGCTTCCGGCGCAATAGCCGCTTTGCTTTTGGGGCTTTCCCAAAGCCAGGCGCTTCTTTTTTTGTCCATCTCCGGCTTTTCCGCCCTCCTGCCGGACCTTGACCTGAGGACAAGCAAGGCATCGCAGGTCCTTTATGCGCTTGCGCTGGCGCTGATGCTTGCCTCTGCGTTGCTGCTTGCGGGCTTTGAGCCGGGCAGAGCCGCCGCCTATTTTGCCGCAGCGGCTGCTTTCTTTCTTGTCCTTGATTTGCTTTTCCGCCCAGCCCACCGCGGGATTATGCACAGCGCCCTGTTTGCGCTTGCCTGCAGTGCGGCGGCTTATCTTCTCTTGGGCTGGCTTTTTTCCGCCGCGTTTGCCACCGGCTATCTTTCGCACCTCCTTGCCGACAGGGCGCCGCGGCTTACATAGACTTTAATTATTTAGCCCAGAATTCCCTGTATGGCAGGAATTGAATCCTCAGAGCTTCTTTCAGCCATGCTTCTTGTCAAGGCAGTTCTGGCGGTGCTTGCCGTCCTGCTTTTTGCCTACTACAAAATCCACTGGGACAGGGCAAAGCGGCACTTGCCCCTGCATTTTTTCTATGCCAAGTGGAGAGCTGTCCGCCACGCCGTTGCGCTTGGCATAGCGGCGATTGGCTTTGCGGCTGGCTTCCTGCTTGAGCTTTTCGGTGCTGCTGTCGGGCTTTCGCCTGCCAAGGCAAGCTTCTTTTCCAGCCTTTTTGAAATCGGCTCGCTTTTTGCGATGCTTTATGTGTTTTTTGAGCTTACCATAGAGGATGTTCCCCATCTTGTCCACTTGGCTGAGACTGCCCGCCATCGCAGGCATTATGCCCAGGGGCATGAGGAAAAAACGCGGCTGCGGATTGCGGTCCGCAGGGGGAGGGCAAGGAAAAGAAAAAGATAGACTTGGTTCATGCTGAGCTAAATCAACATTCTGATAGGGGGGATGGCATGGGTTTCCTTGACGGGCTTTTTGGAAAGCAGGAGGCGCCGGAGAAGGCGGGTTTGCCTTTCAGCATAAAGACCTCGCTTCGCCCTGTGCGGCTGAACGCAAGAAGGGAGAACTGCATTGAGCTTCTTGTGAGCGTGCAGAACACCTCAAGCGCCCCTGTGCTTGTCTCAATACAGGCGGAATTGCCCCGGGCGCTTGGCTTTGAGAATGTCGCCCTTGCCAAGATAAAGGAAATAAGAGTGGGTCAGCTTGAGCCTGGCAAGGAGAAGACGGTGAGCTTCTCGCTGTGCGCCAGCCACCAGACTGCCCCGGGCACCTACTCCGTGCTTGTCACTGTGAGCCAGCACTACCGCGACTATTCGCACATCCTCAACTACGCAAAAAAGAGCGTTGAGGTGCGCGCGGTCTGAGTGGGAAAGCCCGGTGTCTTTGTGAGGATTTACAACACGCTCTCAGGCAGGAAAGAAGAGCTTGCCCAAAAGGAAAGAAAACTCGGCATCTACGTCTGCGGCATAACCCCCTATGACAAGTCGCACCTTGGGCACGCAAGGACCATCGTCGCCTTTGACATTGTCCGCAGGTACCTCTCCTTCCGCGGCTTTAGGGTCACCTTCGTGCAGAACATAACCGACATAGACGACAAGATAATAAATAGGGCAAGGGAGAAGGGCGTTGCGCCTCTTGAGCTTTCAAGCAGGTACGCGGAGGAGTCTGAAAGGGAGTTTGAGCGGCTGGGGGTTCTCAAGCCGGACTTTGCGCCAAAAGTCAGCCAGAACATCCCGCAGATAATAGGCATGATTGAAAAGATAATGCAGAGGGGCTTTGCCTACAAGACGGACTCGGGCGTTTATTTTGATGTTGAAAAATTCAAGGGATACGGCATGCTTTCGCACCAGAGCATGGAGAGCGTGAGGGCTGGGGCGCGCATAGAGGTTGATGAGAGGAAGAAAAACCCTGCTGATTTTGCGCTTTGGAAGTTCGGGGAGGAAGAGGGCGCCACCTTTGACTCCCCCTGGGGCAGGGGCAGACCAGGCTGGCACATTGAGTGCTCGGCCATGAGCACTTCAATACTGGGGGAGACAATTGACATACACGGCGGGGCGCGCGACCTTATCTTCCCGCACCACGAAAACGAGATTGCCCAGTCCGAGGCGGCGACGGGAAGGAGGTTTGTCCGCATTTGGATGCACACCGGCTTTTTGACTGTCGGCGGCGAGAAGATGGCAAAGTCGCTGGGCAACTTCATAACGATTGAGGATGCGCTCAGAAAATTCTCCCCAGGGCAGATAAGGATGTTTTTTGCCCTCGCCCACTACCGCTCGCCGATTGACTTTTCGGAAAGCGCGCTGAGTGCGGCAGGAAGCTCGCTTGATTCCCTTCACTCCGCAATACGCGCTGCCAAAAGCTACCCCCTGCCGCCAGTTGCCAAAAGCGATCTTATCAGGCAGGCGCAAGAGGCTGAAAGGAAGTTTATTGAGGCGATGGATGATGACTTTGACACCCCGTCGGCACTCGCCGCGCTGTTTGCCCTTGCCAGGAAGATATCCGGCGCATGCTCAGAGGGAAGCGCAAGCAAGATGGACGCCCTTTCTGCCGCAGCCACCCTTGAGAAGCTCCTTTCCGTGCTTGGGCTTGAGCCTGCGGAAAGCAGGAAAGGCGCACTTTCTGAGGCTGAGATAGAAGCGCTTCTCAAGAAGCGGCACGAGGCGAGAAAGAGGGGGGACTACGCGGAATCGGACAGGATAAGAAAGGAGTTGCTTGAAGCTGGCGTGGCAGTTGAGGACCGCAGGGACGGCACCACCGCATGGAGAAGGAAATGAGGTGGCAGGGGCTTTGCGGAATAGCTTGTAAACGGTTTCCCCTTGATTTTATCGTTTGGTTATCCATTTCTTTTCAGCAGGAGTCATATCAAATCCATAGGGAGGAGTTTGTTTGCTTTTCTCTTCAGCCTCTTTCTTCTTTTTGATTGCCTCCTCTATCGCGTTTATTGCTTTGTCTACCTGCTTATCAAGCGAGTCTTTCGCTTCTTTCTTCTTAATCTGCTTGTCAAAGGCCTCATTATCCTTTATTTGGTTGTATAAATTAAGAAGCTCCTTGTATTCTTTTGAGTTTTTTTCATCAAGCCCGGCTTTTTTGGCTTTATTCAGCGATTCGCCCAATTCTTTCAGATAGTCTGCTTTGTTGATCCTTATTGGCGGGAGCGTCCTTATCTTCAGCACCTCGTCTACCTTTATTATGCCTGCATCTTTTCGAAGTTCCTTTCTCTCACCTTCGACTTCTATCGGTTCTATGAAATAAAGATTCGCTGGCAGATAGCTACTTTGGAATTCTTTTTTGAAAACCAAATCCTCGCAGAAGGTTGAAATCGCGCCTT
Source organism: Microcaldota archaeon (assembly GCA_026414185.1). GTDB lineage: Archaea > Micrarchaeota > Micrarchaeia > Anstonellales > Anstonellaceae > UBA10161. The sequence continues at coordinate 13,446 of JAOAJL010000016.1, read as the reverse complement.
TTACCGCCGCCTCCAAAACCGCCCTCAGCTCTTCCAAGCCGCCGTATTTTTTCCCTTCCTTGAAGAGCTTTGCCACGGCATCGTTTATCCTTTTGCTGAGTTCGCTCCACCCTGCTTCATTCAAGTGCTCAAGAAACTCAGCACCTAAGACATTTTTCCCCTCCTCAACAATTCCAGTAATATTGAGATAGCTTCCTTTCAGGAACTTCTTCAGATCCTCGTAATTTTTGATCGGCGGCGTCTCCATGCCTGTTATCTCGCCTTTGTAGTTGTATTTCGGAATAAGGCCATTTGCTTCAGCCTTTGAAACAAGTTCACCTTCCTTTTTTTCCTTCTCTTCTTTCTTTTGCGCATCGTCCTTTTTTTCCTTCTCTTCTTTCTTTTGCGCATCGTCCTTTTTTTCATCCACCACTTTCTTCACAGCTTTATGCCTCAAGAGGTATTTTTTAACTATGTTGTTGATTTTTGACGGGTCGCTTTTGTTGGCTTTAAGTTCGGCATACAGATCATTCAGCTCTCCTAATGAGAGATTATTGAAAGTGCTCTTGTCGTCTTCTTCTTTGTCGTCTTCTTCTAACTTTAGACTGAAAGAGTTGATTATTTCTTGCCTCAGATTATATTCAAGATAATTCCGGAGAGTATTATTTGAAAATGTTCTTACAGTCGGATGACGATTCCGTAGCTCGTCTTCAAGTTTAGCTATCTGCTCAGGTGTCATCGCGTTGAGATGCCTTACCAGCGATGAATCTTGCTCGATTTTCTGGACTTGTTCTTTCAGAAGATACTTGTTCAAAATGTTTCTTACCTTTTCGTTGAGCTTTGGCGCTTCTCCTTTTTTTTCTGGTTTTGGCTCTTCAGCTGGCACTTGCACGGGAGTCTGAAACAACAGCATTTTACCACCTTTTTTGGCACATGTCGCCCCTTTTGTGAAAAATGGGTGTGGAACATAATAAAAGGTTTTCTTTTGGCGGTCATTTTATTGCTTGCCTTCCAAAAAAAAGAACGATGAGCAAGCTTGTCGTTGGGGTTGCGCTTGCCGCGGTTGCAGTTGCTGTTTTGCTTCTCTCTGCCACTCCGCCGGATGGGAAAGCGGCAGCGGCAGAAAAAACCCTGGAAAAGCCGGCTTCCGTTTCCATCCGCTTTGGCTTGCTTGCAGATTCAGGCAACCTGACCTCAGCGGTTCTTGGGATTGGGCTTTCCCCTGAAAATGAAGAGGGCAGGCTCTTGGTCTTTTGCAGGCAAAAGCCCATTTGGAAAAGCGCCATAATTCTTGATTACCCGCAGGCGCCGGGCTTGCCGCGCAATCTTTCTGATGAGGTCGCGGCAGAGCTTGCCAGATGCGGCATGTCATCAAGAAAGGCGGATGCGGAGGATGCCTCCTCCTCACCAAGCGCGGTAGTGATAGCCCCGACGGGCGCCGTCCCCTCCTCCCTTGCTGACAGAGCAGAGGGCATGGCTGGCATCAACAGCAGGGTGATTGTCCTTGTTTCACTGCCCGGAAGGCGAATTGACTCTCTTGGAAGGCTGGAAGAAGGGCAGGCACCGCCGTCCTTTGAGCTTGTGGAGATTCTGCCTGGCAGGGAAAGGCAGGCAGCCTGCGACGCCGCAAGAAAGGCAATTGGAGAACAGGAGGAAGATGCGCTTGTGGTTCAAAGCCCGCCTGCTGCGCTGAGCGTTGCTGTCTATGCTTCAAGGAATGCAACCTACTGCCGCGCAATCTACATTTCTGAGAGGGCTTGCAGGGTTGCGGACATCGGCCCTCTTGAGCCAAAGCAGGGGCGTCTTTATGCTCCGCAGAGGGCAACTGCAGGTCAGCCGGTGATTTTTGAGTTCTCCCTTCCAGAAGGGCGCGAGGCGGGAAGGAGCCTGCGCTTTTCTGCGGTTTCCTACCTTGATGGAAAGGAGGTTGGGCGGAAGGAAATCGCTGGCGGCACTATCGCCGGCGGCTGGGCTTCCCGCTTTGCGCTGAATTTCTCAAAGGGAGGGAAATATACGGTTGTGGTGGTTGACCAGTTCTCCCGTGAGCATGCCGCTGCCTACCTGGAAGTAAGCGGGCTGAGCATCTTGCCTGTGCGCCAGGAGGGCAATCGCTACGAGTTCTATGCGGAGTTTGGCGGCAAGCCGGCGGTTGGGGCTTTTGATGTGTGGCTTGACGGAGGAGGCAAAGGGCAGTTTTACTCCTCAAATGGAACTTTGGTGGTGTGGGCAAGCCCGCAGGCTGGAAAGAGGACAATGCACTTTTCTTTCCTGGGGCTGCATGAGAGCTGGGATTTTGAAGCTGCCGGCGGCGGGGTTTGGGAAGCCTATGTCCGCCTTGGCTTGCCTGCGGTAATTTTCCTTGCCGCAGTCTTTTTCCTCCTGCGGGCGCGCAAGGAGCCAAGATACGTGATAACCTTCCCGGAATTCGCCCATGCGGCTCCGAAGGCGGTGGAGCTTGAAGCGTCTGATTTTGAGCGCGCCTGGGCTGCTGAGGAGGGAAAGCTTGGGAGGCACAGCCTTCCCCTGCACGCAGAGGAGATTGCAAGGGGGCTTTTCATGGGAAGGCAAAAGCCGAATATCCAAAGCGTCTATGCCTGCTTGCGCCAGCTTTGCAAAGAGGGCAGGTTTGCGGAGTGCGGCGGGGGGCTTTTCATCCCGCGCAGCAAGATGGGCGGTTTTTCTCCAAGCCAGCTTTCGTCTCTCAGGCTCCTCCACGACATCATGCTTGAGCGTGGCTTGCGTTTTTTGCGCAGCTGGAAGATAAGGGTGGGAAAGGCAGGGCTTGAAATATGCGTCTTCCGGGGAAAAAGGCTGGTGCTTGAAGGCATTTCTTCTGCAAGGCGCGCGATTCTTTTTGCGGATGAGGAGGAAAGGCGCGCCTTTGAGCAGTCCCTTGAAGAAAACGATGCGGAAAGCATCAGGATAAAAATAGCGCTTGAAAACGGCAGGCTCATCTTGGTCTGCGCTAAGCGGCAGGAGATTGAAGCAGTGCTGCCTTGACGGGAATTGGATGGCGCTTTGCTTTAGCAGCCGGTTGTTTTCCCTTCCATCCTTGCGCCAATTCGGATTGGCTTTGCTTTTCACCCTCTTTCTTTGCCGTTGCGCCGCGGCGGTGCAGGAGGTTGAGGAGGCGAGCCTGCACAACCTGGCTATTGCAGGTTCCTTGCTTGGAGGCAAGAACGCCTGCGGCTCCGCCGTGCGCCAGCCCACTTTGGATGACCCTTTTTACTCTGCCTCCATAGACGCCGTCGCGCTCATTCCTGAAGCAGACGGGGCAACCTCCGACCTTTCCTCCCCCTCTCTTTTGTGGAGCTGGTCTGCAGATTTCCCTTCATCGTATTCCTTTGCCCTGCCGCCGCAAGCAGACTGCCCTGTCGGCTCTTATGAGATATACGCTCCTGGAAAGCCCGCCCTTGCCGATGCGAAGCTGGAATACCGCTATGGCAACAGGACTGCCGTGGTTCAGCTTTCAGGGGAAGGGCCAAACCCTGTGCCCCTTCTGCTTGACAGCGGGTCGCTTTCGGAGCAGGATTATTGCTCCCTCCGCGCAAACCTCACCATCCTGCTTTCAGGCAAGGCAAGGCTGGAATACCGCTACAAGCAAACGGAATACGCAAGGCGGTGCGGGCAGACCGGCAACTACAGCGGCTGCTGGTGCGAAGAGAAGGCTGAGTTTGGTGTGCGCACCTACCAAAAGCCGCTTTTTGATAAGCGCGTCTTTCTTGTGGAGACTGGCGATTCCTATGAGCTTTGGCTCAACCCCCCGCTTGCAGGCAGGCTTGTCGGCTTCCAAAACGCGCAGGTGCTGCTTTTTTTCCGCAGGATGCCTGCGAAAATATCCGCCTGGGAGGGAGGTAGGCTTCTTGGCGAGGTCTTGCCATACCGCTTCAACGTCAGCGTGGGCAGGTGCGGGGAGAAGGCAGTCCGCTCCTTCTTTGAGCCAAACGGCAGCATCTTTGCCAACAAAAGCCAAAGCCCTGCTTTTCCTCACCAGCTTGTTGAGAAAAACGCCTCTTACCTCGCCTTTTATGCTGCTTTTGGCTGGAACGAAACTGCTGGGGAAAAAAACATGGTGCTTGAATGGGAGGACTTCTTTTCCAATAGGATGAACTTTTCAAGAAGATTTTACGTAAGGCAGCCTGCCGCCTTTCATCCAGACGCGCAGGGGGCGACAGCAATAAGGAGGGCAGGCAAGGAAAAAACCGCCGCGGCATATCCTGCAAGGGTGCAGCCGGAGCCTGTGGCGGACTGGTCGCTTCTGGGCGCGCTTTTTTCCCTCCTTCTTGCCGGAGGGGCGGTGTGGGTTGCCAGGCTGCAAAGCAGACTGAAATAAAAGGGTGAGCTCCAATTCGCCTCTATGGTGCTTTGATGATTGTCATTGACGGCTCAATAGGGGAGGGCGGGGGGCAGGTGCTCCGCACTGCGCTTTCCGTAAGCTGCGTGCTTGGAACCCCAGTCCGCATTGAGAGGATAAGGGCTGGAAGAGCGGAGGCTGGCTTGAGAGCGCAACACCTTGCGGTCTGCAGGCTTTTGGCTTTGATTTCGGAGGCTGAGCTGAGGGGAGCGCGCATTGGCTCAACTGAGGTGGAGTTCTGCCCGCGGAAGATTAGGGGCGGAGAATTTTCTTTTGATATTGGCACTGCAGGCTCAATCACCCTCCTTTTGCAGGCTGTCCTTCCTGTCCTTGCGCGCGCCGAGAGGAAAAGCAGGCTTTCGGTCATCGGCGGCACGCACGTGCCCTTCGCGCCGACATTTGACTATTTTTCACAGGTCTTTCTCCCAGCCGCGTCGGCTTTCGGGCTGAAGGCAAGGGCGAAGATGACGCGGGCGGGGTTCTACCCAAGCGGTGGGGGGAGAGTTGAGCTGGAAGTTGAGCCTTCCGCAATAAAAGGGGCTGCGATTGGAAGGCAGGATGCCCCTGCTTTCTTCCATATAGTCTGCTCGCGCCTGCCTGCCGACGTGGCACAGCGGCAGAAGGCTGAGATTGAAAAGAGGCTGCCGCAGTTTTGCCCGAGAGGGAAGATTGCCCATGTGGATGCCGCCTGCGCTGGAAACGCCGTTTTCATCTGGAAGGGATTTGTGGGGGCATCCTCGCTTGGAAAGAAAGGAAAGCCTGCCGAGAAAGTTGCGCAGGAGGCGTGCGACGCTTTTGTGGAAGAGGAAGGAACAGGGGCCCCTGTGGATTCCCATCTTGCAGACCAGCTCCTTGTGTATGCCGCCATTGCCGAAGGCAGAAGCACATACAAAACAGGCAGGATGAGCCTGCACCTCCAGACGAATGCCGAGATACTGCGCAGGCTGACAGGAAGAAATATTATACTTGCCGGAGGAGAAGTGGCGGTGGAGTAGCATGGCTTCAAAGGCAAACATCGCCCTTCTTGACTGGGCAGGGGTGGCGCTTGCGATTTTGATGGGCGCGCTTGTGGCATTTTTCGGCTCGCTTTCTTTTCTGTGGCTTCTTTTGACATTCCTGGTGCTGTCTGTGATTGTTACCAAGTATGAGCACAACAAAAAGCGCGAGCTTGGGATTTACGAGCATGAGAGAAGCTGGGAGAACGTCCTTGCCAACGGGCTTGTGCCCACGCTGTGCGCTGTGGCGTCAGGAACTTTAGGCTGGGCACCCTATGTGGGCTCGCTTGCGGCGATAACCGCGGACAAGTTCGCCTCAGAGCTCGGGGTGCTTGGGGGCGAGCCTGTTTCGCTTCTCAACTTCAAGAAAACGAAGATAGGCAGGAACGGGGCGATAACTGCCTTCGGCACTCTGATGTCCCTTGACGGGGCGCTTCTTGTCGGGATTGCCGCTTATTTTGTCCTGCCGGGCATAACGGTTGGGAAGATAGCCGCCATCGGGCTTGTCGGCTTTGCCGGAAGCATGGTGGATTCCATCGTCGGTGTGCTTGAGGAGCGCGGGATTGGGAACAAGGCGACCACGAATTTTGTCTGCTCTCTTTTCGGCGCGGTTGCGGGGGCGGCTTTTCTCTGAAAAAAGCGTCAGTATGCCACCGAGAAGGAGGCAAAAGAGGCGCGGGCTATCTTTCTTGCCTCCAGCTTCTCCACCCCTTCCACCATTATGCCGAGGGGGGATTTTGCCTTGCGGATTTTTTGCTCCAGCTCGGCAAGCGCCTCTTCCTCCCCTTCCGCCAAGACCTCAACTGTCCCGTCTGCGAGATTTTTTGCATAGCCAACAAGATGCAGCGACTCGGAAATCCGGCAGACGAACTGTCGGAAGCCGACCCCCTGGACTCGTCCGCTCACCACAAGCCTTATTCTCTGCATAAAACGGGTTGGGCTTGGCGGCTGAATAAATAGCTTTCTTTTTGGCTTGCCTACTGCTCCTGCGGAGGAAGCGGGGAGGCATATGGCGTTAGAAGCTTTGCCGCCATGTTTAGGGCGGCGGTGACATCCGCTTCGCTTCTTCCACCAGTGCATATGACCTTGCCGTTTTTGAAAAGCAGAAGCGAGGTTTTGGGGGAGGGGAATTTCAGTATTGCGCCCGGGAACTGCTCCGGCTCGTATTCAACGTCGCGCACTTTGCTTGCTATCGCATACAGGTCAAGCTCCACATTCATCTCTGCGGAGGCGACTATGTTTTGCACCGTGAAGCTCGGCTTGAAGCTCTTGGGGGGCTTCACCTTTGAGTAATTCACAAGCATTCTGAGGGTTTTCTCAATTGCGGCGCCCACCTCGCGCTCGTTTTTGCCCCCGGTGCAGATTATCTTGCCGTTTTTGAAAAGCAGAAGCGAGGTTTTTGGCTCTTTGAGCTTGAGTATCGCGCCTGGGAACTGCTCCGGCTCGTATTCAACGTCGTGCACTTTGCTTGCTATCGTGTATAAGTCAAGCTCAAGGCCAAGCTCTGCCGAAGCCACGATGTTCTCAATCTTAAAAGTGGGCTTTATGACGAGCCTGCTTTCCTTTTTGCGCATACAAGCACCCAAAACATTTATAAATAAACATAGGGATTTAAAAAGGCAAGGTATTTAAACAAAACCCACTGCAGAGAGGGAAAACCGCCTTCTTGCTGCGCAAAAAAAGGGGCAGAGGAGGAATTTTCTGGCGGTTTTCAGCAGTGTGGATGTTTTTGGTGGTGCTGGTGAGGCGCTCTCTTGGCAAGATGTCAAAAAAGACCCGCGCGCTTGGCGCGGCTTTGCGCAAGCTGACTGTCAGCGGGCTTGTCTCAAGCTTCAAGGTAGGGGACGTTGTCTGCATAGACCCGCAGTCAAAGTACTCCGGCATGCCGCATCCGCGCTATCGGGGAAGGACTGGCGCCATAGTTGACACGCGCGGCAAGTCATATGTTGTCAGGATAAGGGACATGGGGATGGAAAAGGAACTTATCGTCCCGCCTGTGCACCTGCGCCTTGCAGGCAACAAGGGAAGGTGAAGCTTGTATGATAGGCAAGGAAATCGCCGCAACCAGACCAGCCACCCTGGCAGAAGTGGCAAGAATACTGGAAAGGCGGCAGGGGACCGGCGGCGAGTTTGGCTTTGAGCAGCAGACAACGCTGGACTATGCCAAGAGGTTCGCAAGGCTCAAGCAGGCGGACGCCGAGGAGCTCGTGGCTGAGCTCCAAAGCCTCGGGCTTTCGCCGGAAAGCGCGGTGAAAATCGCGGATTTGCTTCCTGCGCACAGAAGCCAGCTTATGCTTATTTTGTCAAAAGACAAAAACGAGGGCGCTGAAAAGAAGGCTGACGCGGTTGCCGAGCTTGTGGCAAAATACGCCAAGAAGGCAAAGAAGATAGAGCCGCTGAAGGCTTCTGAAGAGCCGCCGCAGAATGCTCCTGCTGCCGAGCAGGCAGAGGGGCAAGAAGGCAAAGGTTAGCCAGGCAAAGACTTTTATACTGACGAAGGGATATCCACCGTGGGAGATGTAATTATGGAAATGACTGAGGAATACGCCAGGGTTATTGATTTCTTGCCTGAGGGCCGCTCCTCTGACCGCGAGCGCGAGCCGGTTGCCCAGCTTGTTGGAGAGAAGTATTTCACCCTGCTTGAAGTCAGCATACGCCGCGAGGTCAAGGTCTCTCTTGGACAGCGGCTCTACATAGGCAAGGAGGGGCGCACCGAGGTGGAGAAGATAAAAAGAAGGATTGACTTTTCCGAGCTTACCGCCACTGCGAGAAACGAGCTTCCCCTGGTTGCCAAGAACATAATACACGACCGTGAGGCTGACTTTGTGGCTCTTTTCAACAAGGCAGGTCCCATTTCCATCAGGCTCCATCAGCTTGAGCTTCTGCCCGGAATAGGCAAAAAGCACCTCAAGGAAATCCTTGACAGGCGCGATGAAAAGCCGTTTGAATCCTTCAAGGACATCCAGTCGCGCGTAAGCCTTCTTCCAGACCCGGTCAACCTCATACTCATGCGCATACAGGAGGAGCTTTCCGGCAACTCAAAGTATTACCTTTTTGTCCGCCCGCCTGCCAAGCACAGCGAGGAGCACTGGCGGCGATGAGCAGTCTTCTTAATTTAGCTTGCCCTTCAAATAAGGACGGGCCCGTAGCTCAAAGGACAGAGCGCTTGGCTTCGGTTCCCTATGGGCATGGAAAAACATCCTCTTCCAAGAACGCTGGGCTTTGCTGCGCCTGCCTTCAAGGCGACGGGGATGCGGGGTTGAGGAAACCAAGAGGTTGCGCGTTCGAATCGCGTCGGGCCCGTTTATGAAAAAAATGGCGCTTGCGCTTTCCCTGCTTTTGCTGGCAGCCTCAGCCTATGCGCTTTTTCTTGTGGGCAAGGCGCAGGTTGGGAAGGAAACCCCTGTCCTGTGCGAGGGGCAGGACGAGATTTTCGTCTCCTCGCCTGCGGGCACCGAGCGGATTCCGCTTGACGGAGCAGACCAGGCGTCATTCGTCCCGCAGGTTTCTGCTCCCTACACCGTCCAGTGCGGAAACGAGACGGTGGTCGTTCTCGCCTCCGAGGCGGAGGAGAAATCATGGCAGGAAACGGCAGGGGGGAAGGATTGGCTGCTGGCAGGCGCCCTCCTTTTCCTTTTTGTCTTTCTTTTGGCGCTTGCGGCGGCAATCTACTGGAAGCTTCTTGTTTGCAGGTTCGTCTTCCAAAAAAGGGTTGGGATGGGGAGGGCGACGCTTGCCCTGCGCTGTCCGGAAAGGATGGAGAGTGTTGTCATCTCCGACCCGGTGGCATTTGGCTTTTTGGGCAGACCGATAAGAATTGAAATGCCGCGCCTTGACGCCTGCAAGACATGGGAGTTTTCCTATGAAACCGCCGCCTGCCCAAAGCGCGCCCTGCCTGCCAGGCTGGAGGCGCGGCTTGGAAACGGCAAAAAGTTCTCTGCCCTCTCGGAAATCTTCATTGAGGAGGAAGGCGTCGGGGAAAGGCGCGCCAGCCGCCTGCCAAAAAGAAAGCTTGCGCGCGCAAAAGGAAGGGGGAGTTCTGGGCAAGGCTAGCCTCAGTCTTCCTTATGGCTTATCACCTGCGTCATCGCCACTATGGTAAGAATGTCTATCACTATGAAGGGCACCAAAAGCCACCCGGCAAACCTCAGCAAGACGAATTGGGAGATGAGAAGGGAAAGGAGGAGGATTGTCTGGGCAATCGCAAGGCTTTTCCAGCAAAAAATTGCGCCTGCGGAGATAGCCACTATTGAGATTGCCGTTGCCGAAACCAGCGAGAAGTGCCGCGAAAAAAAGACGAAAAGGAGCAGCACTACGGCGCAGGCAAGGAGGATTACCGCTGAGACTGTTATCAGGATTCGGTTTACGCTCTCCTCGCTTGAAGCGGACATCGCATCAACTCCTCTATCGTTTCCAGAACCTCCTTTGGAGAAAGTGAAAATACCTTCCTGTCGCGGTATTTAAGCGTTTGCGCGATTTTGTCTGCCTGCCCCTTGTCGTCGGATAGGAAAAGCTCCCGCCTGCCGGCTATCACCGCGTTTTTGAGCGACTTTTTGCGGTGGGAGAAAATCGCGGCAAGAGCCTTGTGCTGCTCCGCGCCAAGCCCCTCCCCGCTTTTCTCAAGCCCTATTATCCAGGAATCCACTTTTGGCACTGGCTGGAAGGCGAGCCTGCTAACCTGCGCAAGAGGCTCAATCCTGAAAAGAAGCTGGCTTGAAACCGAAAGACGCCCGTAGGAGGATGAACCGGGTGGCGCAAGCATCCTCTCCGCAACCTCCTTTTGCACGCACAACACCGCCTTCCCAAAATCCATCTGCGCAAGCTTGAAGATTATCGGCGTGGTGATGTAGTAGGGGATGTTCCCGATTATGCGGCTGAAGCTCCTTTTGGGCTGGAAGGAGAGAAAATCCCCCTCAACGACCTCCACCTTCCTGCCGAATTCCGCCCGAAGCCTGCTTGCATAGCGCCTGTCAAGCTCAACAGCGGTTATGCTTTCCGCTCCGGCAAGCAACAGCCTCCTTGTGAGCCTGCCGTCTCCTGCGCCGATTTCAAGGACGCTTTTGCCGCGGACGTCCGCAGCCATAACCTCAAAGTCAAGCACCGACTCGTCCGCAAGAAAGTGCTGCCCCAGCCTCGCCCGCATGCCCAGCACCGCCAACTTGAAGGAAGGGGCGGAAAGGCGCGTGGGATGCCAAAAAAGCAGGCACCGCCTGCCTTTCCGCCTGTTGCCGACCGAACCGCTATTCTTTTGTCAGTATTCTTGCAGAATCGTGCTCTACTATGATGGTGTGCTCCGCCTGCGAAACAAGCCCCCTGCCGGTGTCGCGAAGCACGGGGTAGGGGCGGAGTGCGCCGCTGTTGAGAAGCTCGCGAAGGGCGGAATTCAGGGTGATGCGAGAGTTGAAGACGCCTTTCAGCCAGCGCTCTGCGAAAGGCAGCGAGAGATAATTTTCGGCAATGTGCGACAGGAGCTCCCTGGAGTATTTCATGCGCAGCTTGGGCGCTGCCTGAAGGGCGAAAATCTCAACCTGCGCCGTGTCCGCCACCCTTCCGCTTCCTGCGGAGGCAAAAGGCTCAACCGCGAATATGTCTCCTTCTGCAAGCTCATAGCCGCCGCTTGAGGGGATGTTGGGAATTTCCTCCCCGGCATGAAGGATGTAAGGCTCTATCTTGTGACCTGTGAGGTTCTCAACTGGCTTGTAGCCGCGCGCAGACATCTGCTTTTCTATTTCCGCCCCAATCCTGCCTGTCGGAACGCCCGGCTTGATGGAGGCGATGGCTGCTTCAAGCGCCGCCTGGGAGGCTTCGCAAAGCCTTCCATGCTCGCCTGACAAATCCACCGTTATGGCAGTGTCCCCTATGCACCCCTCTATCTGCACGCCTATGTCTATCTTAACCAAATCCCGCTCGCCAAGAAGCTGCTTGCTGTCCGCCTCTGGCGTGAAGTGCGCAGCGATGTCATTGACCGAAACGTTGACTGGAAAGGCTGGCTTTGCCCCCGCATCGCAAATCATCTTTTCCAGGCTCTCGGCTATGTCAAGGTAAGACTCGCCGGGAAGGACAAGCTTCGGCACCTGCTTGATGATGGAGGCGGCTATCCTGCCTGCTTTTTCAAAATTCCCCAAAACCTTCGCCTTTTCCTCATCGGAAAGCTCCTCGCCTTCATGGGCATCAAGCCGCTTTTCCTCCCTTGCCATGCTCCCCTCAAGGAATAATGATGGGCAGGTTTAAAAGGGGCGGGGGGGAAATTGAGGTGTGGCAGGAGCAGCAGGAGGGGGCAGGAAAGCCCGCCTATCAAAACCTCTTTCAAAAGAACAGGGCATTTGCATCCTGTGCGGGGAGGAGAGGGAGGGCGCGCCGGCTGTTGCCGACTTTGTGATTTCATCCGCAAGGAAACTCCGCGCTGTGCTGCGCCTTCCGCAAAGGCATACCGTCTGCTGCCCCTCCTGCATGGAGGAGTGCGCAAGAAGAAGGGCTGGCTATGAGAGGAAGCTGAGGAACTACAAACTCTGGGCGGGCGTCTTTTTTGCGCTGGTGGTCGCATCCAGTTTCGCATTTTCCAACGCATTCCCCTGGGTGCTGCTGCCTGCCGCAATGGGCGCGATAATCATCCTCGCGCTGCCTAATTTCTACTACTTTCCGGCATTTGAAGGGTGAGTTGCCGCTGCGGAAGCTCCGCGGAAATTCTCTTTGACGCGTGGCTGCATAAGAATCTCTCCATTCGATTTTACCGGATCCGGCTTTGGCTTACTGGGCTGGCGTTCGGTTCGTTAGCCGCCCCTATTGGTGGTTTACTGCCGCCGTGGGTTCTGCAGAGCCGCCAATGAGAAGGATTTATAAATTTCTTCTGAGGCAAAATTATATGCGGTGGAAGCCGAAACTACGTGCCTTAACTCTCGCTTTGTTTGCTCTCACCTTGCTTTGCAAAACCTTGTTTGCGGCGCCTTGTGGCGGAATAGGCGAGCCTTGCGTTCTTAGCACTCAATGTTGCTCAAACTATTGCAACGTTCCTGTGGGAGGAAGCCATGGTTACTGTGCGCCTTCGCCATGCAAACTGAATGGAAGCAACTGCACAAGAAGCAGTGAATGCTGCTCGCGTTACTGCAACGCCGGGCAATGCTCTACGCCAACTGCCAGCGCATGGTACGGCAACATCTATGTGTGGGTAGGTTTTGCAGTAATGATCTCTGCGCTCACCCTTGCGCTCGCATACATGGCAGGAAAGCTGTTTGAGCTGGCTGTGCTTGACGCTTGGGTGAAGATAGAACTTCAGGAGCTGGCGACAAGCGCGATAATCGCAGTATTCTGCGTCGCATTGATCGCAAGCGTTGGCGCATTTTCAGGGCTTCTTATCGGAGATGTGAACGCTGGAAGCGCTGGTACCGGAGCCCTTGCGCTTAATTCACTTTCGACCGTATATCAGGATGGCAGCACCATCTATTCCGCGCTCAGCGACGCCTACTACAAGCTTGCCAAGGTTGCATCCTACTCATATACTGTGGGGCTCAACCTGCACTACGTAAGCACAAGCCGCTCATCAAGCCCGGCTTCGGGGCTATCCACTCTGGTTGCCCAAATCGGAGGCGCGATGGACTCTGTTTCCAACTTCATGCTTGCTTTGGCAGGCCAGCAGGCGCTCGTGATATTTTTCATAAACTCGGCGCAGGTCCTGCTGCCGATAGGGATTTTCCTGCGCTGTTTCTCCATCACACGGAAGATAGGCGCAGCCGTGCTTGCCGCAGTGATAACGACATCGGTGGTCTATCCCGCCTCATTTGCAATATCAGACGCGGTTTACAGGACCTATCATAACGACCTGACTGCGGGGGAGAATGGAATAAGGTCTTTGCCCAATCCAGGAAACCCGCCTCTTGCATGGATAATATGCAGCCCCTGGATGCAGTGGGTGGTTGAAAGCCCGCTTGGGATAGGAGTTGGCTTGCTTGCGAGAGGAGCCTCCATTATACCTGGCATGGGAGAATTCACAGCCACGATGATTTCATCAATTGGCATGGCGGTTTTCGGAGGGGAGAACGGCTGGTTCCTGACCGTTTGCCCAATTGTTTCTGCAATAATATGCGCAGGAACCGGACCTGGCTATCCTGCCTGCTTTACCAA
>JAOAJL010000015.1 GCA_026414185.1 Microcaldota archaeon | reverse complement strand
CATTCTTCTCAAGCCTCGGCACAGGCGCGCCGACTTACGAGGACAAGTTCTACTCAATCGCCCTCTCGCTTGCCCTCCTTGGCGGCTTTTATCTCATCGTGCGCAAGCCGGCCGCCTCCGCGGTTTTCCATCTGACATCCACGCTGAATGAGGAAGTGATGATTTTCGTTGCCTTTTCGCTGTGCCTTGCCATGAGCGTAATTGCGGCTTTTTTTGGCCTTGCCCCCTCAATCGGCGCCTTCCTGGCAGGAAGCATAGTTTCGCAATTGCCAAACTCTCGCAGGATTGAGAAGGCAATAAAGCCCCTGCTTCTGATGTTTGCCGCCCTATTCTTCCTCTCTCTGGGCATGCGGATAGACCCGAACATCGTGGCTTCAAACTTCGTCTTTGCCGTGGAGCTGACGGCTCTTTTCATCTCCGTGTGCTTTTTGAGCGTTTTGGTGATGCTTTACATCACGGGCGCTAAGCTTCAAAACGCTGTTTTTGGCGCAAGCGCCATGGTGGTGCTTGGAGAGTTCTCCCTGCTTATCGCCTCAATCGCGCCTGGAAAGCTCGGCACGCTTCTGCTTTCAGTAGGCTCGTTCGGGGTCATGGCAACCTCCCTGGTTTCCTCTGCGCTTCTTGACCGCCAGCAACTGCTTCTTTCGTTCGGCAGGCGCCTGGTGCCCTCGCTGCTTTACAAGCCGATCAAAAAACTTTCCGCCTATTTCACAGGGCTGTTGCGCGACTTTTCCCCCGGCGGAAGCTTCTGGCAGATTTCAAGGGCTTTCTGGGTCATGACAAGAAGGCAGCTTGGCATCATCGCCCTCATAGCCGTTTTGACAATGGCTCTGCGGGCGGCGGCAGTCCATTCTGGGCTTGCGGCGGGCGAGGCTGGCTTCAGCCTGAGGCTTGCCATCCTTGCGGTCGGGCTTTTGCCAATCATCTACCTCTCCATAGGCATACTGAAGGAATTCACCATAGTGCTTGATGCTCTCTCCCGCTCAATTGCGCGCCACAAGAGAAACGCCAAAGACGAAAGCATCATCCTGCGAGACCTCACAGCCGGCTCCCTGCTCATAATCATCGCCATCCTATTGCCTGACGCCGTTTCCACCCTTTCGCTCCCCTCGTTTTTCAACTTCGCAGACGAAGTCCTGCTTGTTTTTGCCTTTGCTTTTGCCTGGGACCTGTTCCGCCACGCAGGCAGGCTGCGCATCAGGGCAGAATAAAAGCGGTGAACGGGCAGGGGCAAGCAAAAAGAAGCCCCCGGCGAGAATTGAACTCGCTACCTGTTGTTATCTTGGCATGTTTCGCCTACAAGACAACCGCTCTACCGATGAGCTACAGGGGCGCCCTGCCGCACAAATAAGCTTCGTGCATATCATTTTAAAGTTTGATTAGAAGAAAATGGCACTGCGAGGTCATGTTTATGGGCAAATTTCCAGAGGCGGACGCCTACATCTCAAACGTTTTCATCTGCCGAAAGTGCAAGGCAAGAAACAAGCGCAATTCGGAAAAGTGCCGCAAGTGCGGCTCGCCTTACCTGCGCCCCAAAAGGAAGGACATCCGAGTGAAAAAGTAAGCAAGCTGCAGCGTGGTGCGGATGGCAGACGAAGTTGTTTTCAATGCGCGCTATAAGGACTGGATGGTCGTAAAGAAGCTTCTTATTGACGAGAAAACCTCCCCTCAGGAAGTAGCCGCCATACTCGCCTCAATAGAATCCACCCTCTCCCGCAAAAGCTACGAGTTCAGCGGGATAGACACCGCGAAGATAGCGGCGCTTGCAGGAAAGCTTACGGCAGGCAAGCGCAAATCCTACTCCTCGCTTGCAGAGGCTATCTCAGCCCTAAAGCCGTCCGAACTGCGGGAAGAGCTGCTTTCTGCCTGCCCAACTCCCGCCCACCTTCCAATCGCTGAAAACTACCTTCTCAAGTGCATGCTTGACAACCTCGGCTTCAAGACCAACCTGGACGTTGAGACGCTTGCTGAGGCGTATCCTGAGATAAAGGTTCCAAAGCCACGCGGGAATTTCGGGAAGAGAAAATCATAGGGGCTGCCGGAAGAAAGAGGACGGAGAACGGAAAAAGCAGGCAGGAAGGGGAGAAAGCAGGCGTTTTCCATCCATAGCCGGCGCTCACAGGCATTGTGCAACGCCTTAGGGCTTGCACAATTTTCCAATGCTGCTTCGGCGAACAAGCCCCCAAAAAGCACCGGTGCAAAGAGTTCCAAAAATCGGTTTCGACGCGGCTATTTTTTGCCAGAGCGGCAGGTTGAAACATTATGCGGTAAAAGTGCCTCCATGTCCGCCCCAGCAAAGCGCCAGCCTCCTTACATCAAGTTTTTATTCCTCTGTATTCACATTTTACCACTATGTCAAAGGAAGACGCCAGCACCCTGCACGCCGTTCTGCAGAGTCTTCTTGGCAAGTTTTACAAGAAGAATTTCGCCACCGATTTTGCTGCCAATTCAGGCACCAAGCCGGAAAAAATGAGAGAAGCGTATTCTTTCCTAAAAGACACGCTCAAGCTCTCCCCGCAGAAGATAGCCTCGCAAGCCCAGCTTCTTGGCGAAAACCCCCAATCCCTCCTCTCAAACTACAACTTCCTAAAAGACACGCTCAAGCTCTCCCCGCAGAAGATAGCCTCAAGAGCAAACCTTCTTGGCAGAAACCCCCAAACCCTCCTCTCAAACTACAACTTCCTAAAAGACACGCTCAAGCTCTCCCCGCAGAAGATAGCCTCGCAAGCCCAGCTTCTCGGCAAAAACCCCCAAACCCTCCTCTCAAACTACAACTTCCTAAAAGACACGCTCAAGCTCTCCCCGCAGAAGATAGCCTCGC
>JAOAJL010000014.1 GCA_026414185.1 Microcaldota archaeon | reverse complement strand
TGTATAAGAGACAGGCTGGAATCCCTAGTAATCGCTTGTCATCATCGAGCGGTGAATACGTCCCCGCTCCTTGCACACACCGCCCGTCAAGTCACCCAAGCTTGTTTTTGGTGAGGCTGCGCTTCTTGGCGCTGTCGAACCAGAGATAGGTGAGGGGGGCTAAGTCGTAACAAGGTATCCGTAGGGGAACCTGCGGATAGATCACCTCCAATAAAATCAGTATTGGAAAGCCTCGGCTCCCAGCCGGGCGACAGTATTGATTGGAGCATTTAGGAGAGTGTCGCAAGGTGTTTGGGCTCTGTCGCCTTTCCATTCCGTTTGACTCCTTGAAGCGCGCGATTTTGCGAAGACTTAGCGCAAGCTTTGGGCTGGCTGCTTTGTATCCGAACGGCTGCCTGAAAAGCAAAGGCGAATATCCAAGGAGCATGGCGCGTGCCCTTCACTTGGCGTCAGCCCTATAAACCCCTCTTCCCATATCCGCTCCATGGAATCCGGAAGCCTGCGGACGACTAAGCTAATCATCGGGGCGAATGTATTTCTCATCGCCTCCAAGCTGGCAGTTGCGCTTCTGACCGGCTCAATCGCCGTCATAGCCGTCCTTGTGGATTCCTGCTTTGACTTTGTCGGCTCGCTTTTTGCCTACTACGGCGTGAAAAAGTCGGAGGAGCCATCGGATTCAGACCACCACTACGGGCATAGCAAGTTCGGCTCACTTTCCTCCCTTGCCCAGCTTTTTCTTATACTGATAACCGCGCTTGCGATAATTTGGGAGAGCGCACGGCGCTTCCTCTCACCGCAGCCGCTTCCAATAACCAACCTTGACATCGCGATAATGGCGCTCACGGTTGCCGTTGATATCGGCATCATCTGGTATCTGCGCAAAAACGCTGACAGGGCAAGCCCGGCAATAGCGGCGGCAGAGGGGAACTACACGTCCGACATAGCGCAAAACTCCCTTGTGCTTGTAAGTCTTTTTGCAACTGCAAGCGGCTGGCTGCTTGCCGACCCGATAGCCGGCTTTCTCGTCGCGCTTTTCATGCTGAGAGTGGTTAGGGAGGCGGGAGCCGGCGCATTCTCCGAGCTTACTGATGAAAGCCCGCCAAAGGCAGAGCTTGAGGCATACGGCAGGGAGATAATGAAGGTCAGCGGGATACGCTCCTTTCACAAACTGAGGGCGAGAAAAATCGCAGGCAGGGTGCATATTGATGTGCATCTGCAGGTTTCCCCAAAGATGAGAATAACCCAGGCGCACAACGCAAGCCGCAGGGTAAAAAAGCGCCTGCTTTCAAAGTTCCCCCGTCTGCGCGAGGTCCTTGTCCATATAGAGCCGGCAGACAGGTGGCAAAAGAGCCAGCCTAAATACGGAGGCTGATGGGCATGAAATTCCAGATGAACCCCGCCCGCGCCTACCTTCTTGGGCTTTGGAAGGGCAGGAGGACGAAGGAGGGTGTCGGTGTTGAGGGGCGCCGCGAGCTTTGCGAGGTTTTCCTCAAAGCCTGCCTTGACGAGAAGCTGGCGCAGCCGGACAAGGTCAAATTTGAGCAGGGAAAGGGAAGCAAGTGCTACTTCTACAACAGCGCTGTCCGAGCCTGGCTTGAGGATGAGCTTTCAAGGCGCGATGAGCGGCTGAGATACAGAAACGACTATGCGGCATCATATTTTGCTGGACTTTTTGACTCCAAGGGCGGATTTTTTGAGCTCAACGGGGAGAGATTCTGCTACTTTGTCGGCGACAGGACCGATGAGCTGGTGCTTCTCCGCTTGGGCTTTCGCGTGAAGAATGAGCGGGGAAAAATAGCGGTAATCTCGCGGGATTTTTACGGGTGGATATCGCCCCATCTGCGCCTTTCTATTTCACGACTATGATTTTGCTTTTCTTTGAGGCGACAAGCACCACCTCGTTCTTCTCAACAAGGAAATCCACATCCACTTTTTTTGGGGCAAGCATGTCTGAGGGCGAGATTCCGCTTGCGCGCTCTTTTGGAACCAAAAGCGGCGCTTGCCTCTTGCCGTCTGAAAGCAGGATGCGGGCGTATGGCTTTCCTTTTGCCCCGTAGGCAATCTCCTCCACTGACACTATTTGCATCTCGGCGAAGGAGAGGTTTTTCATGCCGGGCTTTAGGTTGGAAAGGCTGGCGCAGCCCTCCTCCCTCGCTTTTGCCTGCGCCATCCTGAAAGCCATCTCCACCTCTTTTTTGAAGCCGGAGATTATCCTGTTCATCTCGCTTTTCAGCTCCCTTTTTCCCATTCCGGGCGTGGAGGCAATTGAGTAGGCTATTGAATAAAGCTGGCTTGGGCTGGTCTGGCTGATTTGCTTTTCCTGCCCAAAATCATCCTCCTGCGCCTTTCCGCCTCCCACAACCTCGTGGTCCTCCTCCGAAAGCTCAACCAAGTCGGAGGGCTTCGGCGCCTCCTCTTTCTGACCGAATGGGAAGTTGGGGGCGTTTTCTTGGGGGATGCGCTCCTCCTGCCTCTGCGGTGGCGCTTCCTTCTGCCCCTCCTTTGGCTCGGGCTGGCTTATCTTCTCAAGACCCTGCAGCGGGTCAAGCTCCTCTTTTGAGAAGCCAAAAAGCTTCTGAAGGGAGGGGAAAAGCTTGCGCTTTACAGACTCGCGCTTTTTTGGCTCATAGTGCGAAAAGAGCTTCTCAATCGTCGGCGCCATTTTCTGCGAGACTGCTGGCGAGGGCGAGGCGGAAGCCTGGCTTTTCTGCTCTTTTCTTGCCGCAAGAAGGCGCTCAAGCGAAACTATCTCCTCCTTTTCCTCCTTGAAATTGGAAAGTGAGCGCTGGGCGGCTTCCTTGACTGCGGCGTCCTTGTCAGAGGAAAGCTCAATGAGGGCAAAAAGGGCGCGCGGGTCGTCTATCTTGCCAAGCTCCTGCGCTACCTTCAGGCGCACCGACGGGTCTGAGTCAAAGGCGCGCGCAACGAGAGAGTCAACATTGTCCGGCTTCTCCTCAGGCGCATCGTAAAGCGAGGACTGCCTTCCTTTTGTCTTTCCCTTTTCCGGAACCATGTCTCTCCCTTTCCCAGCCTTTTTGCAGGGCAAATAATAAAAGGAGTGGGTGGGATGGGTTGCCATGCAGCTTCCAGAGCCTGCGGCATCCGCTTTCGGACTGGCAAGAGGCGCTGTGCTGTGGCTTTCGGTATTCCTCAACAGGCCGGAGGCTTTTGCTGTGGTCTCCGCCGCCCTGCTCGTCTTCGTTTCCATTGCTTTTGGGGAACAGAGGCGGATTTTCTTTGCGGCAACTGCAGTTGCCATAGGCATCCTGCTTGGGGCAGGGATGAAGGCGTTTTTGCATGAAGAGCGCCCCTGCCTCTATGCGCCTGGAAAGATAGACTGCCCCCTTGACTTTTCGCTGCCCTCCCTCCACTCCCTCGTGGCGTTCACACTCGCCATTGTCGCGGTCGGAAGCGCCTCCTTCCCAATATACCTTTCATACGCGCTTTTCGTCGCCTTCTCCCGCGTCTATCTTGGCGTCCATACGACAAGCGAGGTTGCGGCTGGGCTGGCGCTTGCCTTCTTTGCCTGCGTGCTTTCTGAGCTTTTGTGGAGCAGGACGAAGTGGGGGCTGCCAAAGGAGGTCAGGCTGAGAAGGAAGATGGACCGGCTTTAAGGGGGAATCGCATGAGGGAGGAGGAAAGGCAGTTTTTTCACGTGCTTGCCGCCCTCTGCTCAATTGGGCTTGTTTGGCTTTTTGGAAGGCAGTATTCGTCCTACATTCTCAGCGCGGCGTTAGTGACAGGTCTTGTTCTTGTGCATCTTAAGCTTTCCCATTTCCGCCTTGGCTTTGTGGACCTGCTTCTTGACAGGTTTGAAAGGCCAGCGGTAACCTATGGCTATGGGGCGCTGACTTTGGCGGCGGGAATCTTGTGCATCCTCACCCTTCTTGAAAGCCAGGGCGAAATCTACGCCTCGCTTTTCATACTCGGAGTGGGGGATGCCGCAAGCACGCTTGTCGGCATGAGAAGCAGGCGCAAGCTCCCCTGGAGCAAAAAAAAGACGCTTGGAGGAAGCGCGGCTTTCCTTCTCTTTTCCCTTCCAGCCGCCTATTTCGGCGGGGCTGCCGCTGCGCTTGCGGCGGTGGCTGCCGCGCTGGCAGAAAGCCTTGAAACCGATGTTGATGACAATCTGATGGTGGCGCTTGTCTGCGTGGTGACGTTCCGGCTTTTTGGATGAAGCCTGCCCTTTTGCGCCAAATCAGCTTTGCTTTTTCGGCGGGCTAGCCCTTATAATGATGATGCTTTCAAATCCGTCAGTGAGCGCATGATTTTGCCTGGAAGCAGGGCTTTCCAGTCTGGCTTTGTTTGCGGCGTGGCAAGCCAAAGCCAGATTCAGCCGGCTGGCGTGGATTTGAGCCTGCGGGAAGTCCGCGTGTTTGAGGATGCGGGAGAAATTGACCTTGACAATTCAAGAAGGCGCATAAGCAGAACAAGAAGGCTGAGGTTCAAAAAAGGCTCCCTTCACTTGGGGAAGGGCTGCTACAAAATCGTCTACAACGAATACATCTCCGTCCCCCTTGACTGCGCGGCTTTCGGCTTTCCCCGCTCCTCTCTTCTGCGCTGCGGGGCTGATGTGCGATGCGCGGTGTGGGACCCAGGCTACCATGGAAGGAGCGAATCCCTTCTTGTGGTGCATAACCCAGCAGGCATAACCCTCCATAAGGATGCGAAGGTCGCCCAGCTTGTCTTTGCGAGGCTTGAGCAAAAGGCAGATAAAGGCTATGAAGGCAGATATAAGGGGGAAAATAGGTAGTCCTGCGGTGTTTGATTGACTCTGAAAGGTGTTCCATATGGTCTTGCGCCAGCCAATTGTAGTAGTGATGGGCCATGTGGATCACGGCAAGACCTCGCTTCTTGACGCCATACGCCGGACGAACGTGGCAAAAAAGGAGGCAGGCGCGATAACCCAGCACATAGGCGCCTCTGAAATTTCGCTTGAGGACATAAGGCAAGCCTGCGCAGGCGCTCTTGGCGGAAGGCTTCCGCCTCTTAGCATACCGGGGCTTCTTTTCATAGACACGCCGGGGCACGAGTCGTTCACGCACCTGCGCGAGCGCGGAGGCTCAATAGCGGACATTGCGGTTTTGGTGGTTGACATAACGCAGGGCTTTCAGCCGCAGACTTTTGAGTCGCTTGAGATACTCCGCTCCTTCAAAACTCCCTTTGTGGTTGCCGCAAACAAGGTGGATTTGATAAGCGGCTGGAAAAGCCCTCTTCCAAGCGAGTATGCCTGCAGCGTAATTTCCCGCATAGAAAGGCAGGCGCCGCAGGTGCAGGCGAGACTTGAGGAGCTTTTGTATGGGATAGTGGGCAGGCTCCATGAGAAGGGGATTGAGTCTGAGCGCTTTGACAGAGTTTCGGATTTCACGCGGCAGGTCGCGATAATACCCGTTTCTGCAAAGACTGGCGAGGGGATAGGGGAGCTTCTCCTTTCAATAGCCGGGCTTTCGCAGAAATTTCTTGAGCAGCAGCTGAGGACCGAGGTGGGCGGAGTTGGAAAGGGAACGATACTGGAGGTGAAAGAGGAGAAGGGCTTGGGAACTACGATAGACGTAATCCTGTATGACGGAACGATACGGAAGAACGACATCATCTACTTTGGCACCATCAACGGCGCCTCAAAGGTCAGGGTTCGCGGGCTGCTGAAGCCTAAGGCTGGCGGGGGGGAGAGGGAGAAGTTTGAGTATGTGGACTCCGTCTCCGCGGCGGCTGGGGTGAAGATATATGCGCCCGGGCTTGAAAGCGCGCTTTGCGGCTCGCCTGTGCTGGTTGATGACGGCAACCCAGCCACCGACCAGTTCAGAGAAATTGAAAACATGGTCAGGGGGATAATGGAGGAAAGGGAGGCAGTGGGAGTTGTCTTGAAAGCGGACACTCTTGGCAGCCTTGAGGCACTCAAGAAGCTTCTCTCCTCGCAGGGAGTGGAGATAAAGTCTGCAGGGGTGGGAAAGGTCAGCAAGAAGGACGTGGTGTCCGCCTCGGCTGTGGCGGCATCAGACCCCTACAAGGGAGTGGTTCTTTCCTTCAACGTGGATGTTGCTGATGATGCGAGGGAAGAGGCTGCAAGGCTGGGCGTCCGCATATTCTCCTCTAACGTGATTTACTCGCTTTGCGAGGAGTATTCTGCTTGGGTTGCAGAACAGAAAAAGAGGGAGTCGGGCTCAGCAAGGGAAAGGCTGCCCCTGCCTGCCAAGCTGCTGGTCCTTCCTGGCTGCACCTTCCGCACAAGCAAGCCGGCGATATTCGGAGTGGAGGTTCTGGCAGGAAAGCTGAAAAAGGGGGTGAGGCTGGTTGACAGGAAAGGCGAGATAGTGGGTGAAATAAGGGAGATGCAGAAGGAAGGCAGGGGGATAAATGAGGCGGGGTTGGGCGAGCAGCTTGCAATTTCGGTGGAAGGCGCTGTGTGCGGAAAAAGCTTCTGCGAAGGCGATATCCTCTACACCTACATAACAAGAAAGGAGGCTGACGAGCTTCTGTCCTGCTGCTTTGCGGACATGAGCGGAAGCGAGAAGGCTGCGCTTGAGGAGATACTTGCGATAACCGACAAGAAGCTGATATGAAGCGGTTGTGCGATTACTGCTCTTTTGCAATCTTGCCGTATTTTGCGTAGGGCCTGCTTGTCTTGCTTTCAAGGCGCTCAAATACCACCTGGGAAATCCTCATGCCCTCGCGGATGGTGACTGGAAAGGGCGCAAAGTTCACTATCTCCAATACCTGGTGGTTGTCAGAGCCTGGCTGGAGCAGGGCGGAAGTCACATGAACAGCAAGCCCCATGCGCGCATATCGGCTTCTTCCTTCCAGTGTGCCAATCATGTTCTCCGGCATGGTTATCCTTTCTTTTGTTATGCCAAGGCACATGCCGCCGGGTTGCAGGGTTATGAAGCGCTTTTTGTGCGCCTCCGTAGCCTGCTTGAAGTCCACTTTTGAAAGGTCAACTGGCTTTTTGCTTTTGGCATACTTCTTCTTGAAAACCCAGAATTTTCCAGAAAGCGTCAGGTCAACCGAGGCAGGACCTATCTGCTCAGGCGAGATTGGCGGGGTAAAGCGGAGCACGCCGCGCCTTATTGCGGACTTTATGTCCTCGTTTGAGAGAGCCATGGGTAGAGAAGCTCGGCTAAATGATAAAAAGTTAAACGTCAAGGCGGGTTTTCTTCCCAGCCTGGCTTGTCGCGGTAGGTGATGCCGTGCTTGACCGCATATGCCAGGTAGTCGCCCTGCTTGCGCAGTATCATCAGGACTGTGTTGTAAGACGCCAGAAAGTTCCATGGGCGCATCCCCGTAAGAAGAGACCTTATGAGCTTGGCGCCTGCATTCGTGTTCCAGAGGTAGCCGATAGTATTTACCCCCTCGGCGCTTTCCATTGCCTTTTCAATTACTTTCCTGCAAGGCGGCAGGAGCAGTATCTCCCTGACGCGGTCGGGATTGGCATTCAGGGCTTCTTCAAAAAGAAGCCGCAGGTTTTCTGTCTTCATCAGCCCTGCCGCATTTTCAGGTTGCCTGTCGCAGTAGTCGGCGAAGGCTTTCTTTGCCTCTAAGCTGCCGGATTTTAGATACTCTTCCAGCTTTGCGTAGGCGTCTTTCTGTTCGGCTGACAGCTTCCCGAAAGGCAGAAGGTTTTCAGGGTATTTGAAATACTCAAAGTCTTTTTTGCGCTCCTCATCCTTCAGGCTCCGAGCTGCAAGAAAAAGCCTGAGGGCAAACAAAAAGCCAAGCTTTCCAAGCGCGCTTTTGCCCACTTGCGAGTTGTAGAGGTTTCCAATCAGAAGGCGCGCGTTTCTGCCGTCATCCTCCCCGCAGGCTTCCAGCAGCGCTTTGGAGAAATGCCTGCCCATCTTCTTTATGTTTGAAATCAGGGCGTTTTTCTGTTCCTCGGGAAGCTTGTCTGGGTCCTTGAAGGCAATTCGCAGGCTGTCTGATTTGAGGAAGGATTTGACCTGCCCATGCTCAAGGCTTTTGATTTTCTCAAAGCCGCCCGCCGTTTTCATGCTTGAGATGAACCACTCCGCATTCTGCTCTTGCTTTTTGCGGGCAGGCAGGCTTTTGTTTATGGGTATCTTGATTTTTTCTATCGGCTTGAAGATGCGCTTGGCGTGGGGGTGCGGCTTGCCATTTGCGCCGTGGAAGGAGTGGAAGGCTTTTTCCCCCTTTTCTTTTTTCTCGCTCATAATGTAAATTCAGCCATAAGCCCTTTTTAAACCCATTGTATTCTGGAATTTCGTCATCTGCCAAATGCGACTACGATAGTTTTTAAAAGTCTTTATTGAGTAAGGAAAGCGGTTTTATGGAAAAAGTAATGAATGAGATAGCTGGGGAAATAACCCTGTCGCCCACCCCTGGCTCAACGATGAAAAAATGGCGCGAGATATTCGCAATCACGCAGGCTGAGCTTGCCGCGCTTTTGAGAATATCCCCATCCACGATAAGCGATTATGAAGGCAACAGAAGAAAGTCGCCCGGCTCAGGGGTGATAAAGCGCTTTGTGAAGGCGCTCATCCAGATAGACAACGAACGGGGCAACCCAATCCTGTCCAAGCTCCAGCAGGGGATTGAAAAGACCGAGCAGTATTTTGAGCTGCACGAGTTTGCCACGAGCATCCCCGCCCTTGACTTCCAGAAGATGATAAATGCGACTGTGGTGGCAAATGAGGAGCTTATGAAGGTGAAAAAGCTTTATGGATACACCCTCATGGAATCGCTGAAGATAATCCTGGAAATGCCCTTTAACCAGTTCCCCAAGCTCTACGGCAGCATGTCCGAGAGGGCATTCATCTTCACGCAGGTCAGCACCGGCAGGTCCCCCATGGTTGTGATAAGAGTGACTCCGATGAAGCCGTCTGTTGTTGTCCTGCACGGGATAAAGGAGATTGACCCGCTTGCGATAAAAATTGCCGAGCGGGAGCAGATACCCGTTCTTGCAACAAGCATGGAGATAGCAAAAATAAAGGAAACCTTAAACAAGCTCTGAGTTGGTTTGATGGCTGTTGCAGTTGGGATAGCCGGCTATGGCGCCTGCGTGCCAAAATACAGGATAAAAGCCGCTGAGATAGCGCGCGTGTGGGGGGAGGACGGCGCAAGGATAGAAAAAGGGCTGGGAGTTTTTGAAAAGTCCGTGCCCGACATTGACGAGGATGCCGCTACCCTGGCTGTTGAGGCGGCGAGAAACGCGATTGAGCTTGGCAGGATAAGCCCCCAGGCGATCGGGGCGCTTTATGTAGGCTCCGAGTCGCACCCTTACGCCGTGAAGCCCACTGCCACGATAGTGGCGGAGGCAATCGGTGCAGGGCCCGCCCTGACCGCCGCTGACTTGGAGTTCGCCTGCAAAGCAGGAACCGCTGGAATACAGATATGCATGGGGCTTGTTGGCTGCGGCATGGTGCGCTACGGCATGGCAATCGGCTCTGACACCTCGCAGGGAAAGCCTGGCGATGCGCTTGAATACACGGCTTCCGCCGGGGCGGCGGCATTCATAATAGGGAGGGAGAAGGAGGAGTTCGTGGCTGAAATTGAGGATACCTTTTCCTTCACCACCGACACGCCGGACTTCTGGCGCCGCCAGCATGCCGAATTCCCCTCGCACGGGGGGCGGTTCACCGGCGCACCGGCATACTTCCGGCACGTGATTGGCGCGACGCAGGGGCTCTTTGAGAAGATGGGGACCCGGGCTTCGGATTATGACTATTTTGTGTTCCACCAGCCCAACGGGAAATTCCCGCTTGAGGCGGCAAAAAAGATGGGGATAGACCCTGAGAAGGTAAAGCCAGGGCTTTTCACTCCCCTAATCGGGAACACCTACTCAGCCGCATCGCCGATTGGCTTGTGCGGAGTGCTGGACATCGCAAAGCCCGGTCAGAGGATACTCCTGACCTCGTTTGGCTCTGGGGCGGGAAGCGATTCGTTTTCAATCAGGGTAAGCGAGGGAATTGTGGAGAAAAGGGGCGGCTATAAAGGCTGGCGGCTTTCGGACTACATCGCGCACAAGGAATACCTTGACTATGCGCTTTACGCAAAGCACAGGAGGAAGCTCAAAAGCCTATAGGGCGCCACGGCAGGAAGATGACTATGAGAAGGGTTGCGATTGTCGGGGTTGGGATGACCAAATTCGGCGAGGAATGGACTCGCGGCTACCGCGACATGCTGATTGAAGCGGGGAGCAGGGCGCTTGCTGACTGCAACCTGCATGGAGAGGAGATAGACGCGCTTTACGTAGGCACGATGGCACCCGGCTCTCTTGTAGGGCAGGAGCACGTAGGCGCCCTTGTCGCCGACTTTATGGGGCTGACGCCGATTCCGGCAACGCGGGTGGAAGCGGCGTGCGCATCAGGAGGGGTTGCCCTTAGGACAGGATACCTTGCGGTCGCCTCCGGGGCGCATGACTGCGTTGTGGTTGGTGGAGTGGAGAAGATGACTGACACGCCTGGCGAGGAGGTGGCATCGGCGCTTGGAGGAGCAGGGGACCAGGAGTGGGAGCTTTTCATGGGCGCAACCTTCCCCGCGATCTATGCGCTTATGGCGCGCAGGCACATGTTTGAATACGGAACGACCGAGGAGCAGATGGCTTCTGTGGCGGTCAAGAACCACGCCAATGCCGCCAAGAACCGCTATGCCCACTTCCAAAACGAGATAACGCTTGAAACTGTGATGAACAGCAAGTACATCGCCTCGCCGCTGAAGCTTTTTGACTGCTCGCCAATAACCGACGGGGCGGCGGCTGTTGTCCTGATGCCACTTGAAAAGGCAAAAAGATACACAAGCCAGCCGATTGAGATAGTCGCCTCGGCGCAAGCCTCTGACGCCCTCGCGCTGCATTCCCGCCACTGCGAAAGCGAGCTCCACTCAACGAAGGTGGCTGCGAAAAAGGCGTTTGAGCAGGCTGGGATTTCGCCCTCGGATGTTGATGTCGCCGAGGTGCACGACTGCTTCACGATTGCCGAGATAATGGCAATTGAGGACATCGGATTTTTCAAAAAAGGAGAGGGCGGAAAGGCAAGCCAGGAAGGAAGGACGGCGCTTGGCGGGGAGATTGCCATCAACACATCAGGCGGGCTGAAAGGCTGCGGCCATCCTGTCGGCGCAACTGGCGTGAAGCAGGCTGTTGAGGTCGTCTGGCAGCTTCGCGGGCAGGCGGAAGGAAGGCAGGTTGAAGGCGCGGAGATAGGGCTCACCCACAACGTCGGGGGAAGCGGCGCCACTGCTGTTGTGCACATAATGAAGAAGGCGTGAGGGATGCTATGCCATCTGAGAACCTCGCAATAACGTGGAGGCGCATGCCTGAGCGCTACCGGCTGGTCGGAACAGAGTGCCAAAACTGCAAGACAGCCTATTTTCCCGCAAGAAAGCTCTGCCCGAAGTGCAGGCGCAAGGGCAGGATAGTGCCGCGCCAGTTCTCAGGCAGGGGGAAAATCTACTCTTATACCGAAGTCTTCGCAGGACCTTCTGGCTTTGAGCTTGAAGTGCCCTACCTTCTTGCCATAGTGGAGCTTGAAGAGGGGCCACGCCTCACTGCCCAGATCGTAGGGGTTTCTGAGAAGGATGTCAAGATAGGCGACGAGGTTGAGATGGTATTCCGCAGGATACAGGAGGACTCGGCAGAGGGGCTTATACACTACGGCTACAAGTTCAGGATGCGCCGCCGTGGATAAGACTGCCACGGGGAAAAAATCAGCAGCCAGGCAAGAGTGGACCCGGGGGGATTTTCGCACGCTTTTGGCACAAGCCAGCCTAAATAAAAAACTGGCTTCTGCTTCGAACCCCCGGCCTCCTGCTTGCAAAGCAGGCGCGCTACCACTGCGCCACAGGCCCACAAGGCAGTTTTTTGGAGTGAAAAGCATTTTTATAGGCACGCCTTCAAGAGATAGCCTATGGGGATAGGGGAGCTTCTTTCAAACATGGCAAAGGGGCTTTTTGGCTCAAATCCGCATGCCAACCGCAAGGCAAAATGCCCAAAATGCGCAAGCGAGCTTACGCTTGGGATGGAGCGCTGCCCGAAATGCGGGACTCATGTGGAGTCAATGTTCCGGATAGAATGCCCAAAATGCAAGGAGCAAAACGAGCTGAAAGCTGAGAAGTGCAAAAACTGCGGCTTCTCCTTTGTCCGCCAGCCGACAACAGGCAGGGTGCAATACCGATGCCCAATCTGCGGCTATGTTGCCGACTACTACATGCTTTCCTGCCCTTCCTGCGGTGTGAAATTCATAAGTTAGGTTGGGCTTTTGGCGCAAAGAAGGCGGATAGCTACGCGCCCGGACACGACTAAAACACTACAAAGCGCAGTTGCATCCTGGCGACTATGTTCCTTCTGTCGGTGTCTTGCGTGCGCCGCAGATCAGATTCCAGTATGAATGAGGCTGATGCCAAGCTGCTTGGAATCCACCATGGCTTGTCTGCTCCCGGAACGCGGAAATAATCCATTGCAATTTGCCCCGTAAGCCTGTTGTCGTAGCGGTATTGCTCGCCTTTTTGGAATTCCTCCTTCCACACAAGCCCTGCTGAAACGCGCCACATTCCGTTGGGGCTTGAATAGAAAAGCTGGGCGCCGGCTCTCTGCTGAAGCTTGCTGACAAGGGAGCCGACCTCTGTGGGGTGGTCCCCTGGGTTGGTCACTATTTCAATCTTTTCATTGTCATAGAGCAAGTAGACTCCGAACCTGCTTCCGCGAATCATAGTGTAGAGGTTCCAGGCTTGATAGCTCTTTTCCTTTCTTCCGGATGCTATGAAATAGAAGGAGGAGTCTTTTGCGTCATATTGCAGTCCAAGGGCTGCTGCGAAAGCCCCGGGGTCTCCGAGGTAGGCGGCTTGCAAGGCGAGCTTCACATTTCCAATCGTAATCCTGGTTCCACCCCCGATTACGTCGTACTTTGGAAGACCCTCCTGAAACCTGTACTGCCCATAGAGCCCTCCGAATGAGATGCTACCCCCCTTGAATTGTATGTTGCGGACGTTTGCCCCTACAAGATACATTTCGGTCCTGTAGTTGCCAGCCGTCTGTATGTCAAAATCCGCATCAAATGCATTCTTTGTGAAGATGGCGCCAAAGCCGGCATTGTAAAAGCCGGGCACCTTGCTGAACTGCTCGGACAGGGCGAGGCTTGAATTGGTGATTCCAAGCAAGTTGTCATACCTTGCCGCAATTGAGCGGGAAATGACCTCGTTTGGCTTCCAAAGCTTGCCTTTTGTGTTGTACAGCAGATTCACATACGCGTAGCGCCTCAGCTTGTCGCTGTTCGTCACAACAAGCTTGCTTGCCCCTATGTTTTCTGAAAGGTCAAGGTTGGCAAACGAGTAGGGCAGCAGGTCCAGCGAGTTTCCGTAAAGAGTGCTGAACTGCATCTTTGTCTTGCCCAGCCGAACCTTTCCGTCAAAAGAGTAGGAGTCTATGCCAGTCCCGCCTGGCGTCCTCCGGTTGAGCGAAACTCCGATGGAAAATGAGTTGTCCTTGACGAAGCGCACGGCAAACTCGTCGGGCGACATCTTGGTGTCCTGCACTTTCTTTTTTACATACTCGCCAGTCCGCGGGTCTTTTACCCGAACATAGTGCTCGGAGAATTTTGTGTTGGTGATGTCGGCATAGAGCCCGATTTTGCTTGAAACATCGTAAAACAGCGAAATCGCCTGGCGGCGGTCGTATTTTGTAGGCCAGAACAGCCCCCGCCCGTCATCTTTGACGAGGAGGTCGCGCACCTCGTTTGAGAGGCTCTTTGAGTCAAAGTTCGGATCGTCAAAAAGCGCCAAGCCGACTTTCTGCCCTATGTTGGTGGCAAACACCATGCCTGCGAAATCCTTTGAGTTGATGTATTTGAGGATGCCGTCGCGGTCTTTGGGGATTTCAGAGTTGAACTTTGCTGTGAAAGACGGGCTTATGAGCTTGTTGTTCAGCTCAAAGTGGGAGAGGAGCACCGCGACGTGGCGGTCTTCAAGGTTTTCAAGCGCGACGAGAGTCTTGAAATCCCCGTTCGTGGTCCTTGCGGCAACGCGAACTGAAAACTTGCCCGTTTTGTTGTCTTTCTTTATGAAAAACGCCGCGTTGTTGTCCAGTGGCATCTGAGCCAGCATGTAAGCCTCAATCTGGCTGAAAACTGCTCCCTCTTCCACATCCCCCAAAACGCGACCGTCCCTTAACGTTATCCCGCTTTTTGAAATTGGCATGTTTTTTGTGCTTACCCGGAAGCTACCGCTCTCAATGCCAGTTTCGCCATTAAAGTCAAAATTGGCATCAAGAAATGTATTCCTACCCCAGAAGCCGAGACCGCCCGCATTCAGATGCCAGTATGAGCGGTCATTTTCCTTCTGATAGTTGAAGTTGCTGTAAAGGTCTGCTGAGTTGAAATAAAGTTTTGGGGCTTCTTTCGGACCATAAAGAATCACAGCGTCGGTTATCGCCTTTGCAACAGAGGCGCTAAGCGAATAGGCATACTTGTCTATGTTCACGCTCGGCTCAATCGGGTCCTGGACCATCTGAAGCCCTTCTGGGGAAAAGAAGCGCTTCAGATCCGCCTCGGATTCCGGGGAAATCCAGACCCCGTCGTGCTCCTTGTAATACTGAAACTGTGTGTAATGGACATTCACAAATGGGTTAACCACTACTGTTTGGCGATAGACGTTGTCTGTCAGCTCTTTGAACGTCTTCTCCCATTGCGTTACAGTTTTCATGTCGGAAACCTTGTCGCTTGCCTTGACCTCGTTTATTGCAACATCCCTTGCGTTTGTGGAAACGAGTAGGCGCTCCAAGTCCTGATTGAAACGCATCACCGCGCGCCTTGCAGAAGTTATGTCGGATATCACAGATGTTGTCGGAAGTGCCTGTGACCACTGGCTTATTATCGCGTCTTGGCTTGCAGAAATTATGTCCACCATATCCATCCGCGTGCTTGAGGGATAGCGCGCAAGAATCGGCATTGCGTGAGCAAAGAAGCCTTCAAGCTTGACTGAGGGGAACTGCTGAAGCGAGCTCGTGTTTTGCAAGTTGCTTGTTATGCTGGAGAGCTGAATGTCCAAGCCACTGCCTATTGTTTCGTCTGGTATGAGGAAAGTAGCTATCTGCACTTCCTCCGTTGAGCCGCCAGCCTTCAGAATCGCCTTGCCGGTTGTGGCGTTTATAGTCAGCTCGCCGACCTGGTAGTTGCCCTGGGCATCCTTTGTCACGTTTCCTTTTATCTGTTGCCCGTTTTGAAGGGTTATTATCGTCATGTTGAGCTTTCCTGCGGCATATGAGTCATTGAAATCCTCTATTGAGAAGCCGACTGTTAATCCCTGCGCCGGAGTGAGATACTCTGCGCTGAAGCTTAGCGTGGGGTCAAGCTTTGCGATTATCTGCTCAAGCTGCTTTACTCCATCCTTGTTCCACAGACCCTGCTTTTCCATAGCTGGCTTGGTGAAGAAAAACAGGTCATACTGCGCCCGCAGGT
Source organism: Microcaldota archaeon (assembly GCA_026414185.1). Classification (GTDB taxonomy): domain Archaea; phylum Micrarchaeota; class Micrarchaeia; order Anstonellales; family Anstonellaceae; genus UBA10161. The sequence continues at coordinate 3,688 of JAOAJL010000014.1, read as the reverse complement.
TCAACGAGAGGATTGCTTTTGAGCCAAACTCTTTCTTGAATTTCTGGCGCAATCTGGCAAATTCCTTATTCTCCAAAAGCCCCGTGACCTGCTTTCCGTCAACCTTGGCGCGAACCCAATTTTTCCCGTCAAAATAGATGCCTTCGTATAGGGCGATTAGGTCCCGCTGGAGATAGTTTCCGCTCGTGACATATTTCCCCCCATTATAGTAGCTTGTGTAATCCCCTATATAGGCTTGGGAAAGCGCCTGGTAAAGCTCGTAGTTGGAATAGCCTGTGGAGCTGTTTTTGGAGGTATCAGTCAGCTTCGCCCTGGCGTCAAAATAAGCCTTATCATATCCGCTGAGGCCAAGGCTCTTTCCACTCATTCCCGCATTGCTGCCTTTGCCAATAAGCCCAGAAAGCCTTGAAAAATCTATAAACTGGGCTGAGTTGTCAAGAATGGCTGTGTTCAGCTGGACTGTCTCAAGTTGAACGGCAAGCGAGTCCAAAGCGTCAATCATCCTGGAGGCGTCTCCGTTTACCCCGCTGATTCCGCCGAACATTTCAAGAAGGATTTCTGCCGCTTTCCTATATTCCCCGCCCAAATCCGCTTGCAGATCGGATTTGAAAGTTTTGAGTTTTGAGCGCAGATTAACCACGTGCTGGCTGTTGAGAGGGTCAAGAATCATGTTGATGAATGCCCCGGCTATCTCTCTTGCCTTTGCCGCACCTTCCCTTTGCAGCTCCAGCAACTTCTCAAACTTGATCTTCCACACCAGTATGTCCTGCTGGAAATTGCCTGCCAGGTTGGTTGGCTGGACAGTTTTACTGCGGAACAACTTCTCGGCATTTTCTGCTATTTTGTTAAGAAGCCTATTTGCGATTGTGGGCTTGAAGCGAGATTCAACTGTCGAGTCATTCATCAGTTTTTCAATATGAAAGCAGGCTATTGAGAGGATTCTGATGGAAAATAATCCTTCCTCCTTTTTTGCCGCATCTTTTTTGATGTTGCTTGCCAGCTTTCTTGTTTCAGCTTTAATGAAGACCAACACTTCCCTCAAGCTCAAGCCCTTGGAGACCTTGTTTGCAGCCTCAAGAAGTATTTTCTTTGCCTCTTCTATCGGATCTGCCAGGACAGGAGCCTGAAGAATCTTAGGTTGCACAAAAGCACCTGCTTAGAGGTTTATCTGTATTTGGATATTTCGTCGTAAGTTATTTTGAATCCATCCATTTCCTTTTCTACCTCACCCGCCGTCGTGCTTTCATCCCACAATCCACCGTTGATTAGTTGTTGTGCGTACGCAATGAACCCCTTCAGAATGTCTTGCCCCAGCTCATTAGCCTTATTGGCAACTTTCGGATCCTTCCCAAGCTCAACAAACCAGGCAGGAAGACCCTCGTAGCCCTCAAAGACGGATTTGCTGAGTTTTTGGGTTTCGATATCCTTCTTTTTCTCTTCTTGTTTGGTTTCGATATCCTTCTTTTTCTCTTTGTCTTTGTCTTCAAGTTCCGGATTGACTACGTTGTCAACTACTTTTTCTTTCTTTTCCTGCGACTCGCCTTCTTTCTTCTTTTCGGTCTGCTTCTGTTGCTCGCCCTCCTTTGACTTGAATGGGTTGGTCTTGTCGTATTCTGCTATCTGCGAAATGACGGTTGCCTCATCAAAGCCCTTTTCCCCCTTCTTCTCATTCAGGTATTTCGCGATTGCGGTAAGCTCCTCGTCGCTTCGCAGCTTGCCATCGCGGAAGAAGTAGGCATTTTGGACGTTCTTTGAATCCACGATAAGCTCGGCAAGCTGGGCATAGTAAATGCTCGGCTGAGCCTCTTCTTGAGAAGGAGAAAGCCCCTTGATTGCCACGTCAAGCTTGGCGATTGCCTCTTTTGCCTGCTTGCTTTTATCCTCATTCGTGTTTTTTACCATAACCATGATTAATTCATTATCGCTGATTTCCTTTGGATCTACGGGGTGGTCTATGCTGTCTTGCAGTTTTGATTTAAGGTTGTTGATCTTGGTGATAAGCACCGAGTAATCCCCTGTTTTCTCCGCATTGGCAATCTCGTCTTTTACTTCCGTGATTGCCTGCTTCATGTCATCTGCTCTGCTTTTCAGCTTCTCATAGCCTTTCTGCTTCATAGATGATTTGTTTTCTTCCAACCCCTCTATGTCTTTGTTCACTATCTTCTCAAAATCGGCTATATCGGCTTTAAGCTTTGTTAGCACCGCTTTCTTGTCTTGCTTGACCTCCTCGCTGCCAAGAAGCATCTCGCCTTCGGGTGTGAAATTCAGGTATTTGTTGAAGAAATCCTCGCCAACCTTGTTTTTGAGATTCTGCAGCACTTGCTCAAATTGCTTCTTCTGCTCTTGGGTTATCTCCTTTCCGCTATTCAACCGAGCTTGAAGCTGCTTTGCGGCTTCAATTGCCTTTTGGAATTCGTCCAGGTCTTCAAGCTCCTTTTCCTCCCCATCCACCATGACTTCCAAGTCTTTCAAGTCTTCCTCTTCGCCTTCATACATGACCTCAATCTCGTCCCAGCTTGCGACAAAATCCAATTTCCCTTTTGTTACGGCAAATTCCTTCTTCTTGACTTCTTCTTTTATCGGCTCTGCCTTTTCCGATGCCTTGCTGACAATCTTGTCCACCGAGTAGTAGTAGGTTTCCTGCCCCTCCTCAGTTTTCTTCTCCTTGTAAAGGAAGTTGCCCTGCGCGTCTTTTGCCTCCAAATCAGTGTTCTCCCCAAGCACCTGCAAGGCAACCTGCACGCGCGGGTCTTTTTTGAAGTTGTCCGCATTCTTGTAAAGACCGCTGACCCGCCCGTTTTCCAAATCAAGCTGCTCCGGCGTCTTGACCTCTTCCTCTTCTTTTTCCTCTTCTATGTTGTTATCAACTATGATGCTAAATGATTTTTCCCAGAATCTTATGCCTTTACTTGACACTCCCTGATCCACAAGCCAGGAGGCGACTACTGAGTCATTTGACTCCGGATCCCAGATGTTGATGAGCGCCTCACGCACTGTTGTCTGCCCCTGGTCGTTGAGGTGGCTGAATATCTCGCGGGTGTAGGCCTCTCCCCTGCCCGCCCACATGGCAAAGATGGCTTTGCACAAAAGCTTTTGGTTGTTTGTCAGCCCATCTTCAACCTTCCAGTCTTCCGCAAGCCAACCCATCTCTTTCATGAAGGCAAGAACATCAAGCAGAATCTCGTTTGCCCTCGTCTTCGTGAGATGCAGCCCGCGGAAACGGCAGTATTCTCCGGAATTTGCGTTGAGCGACTTTGCAAAGTCCCACATTTCAAAGGTGTCAAGCGGCACGAGCTGTATTTCTGTTTCAGATTCATAATAATCGTGGCTTTTTTTCTTATGCTTTTTTGGTTTGCGTTGATTTTTTCTTAATTTTTTTTGTTCTTCATTCTGTTTCTTGAGTTGCTGTTGAAGAGCGTCGCGCATTTTTTTGCTAATCTTATAGATGGCGTATGGGTTGATGAAGGTTTTGTCATCGGACTGCTTCTGAGAACCGTCGTCAACTATAATGCGCTTGTGACCTTTTTTAGAACCGTCGTCAACTATAATGCGCTTGTGACCTTTTTTAGAACCGTCGTCAACTATAATGCGCTTGTGGTTAGTCTGGAGTAAGAACATCCTATCACCCTTCTAATGATTGGGGATTTTATCCTTTATTAATTTATGCCAACCACCAATCTGCGATAAA
>JAOAJL010000013.1 GCA_026414185.1 Microcaldota archaeon | reverse complement strand
CGCCGAACTTGTATGCCCCATTTATCTTTCCTGTTGCGTTGAAAGTCACGTTTCCCTGAATCGTGCCGTGGCGCGCGTTCCCGCTGGTGTCGGTCGCAGAGCCGCTCACATCAAACTTCCACTCGCCCTGCATGGAGCTTGTGGGAACGGTGCTGTTGCCGGTGTCATTGACATACAAGCCCGTGGTGTTGGTGAAGTTGTTCCAGTAAAGCGTGTTGCTTGAGCCGGTTATGCGAAGGAGGGAATTTCCTCTTCCCAAGTCAGGAAGGAGAGTGTTGTTGATTATGGAGCCGTTGGAAGCTCCTTCATAGAATATTGCATGTGTGAAGTTGCTGATTATGCAGCCCCTCACCGTGGTGTTGAACTGGTTTGAGTAGACGCCGTATGTTCCTGTTGCGTTTGCCCCTGTTATCGTGAAGCCGCTGCAGTTGAGCGTGACATTCGCGGCAGTGACATTTATGCACGTGCCGGCACTTGAGATGTTCTGCGTCAGGTCGTAGACGGTGTTGGCTGAATTTAGATTGGCGCAGCTTGAAAGCGGCACCGCGCCTGTCAACCCGCAGAGGGCTACAAATATCCCCAAGAATAGCGCAAAATGGGAAAAGCGGTGTCCAACCAAACCAAAACCGCCAACCCTACTCGTATGATATTTATAAAGTTTTTTAGCACCCGGAATGAAGATGCGGCAAAGATATTTAAAGAAAGGGCGAGAAGCGCTTTACGGGCGACCGAAGCGGCGTGGTTTCGTGCCTACGCCAAGGCATTTTCCGCCGCGGCAGCACCCGGAGGAGTAAGTATGGGATGCAAAAGCTGGCTGAAGCTGCTTGGGGGCTTGGCTCTCATGTATTCCAGCTTCGCAACATACGGAATAGTGAAGCCGCTTGACCCGTGGTTTATCCTGGGGCTGATGTTCTTCCTCATGGGCGTGGCGAAGTTCGTCTGCAAGTGCGAATGCTGCGCAAGCTGCGAAACGGGCGGGAAGAAAAAGAAGTGAAAGAAAGCGGGGCGCAAGTCCGCCAGCTTCCATTTGGCTAGAAGAATACCTCCTCTTTTGGGAGGCGGAACTTCTCCCTGGGCTTATCCGCCGCGTAGCCTACTGCCACAATCGCAGTCGGGACAAGATTTTCAGGAAGCTTCAGTATTCGGCGGTAGGCTTCCGGTTCAAATCCCTCCATAGGGCAGGAGTCAAAGCCAAGCGACTTTGCCCCATTCACCGCATTGCCAAGCGCAATATAAAGCTGGCGCTGCGCCCATGGCAGGCGATTTCCTTTTTTGAGCCCAGCCATAAAGCCGCGGACCATGTCCATATAACCTTTCAGCTTTTCAGCAGGAAGCCCGCTTTTTGAAAGGTGCGCCTCAAGCCGCAAGGCAAGCCCCTCCAAATCCGTGTCAGCGCAGAACACCAGAAGGTGCGAGCAAGTGCCGACTTGTTCCTGGTTGAAGCTTGCTTTTTGAAGCTCGTCCTTTGTCTTTTGGTCGGCTATCACCTTTATCCTCCACGGCTGCAAATTCAGCGAGGAGGGCGCAAGCCTTATGATTTCCAAAAGCTCATCCAGCCTCTCCTGCGGGATTTTCCTGCCGTCAAATTTCTTGGTCGCATATCTCCTTCTGACTACCTCTGAAAACTCCATGGCATCACCTGCCGCCTTGCTTGCTTTGCTGATGCCAGCAAGGCTATTAAAAGATGCATCTGAAGAAAGCGAGTAGATTCATCTTCCTCTGCCGCGGCGCCTACGAGCCAGCCGCCTTCCGCACCTCGCGCAGAATTCTGTTCCGGCTGCGTATTGGCTTTTGCAGCTTCCGCAGGTAACGGCAAGTGCGCCTCCGCAGTTTGGGCAGAATTTTGGGAGAGGCGGCGGGGGCAGAAGCCTTTTGCATCTCGGGCAGGGTCTGCTTTTGAGAGCATCGGAAAAGCCCTTTTCAACAGCGCCGCTTATGCCGCCTGACGCCTTCTTTTCAAGGCTGCCTCTAACACTTTTGAGTATGCTGTCAATTATGCCCAAAAGCAACGCCTCCAACCGCAGTTCCGCCTACTTTTTTGCAGTGTTTATTTTCAGCAGACTATAAAGGACGCAGCTGCCCCAAACGCCACTGACAAGAAGGGCGACGCCGGCTACCAAGGCAATGTAGGAAAGCGGCGCCTCAAGGGAATTGGCGCCAAATAGGTAGAGTGCAACTGCCCCCAGGGCGATCCGCACCGCCCGGTCCAGTGTCCCAACGTTCTTCTCGCCGATTTTCAGCATTTTCTCACCCCCCTTTTCCTCTTCCCCTTCAATACGAACCCCCAGAATCCTAAAAAGCCAGGTGCTGTCCATGAAGGCAGTGGCAAGAAAGAGCAGCCCGAAAATGCCTATCGCGACATTCATCGGGTAGGGGAAATACGTTCCCTTCGCAGCCCATACCAGCAGCGTTCCCAACAACACGCTAACCAGAAGGTCCAAAAGCTCCGCCGCCTCCTTTGAAAGCCTCATGCCTTCCCCCTGCCTGCGCACGTTCCAAGATAGTAGCCGACCGCGTTGCTCTTCTTTGAGCAGGCAACGCACGGATTTGGATAATCTCTGTATCCTGCCACTTCCGGGTCTGCGCCGACCAGCCTTCCGCACACCGGCTTGTATTCCGCAGTGCACATTTCATTTCTTTTTGATGGGCAGATGTAAAATTCGTCCTTCTTGCCTGCGTCTATGGAGCCGCGGCACACCCCACCCGCATCAGGATAGCTTCCATCAAGCACGCAGTCAAGCCCTGCCTCACAGGCTATTGCCGCAATTCCGCCGCAGAATTCGCCCTCCTTTGCAAGCGGCTTTGCCGCCTCCGGGCTGCACTGCCCCCTGAAAAGCGCCCACTCCTCGCACTCCTTTCCGTTTGGGAAGATGCAGTAGCCGACCTGCCCGCCCGGCTCATCCCTTATTTCAAGCCGCCCCCCTTTCTTAGCGCAATTGACTGAAGCTGGGTTTGGAACCTCGGCTTGCTGCTGCTTCTTTTCCGGCTCTGACGGCGGAGCAGGGGGCATCTCCTCCTGCTGTTGCGGCGCTGGCTGCTGGGTTTGCTGGACTGGCGCTTGCTGCTGCAAAGCGCAGCCGAATAAAAGCGCCAGTAAAGCAATCAAGGAAAGCACCATCCTCATCCCGATCACCTCGTTGAAACCTGCCCGCAGCCAATACCATTCACGCTGACGAATATGAAATCCCTTTTGGGCCTGCCGCTGAACTTGCAGTCAATAATCTCGTATTTCTGCAAGCCGAGCACCGGGTCCTCCAGGTAGGTGTTTGTCCTGTTTGTGCCGTCGCACACCCATGAGAGCTTCACCGGCGCATCAAAGCCCTCCCACTCCACCCTCATCTTATAGTAATAATCAGCAAGATTCCTCTCCAAGACACTCACGTTGCATCCTTTAGGCTTGCCGTTGCGCGGAAGGACGGTGAGGGTCTGCTGCGCGCAAAGGGTCCCGTCCGCCTTTATCCAGACCGCCTGCTCGCCCGGAGTTCCGAACTGGCAGAGGCGCGAGCCGCCGGTCAGCCCGCCTGTGGAAATCTCGCGCACCTCATCCCCGCAGTTGTAGGTGAATTTCACACCCCCCTTTGCAGAAACTGCGAACGACACTTCGGTCGCCTCCCCCGCGTATATCGTCTCAGGATTAAGGGAGAGGGAGCAGGTGTAGCTTTTCTCCTCCTGCTTTGATACCTCCAGCTGCTTTGTGCAACTTTCCTCCCAGGGGCGGTAGCACTTGTTTTCTTCCTCGCACCAGACATAGCCGGCTGAGCCTATGCAACCGTGGGAATCCCTGTCCGCCCCCACGGGCTGCTGTGCGGGCTTGGCCTTCTCCTGCTGGGTCGCCTGCGCCGTGCCATTGGAGGCGCACCCGAAAAGCAGAAGCAAAATTGACAACAGAGCAAGCAAGCGCTTCATCAAACCTCCCAGTGCATGGCTCTTCTGCGCCAAACTATATAAAGAATGCCTCGCTCAAACGCCCGAAAGCAGGTGGCGCATCTTGCTTTTCTTCACCCGCAGGTATTCCTCGTTGTGCCTGTTCTTGCCGAACTCGTGCGGGATGCGGCGCACCACCCTCACCCCGTATTTCACAAGCTTTCGCATCTTGTCCGGGTTGTTGGTGATGAGCTGGACGGATTTTATCCCAAGAAGCCTTATCATCTCAGCAGCGACATCGTAGTCCCGCATGTCAGCAGGAAATCCGAGCTTCAAGTTTGCCTGAACGGTGTCCAACCCCCTGTCCTGGAGGGCGTATGCCCTTATCTTGTTGGCAAGCCCGATGCCCCTTCCCTCCTGCCTCATGTAAAGCACCACACCGCGCCGGAGCCTTCCTATTTTGCGCAACGCAGCTTCAAGCTGGGCTCTGCAGTCGCAGCGGAGGGAGTGGAAAACATCGCCAGTCAGGCATTCCGAGTGTATTCTCAGGGGCACATTCTCCGCGCCTTTCACATCGCCCCGCACTATGGCAATGTGCTCCTTGCGGTCAAGGCTGCTGCAGAAGGCAACTATTGAGAAGCTGCCGTATTCTGTCGGAAGCCTCGCCTGCGCCACAGCCGCTATTTTCCGCCTGCACTTTCTCATCTTACCTGTCCCTCCTTCCTCCCCCTTCCCCATCCTCTTCCTTCAGCGCCTCCGGGTCGCGCAAAACAGGCTTTCCGTCCTTTATGAAGGCAAGCGCTTTCTCAGCATCCGCCCCTTCCGCCCCCTGTTTCCCGAAATAGCGGACAAGATTCTCCACATCTCTCCTTAAAAACTCCTCTGCACGCGGATGCGCAAGCAAAACCGCCTGCGCGCAGTCAAGCAGCTTCAAGCCGCTGTCAGCTACTATTATATTATACTCGCTTATGTCGGAATGCACAAAGCCAAGCTGGTAGATTTTCTTGACCTGCTCCAGCATGAATTCGTAGTCCTTCTGCGGCTGCTCTGTCCCGATTTCCGCAAGCGTGGAATAGGGGATGCCCCCTTCCCCCAGAAACTCCATCACGACTATGTTCCGCTCAAAGCCAAACGGCTTTGGCACCGCGATTCCAGCCTCATGGAAGGCTTTCAGGTTGGAAAACTCCTTTCTTGCCCACGCAAGAACGGTTTCAAAGCGCTTGCGGCTCGTGCGGGCAAAGCGCGGGTCGCCGTCAAGGTAGTCGTGCATCCGGATGAAGTTGCTCGTTTCTATCCTGTATATCTTTATCGCAACCTTCTGCCCATCTGGCGCGGTGCCGACAAAAGCATATGCCTCCTTGCCTTTCGCAATGGGGTAGTCCAGGGTTTCAAAATGCCCCTGCTGGCGGAGCTTGGCAAGCGCCAGGAGGGTGTTGCGGTCAAACACCTCCGACTCAAGCTTGCGCTCAGCCTTCAGCATCTTTTCCTCGCGCGGCGGGCGCTTTTTCTTGCTTTGCCTCAGTGCCATGAAAGCAGAATGCCAAGACAGGCTATTTATAGCTGTTGTTTTCGCCGCCAGCTTCCCCTGTGCTTTTTTTGCAAAGAATGGATGCCACAAGCGCCCGAAGCCTCTTTCCGTATATTGCCGTCCCCACATCCTCCAAATCGTAAAGCCCGCTTCTTATGAGCCTCAGCCGCCCCTCCCTGTCGCCCTTTTCCATGAGCTCAAAATACACAATAGCCTTGGCAGCCTTTGCCTCCCCCTTGCTGTATTTGCCTTGCTTTCCAACCAAACAGCAAAATTCCAAAAAACGTCCCTGCTCAAGCAGGAGGCGCAGGAAGAGTATCCGCCACTTCTTCTCCAAGGAAGCAATATCCGCCGCCAAGGAGAACCTCCCCTTTTTCAAAAGCCCCCTCATCGCAGAGAGGAAAATCTCCTCCTCGTCCTTTTCCAGCCCGTATCTCTTGTCGTTTTTGCCCAGCGGGACAAAATACTCCTCTTTCGCCTTCTCATACTCGCGCAGGTCGCCTTCAACAAGGCATCGGCGGGCATAGGCGCGCGCCCACCGGTGCAAAGATGGCTCAAGCCTCCTTCCAGTGCGCGGCAAATCCGTCAAGTAGGCTTGCTTGGCGATATAATAGCCTGCCTTTAGCTTGTCGGCACTGCCCGAAAGCAGGGGCAGAAGCTTCATGCCAAAATTAGGGGCTTTGGGAATATTAATTTATGTAGCCCTTGCTTCTCAGCCACTCCGCCTGGTATTTGTTGTAGCGCCAGACGATGTCGCCTTTCTTGTCCCCCCCTATCTCCCAAGGCACTACGATGACAATGTCCCCGTCGCGCACCCAGATGTTCCGCCTTATTTTCCCCGGTATGCGGCAAGTGCGCTCCTTTCCGTCCTTGCACTGCACCTGAAGCCTTCCGCCTCCAAGAGTGCCTATCACCACCCCAAGTATCTCGCCTTCGCGCGGAAGACGCACGTTGCCAGGGGTTTGCTCCTGCGTCCTTTCCTCAGCCATAAGACCACTTCACAGCTTCACAGGGGAGCGCGCCCCGCATGCCTCGCAAATCAGGGTTTTTATGCCGTCCTTTTCAACTATGCGCGTGTCGGGCCGCTTGCACTCCTTGCATATCACCGCCGCATCCACAAAAGCCTGAAGCTTCTCCCGCAGGTTGCGCTCGTAGAACTTGCCGTTAAGCACAAGCTTGGTGCTTTCAACCGACACGGGCACCGCAAGCTCCTTTGAGAAATACTTGGCAAGAAGGGAGGGCTCCCTCCTTATCTTCTGTATTATGGCATCAAAGTTCCTTATTATCGTCTTGTTGCCTTGCAAAAACGAGTCTATGGGAGGCGTTTCAAATCTCTCAAAAGTCTGCGTCTTCTCGGGCAGGGCGGAACGCGCGCGCTCAAGCAGTTTTTCGTAGTCTTCCAAAAAATCACTTTGCTTCCTGCGAAGCTGCACTATTTGGGAAGAAAGGTTTAAGAGGATGAGGCAGAAGCCTTTTTTATGGGTTCTGGCGATGCCCAGCAAAGCGGCAGGGGGAGCGGCGCCGGAAGGCAAGCCTGCGAAATGCCGGCAATCAGCCGCAAGATTCTGATAGGCGAGCTTCTGCTCAACTACCCTGCCTCTGCGGAGGTGCTTTTCAGGCACGGCTTTCACTGCATCGGTTGCGGGCTTTCCGCATATGAAACCCTTGAGCAGGGGTGCGCCGCCCATGGCTTTGGGGAAAGCGAAATAGAGCAGATTGTTGCTGAGCTGAAAGAGGCAGCCGCGCAAGAGGGCGAGTTCCGAAAAAGGAGAAAGGAGGTGGATGAGGATGGTGAACATAAATGACGTAGCTCCGGATTTTACGGAGGACGCCTATGTAGACGGGCAGATAAGGAAAATATCCCTGCGTGACTACCGCGGAAAATGGGTGGTGCTTTTCTTCTACCCTGCGGACTTCACCTTTGTCTGCCCCACCGAACTGGGCGAGCTTGCCGACAACTATGAGAGGATAAAATCGCTTGGCGCAGAAGTCATCTCGGTTTCGGTTGACACTGCCTTTGTGCATGCCGCATGGCACGAGCAGTCCCCGACCATAAGGAAGATAAGGTTCCCGATGCTTGCCGACCCAGCCCGCAGGGTGTGCTCCGCCTACTACACGCTCATAAAGGAGGAGGGGCTTTCGCTTCGCGCGACCTACCTTATAGACCCGGACGGGAAGATAAAGGCGCTGGAGTTTCACGACAACTCAATCGGAAGGAGCATTGACGAGCTTGTCCGAAAGCTTGAGGCGGCAAAGTTTGTCCGCGAGCACAACGGCGAGGTCTGCCCAATGAATTGGAAGCCAGGAGCAAAGACCATCAGGCCCGGCATTGACCTGGTAGGCAAGATATGAAAAGCGGCAGCAGGCGCACACGCCAATGCCGTTTTCCTACATGCCGAGCGCCGCCAATACCATCTGATAGTTCTTTTCCTTCTTTGAAAAGCCGCACTCCACGTTTATGTAGCGCACGCCGAGCTTCTGGAAAAGCACTGAAGCGGAGCCGTCGTCCTTCGGGCTTCCACTCTGCAAAAACGCATTGTAGCCAAGAGAGGCAAGCCTCTCAAAGTCCTCCCGCCGCGTCACAAAGAAAAAGTCCGTGTTCGGCTCGCCTGGCGATATGCGGGCTTCGCCCGAGCTGCCCAGCACCTGCGAATAGCCCAAGCGGTCGTTGTGGAGAGCTATCACCGTGCTTGGAAGCGCAAAGCGGGAAATTTCCAGAATAAGGCTCTCGGAGAATTTCTTCACCTCGGAAAATGCGCTGTCCGCCACATCATCCCCATAAGGCGCAAGCTGGCTTCTTATTCCCTGCTCGCTGAAAATCCTGTTCGGGTCCACCTCAATCGCCTTTCCGCAGATTTCAAAGCTGATTTTGCGCTTCTTGTGCTCCTGCGAGCCAACCCTTGAAATCGTCACAAGGGTGCCGCCGTGCTCCTCAACAAACCTCAGACCGGCTTCAAGCGCGCCGCTCTCGTCTCCGTGCGGGTGGATAAAAAGCACCCCCTCGGTGCCTGCCTTGCGGTAAATCCTAATGACCACCTCGGTGTTTCCAAGAAAAAGCGATACCTCCTGATAAGGCACGGTTGTCTGCTTGGCTTTGCCGTCATCTTTTTGCGCAGGCAGCATGCAGTCTATTTGCCGATTAAGTTTTTTATCCCCCTGCCTTTTCCCTTACAGCCCGGCAAGCTTCACTGCAAGCAGGGCAAGCATTCCCCCCAGGCAGATGGGCGGAAGGGCAGGCAGGAAAACCTTCTGCTTTGAGACGAATCTCAGAAGGATGTAAAGCGCAACCGTGGAGCCTGCTGCCACCGCGAGGGCGTAAACCAATCCATTTGCCCCGAGGGAATAGGCGGAAACGGAAATCATGGCAGGGACGGATAGGTCGCCTGTGCCAAGGTCAAGCCGCTCTCCCTCCCTCATCGCCCTTTCAACATATTGCTCTGTTTTTTCGCCCTCCTTTCTGGGAGGGAGCGATTTTGCGCTTATCGCAAAGGAAAGCTGCCTGCCTGAAAGCTCGCGCGCCATCTCAATCATGTGCTTTGTCTTGAATACAGCGATGTAATCATAGAGGGAAAGGAGCACCACAAAAGCGGACATGGCAAGAAAGCCAAGGGCTGGTCCGAAGGAAGCAAGCACCGAAAAGCCGAAAATTGCGCCAACCCCGGCGCTTGAAATAACAGCCGCCGCATTCTTCGCCTCCACTTTTGCAAGCTTTGCCAGGGCAAGCGCAAGACCGAAGATGATGCCGGCAAGCACGGCGCTCACAAAATCCATGCCAAGAAGCGAGTATGCCGCCGAGAAGAAAACCACTGACGAGGCGGACGAAATCACCGCAAATTCAAGAAGCTGGAAAAAGAGCATTCCTTTGAAAAGGCGGGCTGCAACAAGCACCATCGCCGCCCCAAGCAGTATGTAGCCTATCAGGATGAAAGCGCTTGTCAGGGCGGTTGCCGGCTCATTGGGGTCCCCAACCTGCGGCAGGATGGTCATCTCGCGTAGCTCCGGCACTGCAAGGGCGGCGGCAAGCATGACTGCGCCGGAATATATCCCAAGAAGCTGGGTTATGGCAAACATGAGGGTGACTTGCGTGTATGTCTTCACAGAATCACTTCTTCCTTTTCAGATTCTTGAGCGCCTCTTCAAAAGATTCCAAGTCAGCAAAGGAGCGGTAAACAGAGGCAAACCTTATATAAGCAACCTCGTCAACCTTCTTGAGCCTCTCCATCACAAGCTCGCCTATCTTTTCGCTTTTCACCTCCTTTTCATCTTCTTTTCTTATCTTGCCTTCCACCCAGTTTGCCATCTCCTCAATCTGCGCAATGCTGACAGGGCGCTTTTCGCAGGCTTTCTGTATCCCGACAAGAAGCTTGTGGCGGTCAAACCTCTCCCGCCTGCCATCCTTCTTTATGACGAAAAGCTCTTCCTTTTCCACCTCCTCGTAGGTGGTGAAGCGCCTGCCGCACTTTGCGCACTCGCGGCGCCTGCGTATCCTTCCATCCTCGGTGTCGCGGGTGTCAACCACGTCGCTTTCTTCATGCTGGCAGAAGGGGCATTTCATAGCCATTGCTTTGGCGGATATGAATAAAAACGCTTGCGGACGATAGTTTGCGGGTGCAACCATGCTTTATGACATGATTGTTGTCGGCTCAGGCTGCGCAGGCTTGGCCGGCGCGATGTATGCGGGAAGACTGGGGCTTTCCGTGCTTGTGCTCGGGCAGATGCGCGGAGGCACGATAATAAACACAAACCTCGTGGAAAACTACCCTGGCTTCATTTCAATATCCGGAATTGAGCTTGCCAGCAGGCTTGAACAGCACGCGAAAGCCTACCCATCAGTGCAGATAAAAGATGAGAAAGTGAACAGGATAGAAAGAAACGGAGACGGCTTTGCGGTTTTTTCAGACGCAGGCGCATACCAGTCCCGCACCATCCTTTATGCCGCAGGGACAGAGTGGAAAAAGCTCGGAGTGCCGGGGGAGGAGGCGTTCGCAAGCAGGGGCGTGCACTACTGCGCCCTCTGCGACGCCGCCTTCTACAAGGGGAAGACTGCCGCGGTCATAGGGGGGAGCGACTCGGCGGCAAAGGACGCGCTTGTCCTTGCGGAGTGGGCTCAGAAGGTTTTCATCATTTATCGCGGGGAGAAAATCAGGCCTGAGCCGACAAACTACCAGCGCGTAGTGGCAAACCCGAAAATTGAGATAATCCCGAAGGCAAATGTCCTGGAAATAAAAGGCGACAAAAAGGTTTCAGGCGTGGTGCTGGACAGGTCCTACAACGGCTCCGCATTTCTTCCGCTTGACGGCGTCTTTGTTGCCATAGGCCATGTCCCCCTCTCCCAGCTTGCAAAAGAAGCGGGCGTTGAGGTGGATGAGCGCGGCTATGTCAGGATAAACCGCAATTCAGAAACCAACGTGCCAGGCTTTTTTGCCGCAGGCGACGTCACCGACACGCGCTTCAAGCAGGCGATAGTCGGCGTGGGAGAGGCGGTTGAAGCGGCTTATTCCGCCTACCTGTATCTTGGCGGAGGCAAAAAATAGGCTCAGCTGCGGCTCTTTTTCTGCTGGCGTTCCAGCCGCGCCTTCTCAATCTCGCTTGCGAGTCTCATGGCTGCCTTGAGGGCAAGCGGATTTTTGGCATAAAGCCTGATCAGCTCCCTGCCTGCCGTCCCTATTGTGCTTTGGGAGGCGCAGCAACCGCCCGCCCCCTCCTCGCCACGCCCTTTCTCCCTTCGCAAAGCAAAGCCGCCCATCCTGCTCCCCTCAGAGAGTCACTTTCAGCCCGAGCTCCTTTTTCAGCTCGCGATATCGGTTCCTTATGGTGACTTCCGTCACGCCAGCAACGTCAGCCACCTCCTTTTGCGTGCGCCTCTCGTTATACATGGCAGAGGCGATGTAGACCGCCGCCGCCGCGACCCCCGTCGGACCCCTTCCAGATATCAAGCCCTTGCCAATCGCCTTTTTCAGGAGGGAAATCGCCCTCTCCTGCACATGCCCGGACAGTTTCAGCGCGGCGGTGAATTTCGGGACGTAGTGCGCAGGGTCTGTCAGCGGGACATCAATGTCAAGCTCTCTCCTGATGAAGCGGTAAGCTCTGCCTATCTCCTTTTTCTCTATCCCTGAAACGCGCGATATCTCGTCAAGAGTGCGGGGTATCCCCTGCATCCTGCATGTCGCGTAAATCACCGCGGACACCACGCTTTCAATCAGCCTTCCGCGTATCAGCTCAGCCTTTATGCACTTGCGGTAAAGAAGGGCGGCGGACTCTCTTATGGAGTCTGGCAGCCCAAGATAGGATGCTATCCTGTCAAGCTCTGAAAGCGCAATCGCAAGGTTCCTTTCCATGGAGGAAGAGATGGATGCCCGCTTGTGCCATTTCCTCATGCGGTAAAGCTGAGCCTGCTTTTTTGGGGATATCTTTGCCCCGCGTATGTCGCGGTTGTACTGGTCTATTTCGGTGACGAGCCCCTTGTTGGGCCTCATGTATTTTATTGGGGCACCGCCGCGCGCCCTTTTCTCCCTCTGTTCCGCATCAAAAGCGCGCCATTCCGGTCTTGGGTCTTCAATGTTTTCCGAAACTATAAGACCGCAGTTGGTGCACACCACCTCTCCCTTCTCATAGTCGCGTGTGAGGTGCTTGTTTCCGCACTCTGGGCACTTCTCAACCATCTTCTCCCTCCACCGCTCCTGGCGGTTTTGCCCGCCTTTCCGCTGATGATAGTTAGATTTTAAAAAGTTCCTAAGCAGTGTAGCCGATTATATAAGCAAGGATTTATAAGCTTTATCCATACGGGAAGCAGGCGCAAGCCTCAGCGGGAGAGGAGATAGACTATCAGTATTATCAGCGCGATTATCATGGCTGTGAAGACAAGGCTGTGCGTCATGAGGCTATTTCCGTTCCACTTTTTATAATACTTTCAGCCCAAAAGCCTGCATATGAGGCTTGCCTTCGTCACCGATACCCATTTTGGCTACCGGCGCTTTGAGCGCGACGCCTATGAGCAGGGCAGAGAGGCAATCCTCTCCGCTGCGCGCGAGGCAGACCTCCTCATACTTGGCGGGGACAACTTTGACAGTCCCATTCCCAAGATGGAAACCATAGCAGAGGTGACGGGCATTCTGCGCGAGGCAATCTCCATCTTCAACTCTCGCGGCATAGAAGGGGCGCCGATATTCGCAATACACGGCAACCACGACAGGCGCGCAAAGGGGTTTGTCCATCCGACCGAGCTTATGGCGCAGTGCGGCTTCCTGCACAGCATACACAACAAAACCCTCCTCTATGAGCGCAACGGCGAACGCCTGGCTCTTTCCGGCATGGGGAACGTGCCCGACGACATGGCAGCCGACGCCCTCAGGGAAATCTCCTGCAAGCCGGTCAGCGGCGCATTCAACATCCTCGTTCTTCACCAGTCCTTCCAGGAGTTTGAGCGCATCCCGCACGAAAATTACATCTCCTTTGAGGATTTGCCCGACGGCTATGACCTGTATCTTTGCGGGCATGTGCACAAGCAGATTCTTTCAGGCAAGGTCTTGAACCCGGGAAGCACCGTAGTCACACAGCTTCGCGAGGAGGAGGCTGGGCAGAGGGGCTGGCTCCTGTATGACACAAGCGCCAAAAAAGGCGAATTCCGCCCGATAAGGTGCCGCAAGTTTGTCTACCGCCCAATTGATTTCTCAGAGGCAACCCCGGAGCAGATAAGCGGCGCCGTCGCGCAGGAGATAAAATCCGCCCTTTCCGAGTCCCCAGGCGCCATAGTCAAGCTCGTGATGCGGGGCACCATCGCGAAGGGCTTCCATGCGGCAGACATAAGCCTGCCTGCATTCGGCGAGTCGGTGTTTATAGAGAACATGCTCAATTCAGAAAGCTTGAAGGAAAAAATCGCGCAGATAAAAGCCGAGAGAGAGCGCAAGCTTTCGGCAAAGGACCTCGGGATGCGGATTTTGCGGGAAAAGCTCTCAGGCACAAGCTATTCGCTTGGCGACCCCGAGAAGCTCTTTGAGGAGCTGCTGGCAGGCACTGCCCTTGCCAGCATAAAGGAGCGGATTGAGAAGGGCAAAAGCTCATAATTTTTAAATTATTACAACAAGAATAAATTCATGCCGCCCAAACATCTCTTCAGCAGGGTGTCCCAATACGACAAGTATGACGCCTACGAGGCGCGGGCGGGGTTTTACCGTGCCGGCGCGCGGCACCTCTGCAGGCTTCTTGCAAGCAGGTTTTCGCCAGCGGAGGAGGGGCTTATTTACGACTTTGGGTGCGGCACCGGCAATTCCACCCTTGAAATTCTCCGCACCTTCAAGAAGGCGAGGGTGGTGGGGGTTGATATCGCCCCGGAGATGCTTGATTACGCCAGGGTCAAGTTCGGCTTTACAGACGGTTGCGAGATGATGAGGAATCTTGTTTTGGAAAATGACATGCAGCTTGCCTTGTTCATAAACAAGTTCAGGGGCGAGGCGGCAGAATACCAGATGCGGCTGAAGTTCAAACAAGGCGATTTCATGAAGTTCATGGGCGAGCCTGCCGACGCCGCCGTTGGCGCGCATTTCTTCCACTGGCTACCCCTCCAGGATGCCGCCGCCGCAAGGCTCAACTTTCTCATGAAGACAGACGGCTTTGCAGCCCTCTCCTCCTCCGCCGCGTTTTACAGCTCAAAAAAGTGGAATATGGAGGAAGTATACTACCTCCACCACCCGATAATCCGCCATTACCTTGACGTTCTTGGCAGGAAAATACGCGAGTATTGCGGGAAGGAGTGGGACGGGAAAGTGCCGGCGGGCAGGAAAGACCCGCAGCAGACCGTTGCCCTTTTTGAGTCAAGGGGCTTTGAGGCACTGGCTTGCAAGGAGATTCCCCTGCCGAAAGTCAAAAGCTCTGTGATATTCGGCTATGTGGCAAGGATGGTTCCAGACCACATCGGGATGTTTGACGATGCGATTCTGACCGATGATGAGAAAGACATGCTGGTCGGGGAGGCAATCTCGGAAACCATCAAAAACAAGGGAAGCGAAATTCCAGACAGGCTGCCATCAGACCTGTTGTTCCTCTTCCTGTTCCGCAAAACGCAGGATGACTGGGAGGGCTGGCGCAAATCCGCACTCTTCTTTTACGAATGCAAGTGAAGCTGCCCTCAAAACTCCACATAATCCGTCTTCATGTAGTCCTGAAGCGCTTTTGGGACCGCAAAGCCGCGCTCATCCTGGAAATTCTCCATTATGGCAATCATGGTCCTGCCGACCGCAATTCCGCTGCCGTTGAGCGTGTGGACAAACTCCGTCTTGCCCCCTCGGCGGAATTTTATGCCCGCCCTTCTTGCCTGGAAATCCGTGCAGTTTGAGCAGGATGAAATCTCCCTGTACCTGTCCTGCGAAGGAACCCAGACCTCCAAGTCATAGGTTTTCGCCGAGGCAAACCCCAAATCAGCGGTGCAAAGCTCCACCACGCGGTAGGGCAGCCCAAGCTTCTGCAGCACAAGCTCCGCCTCGCGCGTCATCCTCTCAAGCTCCTCATAGGAATTCTCGGGAAGCGAAAAGTGCAGAAGCTCCACTTTGTTGAACTGGTGCTGGCGCATTATGCCCTTTATGTCCTTCTGGTAGCTTCCCGCCTCGCGCCGGAAGCACGCCGAGTAGGCGCAGAAGCGCATCGGAAGCTGGCTCTCCTCAAGCGTCTCCTCCGCAAAGAGGTTGGTGACAGGCACTTCCGCGGTTGGTATCGCCCACAAATCGTCCTCTGCGCACTTGTAAAGCTCCACCGCGAATTTGGGAAGCTGCCCCGTGCCCCTCATCGCCTTGGAATTGACAAAATAGGGCGGGATGACCTCTGTGTAGCCGTTCATCGCATGCAGGTCCATCATGAACGATATGAGCGAGCGCTCCAGCCGAGCCGCAAGCCCTTTGAGGAAAACAAAGCGGTGCCCAGCCACCTTTGAGCCCCTCTCAAAGTCAATAAGCCTGCCTTCCGCCACCTCGTAGTGCGGCTTCACGTCCGCGCTTTTCTTTTTCGGCTCGCCCCATCTGCGCACCTCGCGGTTTCCGGTTTCATCCATTCCAACCGGAACGGAATGGTGTGGGATGTTCGGCACCGTGAGAAGTATGTCTTCCATCTGCGTTTCAATGGAAGAAGCCTTTTCGTCAAGCAGGGCTATCCTTTGCGCAAGCTCCTTGGTTCTGGCGAGGATGGCAGAAACGTCCTGCCCCTTCTTTTTTGCCTCCGCAATCGCAAGCGACTCCCTGTTCTTCTCGCTTTTTAGCCGGTCTGACTCCGCCTTCAGCCTTCGCCATTCCTTGTCAAGCATGACGAGGGTTTCCGCAGGGGCGGTTTCCTGCTGGCGGTCCCTGAGGCATTTCTCAAGCAGCGAGGGGTTTTCGCGTATGAGCTTCAGCGAGAGCATTCCTTCACCATTTCTCGTAATGGACCCTCTCCTGCTTATATCTGTTTTCCCTGCCCTTCTTCTCCGCTGGGTAGCCAAGCGGCACGAGGGCAAAGGGGAAGACGCCTTCCGGAATGGAAAGCAGCTTCCCCACCGCATCCATCCTCTCCTTGCGCGGGTAAATCCCCACCCATACCGCGCCCAGCCCAAGCGCGTGTGCCGCATGCAGTATGTTCATTGTAGCGTTTGCGCAGTCAAGGGGCGCATAGCCAGGCGAGGTTTCAAGCGCCTGCTCAAAGCAGACCAGGATGGCAACAGGCGCGCTCTCAAGCATCTTTGCGTGCGGATGGATACGCATTATGCCATTCAGCGTTTCGCGGCGCCTTATTATTATGAAGTGCCACGGCTCCTCATGGCGCGCAGAAGGTGCGCACATTGCCGCATCAAGAATCTTCCGTATCTTTTCCTCCTCCACTTCCCTCTTTTCATAAGCCCTTATGCTCCTCCGGCTCATTATCGCCTCGTAGGCTTCCTCTGCAATCCCCATCATTCTCCCCCCATCTCTCTTTTGAGCCTCTCCACAAGCTCCTGCCCGATTCTTGCCTGCGCCTCAGCGGTGCTTCCTGCGATGTGCGGGGTGAGAAGCACATTTTCAAGGCGGCAGAGCTTTCCCGAGTAGGGCTCTGACTGGTAGACGTCAAGGCAGGCGCCGCCTATTCTGCCTTCGGAAAGCGCGGCATAGAGCGCTTCCTCATCCACAAGCCCGCCGCGCGCTGTATTAACAAGCACCGCCGTTTTTTTCATCCTTGAAAGCACCGCCGCATTCACCATATTGGCGGTGGCAGGCGTCAGGGGCACGTGAAGGCTCACAAAATCCGCAGCTGCAAAAAGCTCCTCAAGCGGAACGCTCCTGCCGAATTCCGAGGAAGAGGAATTCGGGTCGTGGTAAATCACCCGCATGCCAAGCGCGCCCGCCTTTGCCGCCAGAAGAGAGCCGATTCTTCCCAACCCAACAATGCCGAGGGTTTTGCCGGCAAGCTCGCTTCCCGTCAGCTCCTTTTTGAGCCATTTTCCAGCCTTCATGCCGCCATCCGCCTTTGTCAGCTTTCTGCTGATGGCAAGCATCATCCCAAGGGCAAGCTCGGCAACCGCATTGCTGCTTGCGCCCGGGGTGTTGATGACCTTTATCCCCCTCTTTTCGCACGCCTGCCTGTCAATGTTGTCAGTCCCCACCCCTGCCCTTGCCACTATCCTCAGCTTGGGCGCATGCGAAAGGAGCTCCTCCGTCACCTTCGTGGCGCTTCTGACGATGAGGACATCTGCATCCTTCAGCGAGGAAGGAAGGTCGGCAGGCGTCACTTTTACGCTTCCAAGCTTCCCAATCTCCGCAACCACTTCCGGCTCCATCCTGTCCGCAATGACGATGTTCATGCTATAGCCTCCGGCTTACTTGCCAAGAACCTTCCTTATGGCGTCAAAAGCATATTCCAAATCCTCGTCAGTGAAGTTTCCTATATGGCAAATCCTGAAAAACCTGCCCTTAAGCTCGCCAAAGTCGCGCGCAGTCACAAGATTGTGCTCCTCGCGCAGGCGCCTCCTGACCTCGTCGGCATTTTCAAGGATGAAGCCCGTTATGGTGGGGGAGTAAAAGCCCGGCTCGGAGAAAACCTGATAGCCGATTTCACGCACGAACTTCCTTGACTTTTCAGCTGCCGCCTCGTGCCTTTTGCGGTGCGCGTCAAAGCCGCCCCTCGCGTCAATGTAGTCCATCGCCGCCTTCACCGAGAAAAGCACCGAGCAGGGCGGCGTGGTTGGCGTCTGGTTGCTGTCCATTTCCTTCTTGAATTTCTTCATGTCAAGATAGAAGCTGCGCGCGGCTATCCCTTCCGCCCGTTTCATCATCTCGTCGGTCAGCGCAGCTATGGCAATCCCCGGCGCGGCGCCCATCGCCTTCTGCGAGCCGGTCGCGGCGAAATCAACGCCCATCTGCTTTATGTCAAGGGGCGCGGCAGCCCACGCGGAAACCGCATCCACGATGGTAATCATCCGCTTGCTTTTCGCATAGCGGCAAATCGCAGGCACGTCGTTCAGAACTCCTGTTGAGGTTTCATTGTACACCATGGCAAACACGGTCGCCCCCTCGGCAGCCGCCCTGTCTATGTGCTCGCGCGCCCGCTCAAGAGACCAGCCTTTCCCCAGTGGCAAGCTTGCCGAGGTCGTGTTGCAGTATACCTTTGCGCAGGAAACCAGCTTGTCCCCGAAGGTGCCGTTTGCCAGCACAAGCGCCTTCTCGCCCGGGCTGGTCAGGCACGCAAAGCCCATCTCTATCCCAGCCGTGCCCGAGCCGCCGATGAGGAAAACGTGGTCGGCGTTGAAGTCCTTTTTCAGCCGAGGGACTATGTCGGAAATCAGCGCCTTTATCTCAGGACCCCGGTGATAAATCATCTCCTGCGCCTGCGCCTCGCGGATGGGGTCGGCAAGCGCCACTGGTCCTGGGGTTAGAAGATGCATCCTGCCCATAGAAATTTACCTCCATAAGTCTTCATACATTCTCCACAGGAGAAATGCTGTTTGCATAAAATATCTGTGCGTGCGCACATATCGGTGAGAACAATTAAAAAATAAGGGCAAATCAGCCAGGTTAGTCGCACCCCCTTTTCATCCTCCATCTTGGCATAGCCTTGTGGAAGATGATGGTGCGCCTCAAAAAAGCACTTGTTGGGCCACGGGCATCGCTTTCATTCTTGGCTGGATGGAAGTGTTTTGAGGCTAAACTAAATTGGCATAATAAATTCATGGGCGCTTGTTATTGTATATTTGTAATTAGGGTGGAATGGATCGATGCCTTTCAAAGCAACAATCCTTTTGCCAAAGTAGCCACTAAGTGCAAGTCCATAACGATTGGTTAATCCCCCGCCCTGAGCCGTGATATAGAGGGGAAAGCCCATGCTGTCCGCGTATTTTTTGCACTCCCTAAGCATCCAGCCGGCAAGCTCATTTTGCTTTTCTACCGAAAGCCTGAAACTCTCTGTTCCGAAAACCTTTTCAGAAGGGTCAACGCTTATGATGACAAGCGAGTTTTTTCCCTCTATTTCCTTCATGACAAAGAGGATTCCGCCAGCAACCTCTCCGTTTTGGAAAAGGGTGGCAGTGCAGATGTCGCTTCTTGCAAGCGTTTTGGCAGGGTAGTCTCCGAAGCACGTGCCAGAATGAGAGCCGAAAAAGACATCCAAAAGCCTGTTATTGCCGCCAAACACAAGCCTCATTTTGCGAACGCTTGCCTGCACTTTGCCAGCCTGCTCCCTAACCGCTGACCTGGCAGAAATTATCTGCTTGTAGGCCTCCGTTCCTTTAAGGGAAGGCATCAGTTGCTCCAGCCCGTTTTCCCTCAGCACTTCGTCCGCGTAGACGTCAAAGTTGTTGAAGATGGTGATCAGCCTGGCATGGTCCGCCTGGCTGAGCGGCTCTTCGCGCAGGTATCTCTCAAACAGCTCCGCCTGCCCTGTCTTTTCAACAGCCTTCCAGATGAAGGGGGAGAGGCTTGGAAGCTCTGCTTTTTTGAGAAGCAGTCTTGTGGCATTCTCATCATTCATCCTTCCTTCCTCATAGGGTTTGGAGTCTATCCCGTATTTCCTCATAAGCTCAATAACCGACTCTTTGCCCTTTGCAAAGGCCTCTGCTATCTCATCATAGCGGGTTTTTACTTCCGAAAGGAATTCCTTGTAGTCGTTTTCGGCTGTTTTGGTGGTGGCGAGAGCAACGCGGAGGCTTGCCAGGACGTCTTCTGGCAGCGAGACGACCACCTCCTTTGCCGCAAAATCGTAGTCTGCAACATAGGTTTTAAGGGGGAAGATTGGCTTGAGCTTTTCCTGCGCCGCCTTGTAAAGCCTGTTGAAATCAGAAGGCACGCATGCGAAGTTTTTAATTCCAAGCTGCCTGGCAAGGTCTCCCACAGAATTTTCAAAGTCCTCACCTTCAATTTTCTTCACTATTCTAAAGAGGAACTTTCCCTCACCTTCTTTTAAGGGCTCGCCTGCGAGGAAGGATTTTTTGAAACTATCATATTCCCTGGCGAGGCGGGCATTTATCCTGGAAAATGCCTCTGGAAGTTGTTTTTCCGCAAGAGTTGCGATTTTCTTTGGTCTGTCGCCTGTCAAAAGCTCCTCTGAGAAAACCTCGGAAAACTTGCCAAAGAAGTCAAGAAGCTCTGGCTTGCCAACCAATTTGGAGAATATGGTCTGAAATCCTTCTCTCCCATAACCGACATGTATGAAGTTATCAGCCGCTTCCAGCCTTGCCACGATATTTTTTACACTGCCGGCTATTGACCTTGCAAGTTCAAGCATTTCAGGCTTGAAGTTTCTGTTTGAGAGAATGGAATGGAGATTGGAGAAGGCTTCGGAGGTAGCATCGCCTTGGGTGTTGGCGGCTATCTCTTGGATGATGCTTAGCATTTCAGGCTTGAAGTTTGCGTTTGAAAGAATGGAATGGAAGGCGGAGAAGGCTTGGGAGGTAGCTTTGCCTTGGGTGTTGCCTATTATAATGGATGCTATTTGCTCAAATTGACCAAGCATTTCAGGCTTGAAGTTCTCGTTTGAAAGAAGCGAGCGGAGGGAGGAGAAGGCTTCGGAGGTAGCATTGCCTTGGGTGTTGGCGGCTATTGTGTTGGAGATTTTTACAATTGACTGGGCAAGCTCCTCTGTAAGAAGTTCAGGCTTGAAGTTCTCGTTTGAAAGAAGCGAGCGGAGGGAGGAGAAGGCTCCGGCAGTAGCATGCTCTTTGGTGTTGGCGGCTATCTTTTTGATGATGCTTAGCACTCCAGCCTTGAAGTTTCTGTCTGAAAGAATGGAACTGAAGGAGAAGGGGGCTCTGGAGGTAGCATAGTCTCTGGTGTTGGCGGCTATGTTTTTGATAATGGAAAACAGCTTTGGCTTGGAGGTTTCATTTAAGATTTTGAAGAACCTGTCGCAGTCTGAAGGCTCTACCTCACCAGCGGGTTTTCCTATGGTTTTACTAATAAACGCCTTCAACTCAGCATTGTTTTTTGCCAGAAATGACAGTTCCGTTGATGGATCCAAGTAGCCTCCTGGGTTTGATGTGAAAAAGAGCTTGCGCTGCTCATCAGAGAGGGTTTCCGGCTTGGGAAATTTCCTCTTGGCTGGGCTGCGCTTTTTCTTTTTGTGCTTTCTGCCCGCTTTTCTTGCCTTTTCATTCTCCTTTTCCTGCTCTTTTATGGCATGCTCAAGGCTCTTTCCGTCATCCTGCGCAGGAATACGGTCTGTCTTTGGCTCCTTGCTCATGCCGTGCCATCTTCGTTCTGGCTGTGTGCCTTCAGCTGGAATCTTATTGCGATTGGTCTGCGAACTCCTGCCAAAAGCCGACATTATTATCCTTTCCAGGCGGCGCTCGTCCCTCTTGCTCATCTTGCGTGGCTTTTGCTTTGAAAGAGCGTAAAGCATTTGAAGGTTAGAAAGAGGGTCTTTTTCCTGCAACTCGGTTGCCTCAGGAATTAGATATTGGGCGGCAAGCTCGGCTATGTCGCTTATGTCTTTTGTGGAAAAGGAAGGCTTCTTTTGGCGAAGGCTTTCCCAGTCGGGCTCTTGAAACGGGAATCTTGGGACCTTAGGGGGCATACGAAAAATTATGGCAAAACTAAAATAAAAACAGATGCCTCTAAGATGCGGGGAAGGGTGCCTGCGAGCGCTATCTTCGGGTTGCCGCCCAGCGCATGCGCATCGCCACATAGCTACTTTTTAATTTCCTTGGGCGCAACAACACCCTGATGCCAATTTTCACGCTAGTCTCGCCCTTCAAGCCAGCAGGCGACCAGCCGCAGGCGATAGAGAAGCTTGTTGAGGGAGTCCGAAGGGGCGGAAAGCAGACCCTTCTTGGCGTTACCGGCTCGGGCAAGACCTTCACGATAGCAAACGTGGTGGCGCGCACTGGCAAGACCTGCCTTGTGATTTCGCACAACAAGACGCTTGCCGCCCAGCTTTACTCCGAGTTCCGCCAGTTCTTCCCGAAAAACAAGGTCGGCTACTTTGTTTCATACTACGACTACTACCAGCCGGAAAGCTACATCCCGCAAACAGACACCTACATTGAAAAGGATGCGCAGATAAACGAGAAGATAGAGCGGCTACGGCTCCAGTCAACCGCCTATCTGCTCTCGCCGGGACCCGCGATAATAGTGGCGACCGTTTCCTGCATCTACGGGCTTGGCTCGCCGAAGGAGTGGCTTGACCAGTCGGTCCTTGTGAAAGTGGGGGCGCAGGTGCCGCGCTCCTCTCTTCTTGCCTCCCTTGTTTCCATCCAATACGAGCGCAACGACTTTGAGCTTTCGGCAGGAACTTTCCGGGCAAAAGGCGACACCATAGACGTGGCGCCTGGCTACCAGCAGGAGCTTATCCGCATACAGCTTGACGGAGATACCGTCTCAAAAATCTCCATCCACGAGCCGATTTCGCTTGCCAAGCTTGCCGAGCAGGAGGAGATTCGCATCTTTCCCGCGAAGCACTACATCGTCCCAAAGTCAATAAAGGAGCGCGCAATCGCCGGCATCCGCGCAGAGCTTGAAGCCCGCCTTCCAGAGCTTCCTGAGCTTGAGGCGCACCGTCTCAAAACGCGCACCAACTACGACCTTGAGCTTATTGAGGAGCTTGGCTACTGCAAGGGGATTGAGAACTACTCGCGCCACTTTGACGGCCGCTCCCCCGGGCAGCCACCCTATACGCTGATGGACTTCCTTCCAGAAGATGCGCTGATCGTGATTGACGAGTCGCACGCCACCATCCCCCAGCTTCACGGGATGTACAACGGAGATTACACGCGCAAGAAGAACCTCGTTGATTACGGCTTCCGCCTGCCATGCGCCTATGACAACCGCCCGCTTAAATTTGAGGAGTTTGAGGCTCATCTGGACAAACCCAAAAGAAGCGTGATTTTCGTTTCAGCCACGCCTTCGGAATACGAGCGGGGGGTTTCCTTCCAGATAGTGGAGCAGCTTGTCCGCCCGACAGGGCTTCTTGACCCGCAGGTCTTCATCCGCCCGACAAAGGGGCAGATAGAAGACCTCATCCGCGAAGTGCAGTCACGCGCGGCAAAGGGCGAGCGTACTCTCGTCACCACGCTGACCAAGCGCATGGCAGAGGACCTCACGGATTTCATGTCCCAGCGCGGGGTAAGGGTGCGCTACCTTCACTCCGAGATAGAGACTATACAGCGCACAGAGATAATCCGCCGCCTGCGGCTTGGCGAGTTTGACTGCCTTGTGGGCATCAACCTCCTGCGCGAGGGGCTGGATATCCCAGAGGTGTCGCTTGTCGCCATACTGGATGCGGACAAGGAAGGATTCCTGCGGAACGAAACCTCGCTCATACAGACCATGGGGCGCGCTTCCCGCAACATTGACGGCACGGTAATCCTTTACTGCGACAGGACAACCGAGGCGATAGAAAATGCGGTCAAGGAAACAAACCGCCGCCGCTCCGTCCAGGAGAAATTCAACCGCGAGCACGGCATCACCCCGCAGACAATACGCAAGGCGGTGGCAGCCGCCGCGCTTGTTGAGCTTCCCGAGGAGGAAGGCAGAGGGGAGAGGGCAAGCCGCGCCGAGCTTCACCAGCTTGCTGTCAATATTGAGGCGGAGATGCAGCGTGCCGCAGAGGAGCTTGACTTTGAGCGGGCAATCGAGCTTCGCGACCGGCTCGTGGAAATCAGGATGAAGCTGGGGGAAGGCAAGGGTAGCCAGCGCAATTCAGCAGGCGAAAAGAAAAAGCGGGGTTCCAAAAGGCTCTCCGCAATCCGCAGGGGTAGGATATGGAGCTGAGGTTTCACGATTTGACCGATTATTTCCATCATCCGCCTAAGCTTGAGTCCTTGCAAGGAGAAACGAAGGATTGCAGGCGGAGGAAGAGGGGGGAAGTGCTGCTCATCATCCCTTCTTATCATGACAGCAAGCGCCTCAAACGAATGCTTGACGGACTGGCAAGGCAGTCCTTCAAGAAATTTGACATCGCAATAATCTACGCATCTGACGACAAATTCGTCCCCAGCCGCAGGCTCCCAATCATTCACGTGCGGAGAAAAATTGACCTTGGTTATGC
>JAOAJL010000012.1 GCA_026414185.1 Microcaldota archaeon | reverse complement strand
GGCTAAGCTCTTCAAAGACCACTATTGAGAGGGTTGCAAGCGTCAGCCCGCGCGCGCAAACACGCTCCAGAATTCCGCTCTGCCTGGCAGAGGGCTCCAGAAGGCAGGCAAGCTTCCCGGAAACAAGGCGGGAAAGCGCAAGCAGGATTGAGAGGCTGAGGGCAAAAAGCCCAACCTGCAACGGCTTGGGGGAATGGAACAGCAGCATCCCCAGATAGACAAAGAAGAATGTCCGCAAAAAGAAGGATATTTCCGACTGGAAGCGGCGCATTTCCGAAATTGAGGGATGCGAGATGTTTCCGAGGAAGAAGGCGAATGTGAAAACGGAGATGACGCTGTCTGCTCCAAGCGCGGCTGAAACGGCGTAAAGGCACGCCGCAAGCCCTATGACAAGAAGGTGCTGGTTCTCATGCTCAATCTTGCAGATGAAGGCGCGCCATGCCGCGGCGAAGACCGAGCCTGCTGCAACGGAAAATAAGAAGATGAACGCCACTTGATAGGGGATTGGCTGGAGGCTCTCCTGCCCAGATATTATCGCGTGCGCTATCATCAGGCTTATGATTACCGAAAGAGCGTCGGAAAGCACGGCTTCAAGCCTGCCAAGAGCGGCAGTTTCCTTTGAGGCGCCAAGGGCGGAAAGAAAGCCGGACAGAAGCTCTGGCGCGACGCTTGCAAACATCGCCCCTACCAGCAGGGAAAAAAGGGGCGAGCTTCCGGGCAGAAGCATGCAAAGCGCAAAGCCGCAGGCGAATGAAAGAGCAAATGAAACCGCCCCGAACGCCGCTGCTTTGTGCGCCGACCTCTTGAAATGCTCAAAGGACAAGTTCAGCCCCTCGTCAAGTATTATCATCAGGAGGGCGATTGAGGCGAATGGAAGGGCTATTCCTGATAGGCTGCTTAGAGCCTGCTGGGGCAGGAAAAGCCCTGCGGCGGCTCCAAGCAGTATAAGAAGCAGGACGTCTGAAAAGCCGCTCTTGCGCAACAGGATGTGCGCGCCGATGCCTGCGAGAATGAGCACTCCGAGCGCGCCTATCGCAGCCGTCTGAGCCTCCATGATTGGATTGCGATGAAAAGATATTAAATGGCGAAAGGCAAAAGGCTGCCGTGAAAAAGATGCTTTTTGCCAAAAAGCCGCCCTTATTGGAGGCGAAAAGAAAAGCCCTGCTTGCGCTTTGGGAGGATGCAAAACAGGACAGGACAAGCGCCGGCTGCATGCCTGCCAAAGCCGGATGCGCAGGGAGGATAGTCGCAAAATCCTCTTTTGTGCTCTGCGGGATTTACGAGGCAGGAGCCATTTTCAGAAGCAGGGGCGTGAAGGTTCGCTGGCGCTTTGCGGAGGGGGAGAAAGTCCGGAGGGGAAGCACTGTCGCCCTGCTTGAAGGAAACTGCCGCGCCATTCTTGCCTGCGAGCGGACGGCGCTCAATTACCTCATGCTGCTTTGCGGGATCGCAACAAAAAGCGCGCGTGCCGCACAGAGATACGGCAGGTGGAGGATTTCCGCAACAAGAAAGACGCTGCCGCTTCTTGGAAATTCCCAGAAGCGCGCCGTGCTTGTGGGCGGCTGCCTCACCCACCGCCTCTCGCTTGCAGACGCCATCCTGATAAAGGACAACCACATAAGCGCGATTGAGAAGCGCGGCGGGGTGACAAGGGAGGAGGCGATAGCGCAGGCGGTGCGCTCCTTTCCGCGCAAAGTGTTTGTGGAGGTGGAGGTCTCGTCTGTCTCAGAGGCAGTCGCCGCGGCGAAGGCTGGCGCAAGGGCGATACTCGCCGACAATGTCAAGCCGGCGCTGCTCAAAAAAATTTCCAGGGCTGCGCGGAAAATAAGCAAGGGCATGATTATTGAAGCCTCTGGCGGGATAAGCATCGCCAACGCCGGCAGATACCTTCGCGCAGGGGCGGATTTTGTCTCCACCTCAGAGCTTACCATGAAAATAGAGCCAGCCGCCCTTTCCCTTGAAATTGACCGGGCAGGCTGATTGTAGCCCGCTGCCTTTGGAAAGGGTCGGGTTTATAAACATATTTTTCCATAAATTAACTCAATAGGGTTGGCTTTGCAGGTGGCTTTGATGAGGATGAAAAACAGGATTGTTGCAACGGCGGTTCTGGCAGGAACCCTCGCGCTTTTTTCAAGCAAGGCGACTCTTTTGGAAAAGCCGGCTTTCCAGACAAAGCAGGCTGCCGTGCTTGCCCGCGACAGCATAATTTTTGACGCGCCAGCCAGCTGCATGTCCTCCAGGGATTTTGTT
Source organism: Microcaldota archaeon (assembly GCA_026414185.1). Taxonomy (GTDB): domain Archaea; phylum Micrarchaeota; class Micrarchaeia; order Anstonellales; family Anstonellaceae; genus UBA10161. The sequence continues at coordinate 27,167 of JAOAJL010000012.1, read as the reverse complement.
GAAAGGGCGGTGCAGGAAGTCAACCGCCTCCTTCCCGAAGAAAAAAGGACAAGAAAGGTGATTGTGATTGAGGTGGATTCAGCCTCATCGGAAAAGTATGGCGCGATTTACATCTCCTACGGCGAGCCGAAGATAGTCATAAGCGAGTGGCTGCTGAAAGACAGCCTGCTTGCGCAGCTTTCCATATTCCACGAGCAGACGCACGCCTATTTTGAATTTGCGGTTGGCAACGTGCAGAAAAGAGAGTTGGGAAGGCTTCTTTCCCAGGCTCTTTTGCACAAGTTCTATTTCGCAGAAAAAAATGACAGCACCACTTTTGAGAGGATGAAAACCTACGAGGCGGACAAGTATCACCCCATATTCTCCATTTTTGACGAATCAAACTATCAGAGCTGCTTTGACTGGCGCTATGGGCATCCATACGACCATGGCTTTAGGAATCAGGATGCCTCCGAGCTTTGGGCTTCCGCCTCTTGCGTCCTTCGCTTCTATCCAGAGGAATTCCTGCGCCGCCTTGCAGCCCTTTCCAAGCACGACAGGCAGGGGGCGAAAATTGCGGGTGAGATTGCGGGTTTGGTCCTTGAGCTTTGGGGAGATTGCGGTTTTTTCAGCCCGCAGCTCAAAGAGAGGATAGCAAAGGCTGCCTGCGGGGATTGATGCTTTTTAAAATCTCCCGAGCAAAGAAAACGCCGTAGCCCCATCGTCTAGTGGTCAAGGACACGAGGCTCTGGACCTCGGGACATCGGTTCGAAAGCCATGGCAAAAACGGCGGAAAATCCGGTTGGGGCTACTTATTTTTAATGCTGCGCGGAGAACTTTTGGCATGGTTTCAAGAAAGCCCATCCGCCGCACCAACATCACAGGCAAAAAGGCGGTTTACATCACCCAGTACAGGAATGCGGCGCTTGAAGTGCAGAAGATGTATGAGCGGAAGGGTGAAAAGGCTGAGATTGAGGCTGAGCACGATGCCAGCGGGGCGCCTGTTTTTGTCGTCTATGTCTATCCGAAAAATTCGCCTTGAATTCCGGCTTGAGCGGTGGTTTTGTGGCTGAAGACAAGCGCGCCGAGGCCCTTAAGAAAGGGGAGGTGGAGCTGAGGGTGAGGCGCGCAGGCATGTTCCAGAAGCTTCTTTTCAGAGTGGTGAAGCGCAAGACGCCTGCTGGGGAGGTGCCCTACCTCTTTCTTGACCGCTTCCTTGACCTGCCTGAGCTTATGAGGATAGCCGAGGAGTACTCCCTTCCTGTTGAGGCGAAAAACGGCAGGGTTTTTCCAAAAGGCAAGAAGGAAAGCGACTTTGCAGGCATTGTTTAGAATCCCATCTTGCGGATTTTCTCCCCTGATATTGCCTCTTGCATGAGGGCGTCTGGGAAGGAAACCGGCGGCGGCTTTTTTTTGCTCTTTCCAAAAAGCACCGCCAGGATTGCATCCGCCGTCCTTTGCGCTGTTGTGGATGTCGTGTCAATTTCCCAAACCTTCCTTTTGCCGTAGTTTTTCTCCGACAGAACTGTGCAGTAGTCAAGGGCTTCTGAAAGGGCGTTTGCCGCAATCTTTTCAGCAGGATAGCCGCGGCTGGCAAGGCGCTGCCGCAGCGTCCTTGGCTCGCAGCGGAGCACAAAAACCCTCTGCACAGGCAGCCTCATCTCGCAGCCAAGGTGCCCCTCGGCAATTACTGCGCGCGGCTCGGCTTTTATGGCGGAGCAAAGCTCCTCTTCAAGCTCTTTGAGCCTGACAACCCTCGCCCCGTCCCTCTCGTCAATGGAGGAGTAAAGCCCAAGCGCGCTGACCACCTTGTTGATGTCAAGGATTGCGGCGCCTGTCTTCTTTGCAAGAATTGCGGCTACTGCTGATTTGCCTGTCCCGGGCGTGCCTGTGATGAGAATGGCTGACTTTTTTTTCGCCATAGGCACCAGCTTAGAGTTTTTTGGAAAGCAAGAAAAGCATCCTTTTTCCCCTTGCAAGGGCGTGCTTGCCCTTTTTGGTAAGCTCATAGTACTTTCGGCGCCCCTCAAACTTTGCAGAAATAAGCCCCTCGCCTTCAAGCTTGTAAAGGACGAAATACACCATGAGCCGCGATGGAGCATAGCCGAATGCGCGCTGGATTTGCTTTGGAAGGGCGTAGGCGTATGCCTTCCTGCGCTTCATGACTGACAGCGCCGCAAGCCAGATGTTCCCGTGCGTGAGGGAGTGGCAGAGGCGCTTGAGCGGCTTTGGCTGCTGCATCCTAACCAGACTCCTCCCAGACGCGCACCCCCTCCCTTGTCCCAGCCTGCTTTATCCTCTTTGAGATTTCCCTGCCGAAGGGAGTTGGGTAGTCTTCGTTGAGGCAACCGAGGCAGAGGTTTTCTTTTTTGATTCCTATCGCCGCAATCAGGTCTTCAATGCTCTGATAGGCAAGGGAGTCTGCGCCGACCATCCTGCGAATCTCCTCCACTGTTTTTTTGGATGCCACAAGCTCCTGGTAGGTGGGAATATCCACGCCGTAAAAGCACGGTCCGACTATGGGCGGGCAGGTGATGCGCAGGTGCACCTCCCTTGCGCCTGCATCCCGCAGGAGCTTGACGATGGGCCCCATTGTTGTGCCCCGCACTATGGAATCGTCAAGCAGGACTATCCTTTTTCCTTCCACCACGTGGCGCACCGGGTTGAGCTTGAGCCGCACTGCCTCTCGGCGCTTTTTTTGCGTTGGCATGATGAAGGTGCGAAGGACATAGCGGTTCTTTATCAGCCCCTCTGCCATCGGGATTCCGCTTACCTGCGAGTAGCCGGCAACGGCGCTTCTTGCGGTGTCAGGCACGGGAATGACGATGTCCGCCTTGGCAGGCGCGGAGACTGCAAGCCTGCGCCCAAGCTCCATCCTGACCTCATCCACCCAGCGCCCGTCTATCTTGGAGTCCGGGCGGGCAAAATAGACGTATTCAAACATGCAGTGCCGCGGGGAGGCTTGCTTTGCGACAACCTTCCGCTTCACCTCCCCCTTTGAAATGACAATTGCCTCTCCTGCCTGCAAGTCCCCCTCCAGCCTGCAGCCGATTATGTCAAGCGCTACCGATTCTGAGGAAAACGCCATCAAATCCTCGCTTCTGCCGAAGCAGAGAGGTCTTATCGCCTGCGGGTCGCGGAAAGCGACCAAATCGCCATCCTCGCTTGCCATTATGACCGAATATCCGCCGTCCACCTCCTCCATGAGGGCCGCAATAGCTGAAAAGTAGTCGCCGCTTTTTGCGTATTGCTCCGTGAATGCCAAAAGCAGAAGCTCCGCATCGCACTGCGAACAGAATTTTGCGCCGCGTTGCTCAAGGGCTTTTCTTGCCCTGCCGTAGTTTGATATGTTCCCGTTGTGCACGATGGCAAACCTCCTGCCGCCGCACTCCGCGAGGATGGGCTGCGCATCCTCCACCCCGCCAGCCCCAATCGTCGGGTAGCGCACGTGCCCCACCCCGACGTGCCCGTGAAGGCTGGCGACCTTCTTCTCATCAAGAACCTGCGAAACAAGCCCAAGCTCACGGATGAGGCTGAAGCTTTTGCCGTCTGTGACCGCCGCGCCTGCCGAGTCCTGCCCGCGGTGCTGGAGGTTCATGAGGGCAAGGTATATGTCATGCGCGACATCCTCTCCTGAAAACGAGTAGGCGCCGAATGCGCCGCAGTATTCGCGGAGAGAGCAGGATAGGGATTTTGCGCTTTTCACCTTTCCCATATTCCTACTATGAAGAAAAAGCTTATCAATTTAGTTTTTGATTTCTGCTTATGCGCAAGCCGCTTCTTTTCCTGCCAAACCCGAAGCCGGACTCGCACAAGGGGCAAAACGGCGTGCTTCTCATCATCGGCGGAAGCAGGACCTACCACGGAGCGCCTGTTTTGGCTGTGCTTGGGGCAATGCGCTTTTGCGACCTGGTCTATTTCTCGTCCACGACTGGCAACATGGCGCTTTTTGAGAAGATGAAGCTTTCCACTCCTAATGTGATTTGCGTTTCTGCCAAGGCAAAGGAGAAGGCATTTGGGCATGCGGACTGCGTGCTTATCGGCAACGGGATGGATGTAGACAGCCGCACGCAGAAAGAGGTGGAAAGGGTGCTTTTGAGCAGGAAAAAGTGCGTGATTGATGCGGCGGCTTTGCGTTGCCTGCCGCTGCACCTTCTTCACAAGGACTGCATCCTGACTCCGCACGCAGGGGAGTTTGAGGCGGCATTCGGCTTCAAGCCGACCAAAGAGACAGTTTTGCAGATGGCGCAAAGATACGGCTGCACCATCCTGCTTAAAGGCAGAAAAGACGTGCTTGCCGAGCCTGGAAGGCTGATTTGCATACCTGGCGGAAACGCGGGGATGACAAAGGGTGGAACAGGAGATGTTCTTGCAGGGCTTCTTGGGGCGCTTTGGTCCTGGCCCTCCTGCCCTTCAGCCTTTTGTGCCGCATATTCCGCATCGGTCATAAACAAGAGGGCAGGGGAGATGCTCTACGAGGCATTTGGGCCGAACTTCTCCTCGGAAGACTTGGCTTGCGAGCTTGCCTTTGCGGCGCGAGGATTTTACGGCGAGCGGCATCTGGGAAAGCCCAAATTGTGAGATTGTGACTTATTCTAAATTTCCATGGCTTGGCATGGAAAGGTTTAAAAGCAGCAGAAACGAACTGCAACTGCCAAGAGGTGAATTATATGAAAGACTGTCCGCCGGGAAAGGAATTTATCTTCAAGATGCCTGATGGAAGGATAGTGGGCAGGGCAAAAAATGTCCGCGAGCTTATCAATCTGATAAAGGTCGCTCCGCTTGAATCCGTGCTTTTCCATGCGAAGGGAGGGCACTTTGCGCCCTGGCTTTCAATGCTTGGGGAAAACGAAATCATCAAAAAGCTCCAGCAAATCACTCTGAATGAAAAAACCCTCAGAGTGGACCTTCTTCGCGCCCTGAAGGGCTGAAGCCCTCTTTTTGCTTTTTATTCTTTTCAGGGCAAGGCATAGCCTATGGTGCAAAACCCGTCTTTCAGGAGGAAAGTCAGCTCGTTTGAGATAAGAAGAGCGCGGCTTGCCCAAGTGCGCGGCTTTCAGGTAAGCCCCAACATGCCTGTCAGGAAGCTTGTGCAAGGCTTTTCCTGCATAGGCTTCCAGGCGTCGCATCTTGCCCGGGCGGCGCAGATAGTAAGAAGAATGCAGAGGGAAAAGGCAGATATCTTTCTTGCTTTCACCTCAAACATGGTTTCCTGCGGGCTTCGCGAGATAATCGCCCAGCTTTGCAGGGAAAGGAAGGTTTCCTGCATAATAACCTCAACAGGCGCGGTTGAGGAGGATGTGATGAAGTGCCGCTCTCCATTCCTGCTTGGCTCGTTTGATGCGGATGACGAGGAGCTGAAAAGGAACGGCATGAACAGGATTGGCAACATACTTGTCAAGGACAGCCAGTATGTGGAATTTGAGAAGTTCCACATGCGGTTCATGCGTCGCATGTATGAAAAGCACGGCGGGAAGATGTGCGCAAGCCGCTATGTTGAGGAGCTTGGGCGCGAGATTTCAGACAGGCGCTCCTTTCTTTACTGGTGCAGCCGCAACGGCATCCCTGTCTTTCTGCCAGGACCGCTTGACGGCGCAATGGGAGACCACTTCTATTTTTTCAACAAGCAAAATTGGCAAAAGCCGTTTGTCATTGACGCCTGCGAGGAGATTGCCAGATTTTATGACATCATGCTTTCTGCGCGCAAGGCAGGCGGGATAATCCTGGGCGGCGGGATAGCAAAGCACCACCTCATAGGCGCAGCCATCCTGCGGAACGGGCTTGACTATGCGGTCTATCTTTCAACAGGCTCGGAGGGCGACGGCTCGCTTTCAGGCGCCAGGCCAAGGGAAGCGGTAAGCTGGAACAAGCTGAAGAAAAAATCAAATTCCGCCTATGTTGAGGGGGATGCCACAATCACCTTCCCCCTCCTTGCCGCGGTGATGATGGAATAGGAAGGGAAGCGGCAGCGCGGCTGGCTTGTTTTTTTAAACCCATTTTCACATCCATCTCTCCTATGCCTTTTGACCTGGCTTTCTGCAGCCGCTATCCATTCTCCCCGCAGGCGCGCCAGTATGTGGAGCAGGCTGGCTTGAGCCTGACTGCCTCCGTCGTGGAAAAGGCGGAAGCCCGGCTCAGGCTTGCGCTGGAAAGCGGCAGGATAAAAAAGGTGGCGGACCTGCCTGATGCCTGGCAGGAGGAGCTTGCGGTGTATGCCTGCGCCAGAATGATTGCTTCTGCGGCAAACAACCGCTACCTGATAGGAAGGTATGCGGTTGCGGAGGCAAAGAGGGCGGGGGAATACCTTGCGATAGACGATTCTGTGCGGCAGGACTATGTTGAGGCGGTCGCAGAAGGCTTTGGAATCGCTTTTCAGAAGGAAGGGCGGCAATATTCTATCCCCTTTTGGCAGTATCTTGCCTTCACTCCGCGCTCCTATGACTACAAGCTTTCAAACAGGCAGCTTAAAGGCGGGCTTGTGAAAGTCAGCAGGCACGAGCGCCTGCGCATACTTGAGGAGGCGGTCAGGAAAAGGATGGAGGCGACGCTGCCGATAAAGGCGGAATTTCCTGCAGAAGTGAAGGAGGCGGCAGGCAGGCTCCTTGCGCTTCTTCCCCGCCTTGAGCCGATTTCCTCAAACGTGGGGCAGGAGAACTACCCGCCGTGCATAAGGAAGATGATTGAGGACCTCTCGCTTTCGCTCAACCTGCCGCACACCGGCAGGGTTGCCCTTGCCATCTATCTTGTGAATGCCGGCTTGCCGCAGGAGCGCATAGTTGAATACTTCCGCCACGCGCCCGACTTTTCTGAGAAAACCACGACTTATCAGATTGAATACATAAGAAGGAGAAAATACAGCATGCCATCCTGCCAGACCATGGACAGCTACGGGCTTTGCGTGGCTGACTGCCGGTGCGGCAACCCCCTCCGCTTCCGCGACAGGATTCATGGCGCTATTCTGCGGAGGCTTGAGGCGGAAAGGAAAGGCAAGGAGTGATGGGGATGGGCACGGTGGAGGGAGAGGGCGCAAAAAGGGCGGAGGATGCCTGCCCTGAGGAAAGGCTCATCAGGAAGATGTTCTCCTCTTATTACAGGAGCGCGCATTTTGAAGCGCCCCAGATTGAAAAGAGGGAGTTTGGCTTTGGCGGTTGGGAAAAGAAGATAGAGTTCAGGCACATAAAGGCGAAAAGCGAGGCTGAGCTTCGCGGAAGACTGGTTTCCGAAGCCCCGCTTTATGTCTCATACTCGGTTGCCTATTACGAGTTTCCGGATGCGCGCCCCATGGTGAGGAAAAACTGGCTCTCGGCAGACTTGGTGTTTGACCTTGACGCGCCCCAGCACACATGCGGCAAGTTCACCTGCGCAGAGTGTTTTGAAAAAGTCAGGCAGGAGGCAATCAGGCTTATTGAAGATTTCCTTGTGCCGGATTTCGGATTTTCAAGAGGCGAAATTTCAGTCAACTTCTCAGGAAGCAGGGGCTACCACCTTCACATCAGAAGCCAAAGCATCCAGCGCCTTGATAGGGAGGCGCGGCGCGAGATAGCGGACTACATATGCGGGGTCGGGGTTTCTTTTGAGAGGTTCTTTTGGACCGAGGGGAAGAAGCTTTTTGGACCCACGCCCTCCGACGGCGGATATGGCGGGAAGTTTGCGCGGGCTTTTATGGAAAGGCTGGGGGATGATGAATTCTGCCTTTCAATAAGCAGAAGGCTGAAAAGCAGGGAGGAGAAAGACCGGCTCGCCTCTTCAATAATGCAGGGCAACTGGGACAGCATAGGGATAGCCGCCAGAGAGAGAAAGCTCCGCGAGAAGTTTGAGCAGATGAGGCTTGGCATGGCAGGCAAGATAGATGCCAACGTCACTGCGGACATAAGCAAGCTCATCAGGATGCCAGGCTCCCTTCATGGTGGAAGCGGCTTTGCCGCGGTGCCAGTGCGCTCCCTTGAAGGATTTGAGCCGATGCGCCATGCCGCAGTTTTTTTGGATGGGGAGCTGCGCGTGAAGGTTGCGGAGAGGGTGCCTGCGCTTGAGGTTGCGGGGGTGCGCTTCGGTCCGCTTGAGCAGGGCGAATGCGCCACACTGCCGATGGCATGCGCAATGTATCTTTTGTGCAAAAAGGCGGCTGTCGTGGCCTGAAAATAGATTGCTTTTTATATTTTGGGAAAAGGAAAATACGGGGGGTTTGCGGATGGCACAGCCGCTTGACTACAAAAGACTGCGGGAAATTATCCGCGAGGAGAAGGCAAGCCCGAACCTTGCGAAGCTTCCGCAGGATTTCCTTCCGTCGCTTGAAAGCTTTCTGTCCTCAAAATTCCGCGAGGCTGAGCAGCAGCGCTCCATAATGCAGATGCGCGAGCTTGAGAATGCGATTGCGATAATCAAGGAAATCTGCGCTATAAGGCAGCAGAAGATACTCTTCCGCGCTTTGCGAAACGGCAGCGCCCATGGACCGACTGAAAATATGACTGACGATGAGCACGCCCTTTATGACCGTTTCCGCACGATAATAAGCGAGGAGAGGGGGCGCTTTGATGCGCTTCTGTGCCGCTTTGAGAGGAAGACGGCAAGCGCTGATGCTTCAGAGGGGCAGCAGGAGAGCAGACCCGCTCCCCTTAAAAAGCTGAGGTTCACCAAAGAGGTTCCCGCCTACAGGGGCGCGAACAACGAAACCATAGGCCCCTTCAAACCCGGGCAGGAAAGCTTCCTGCCTGCGGGAGAGGCGGAATGGCTTTTGAAAAGCAAGCTTGCCGAAGAGGCTGCTGACGGGTGAAGCAGATGAAGTATCCGAAGGAATTGATGGCATACTGCCCAAATTGCAATGCGCACACTGAGCACAAGGCGAAGCTTGCCTCAAAGGGCAAAGCCCGCCCCCTTGCAGTTGGAAACCGAAAGCACGAGCGCAAGCTCATGGGGCACGGCGGAAAGCGCGCCGGCGAAAAATCGGTAAAAAAGCAGGGCAAGCGCCAGAAGGTAATCCTTGAATGCGCGCAGTGCCGCAAGAAGCAGGAGCGCGTAATCGGAAGTCGCACGAAAAAGAAGCTGGAGTTCAGCGCATGAGGGATTGATGCCATGAGCAAGTTTTTGAGAGTGAAGTGCGCATGCGGAAACGAGCAGAACATATTTGCGAATGCCTCCTCAAAGGTTTCGTGCCTTGTGTGCGGGGCGCTTCTTGCCAAGCCATCGGCAAGCCGGGTCAAAGTGACGGAAGGCACGAAGGTGCTGAAAGTCCTCTGAATGCCGCTTGGCAGGAAGGTGGCGGCGGGTTGATTTTTTGATGGAAGGATTGCCTGAGCAGGACGAGCTTGTGCTTGTGAGCGTCAAGAAGATAATGCCCTATGGCGCCTTCTGCACCCTTGACGAGTACGGCGGAAAGGAGGCATTCGTCCACATATCCGAGGTTGCTCCGCGGTGGATAAAGAATATCCATGAGTTCCTGCACGAGGGGCAGAAGCTTGTGGCGAAGGTCTATCATGTGGATGCTTCAAAGGGCCAGATTGACCTGTCGCTTAAGAGAGTGACGGAATCTGAAAAGAAGGCGAAGATGGAGGGCGCGCGGCGCGAAAAAAGGGCTGAAAAGCTCTTTGAGGTCGCGCTGAAAGTCGCGAAATCCACCAAGGCGGAGGCGCTGACCGCGCAGACTGCTCTTGTGGAAAAATACGGCAGCATAGTTGATGCGATAGAGGCGCTGGCGGAAGGCGGGGAAGCCGCGCTTGCAGGGATTAGGATTGAGAAGGGGCTTGCCAAGGCGCTTGTTGAAGTGACTGCGAAAAGCATGCGCAAGGCAAAGGCAGAGCTCAACGGGCTGCTGAGCCTGACTTCTTACTCGCCGGATGGCGTGGAGGAAATAAAGCAGGCGCTCTTGTCTTCTCCAAAGCCACAGGATGCAAAGGTTGAGCTGCTTTATCTTGGCGCTCCGCACTATCAAATCAGGGTTGTGGCTGAGGACTACAAGGCTGCGCAAAAGGCGATGGAAAGCACCGTCCAGTCCATAATGGAGGAGGCGCGCAAGCGCCAGATGAGCGCGGAGTTTTCCAAGCTTGAGAAGTGAGCGGGTGGAATGAGATGAAACGGATGAGGCGCTGTGTCTGCTGCCGTGCCTACACGCTTGAAAAAGAGCACTGCGGAAGGGAAACCGCCTCCCCACACCCGCCTAAATTCACTGCTGAAGACCCCTATGCGCAGTATAGGAGGAAGGGAAGATGGAGCGGACTGTGATTGTGGAACTGGAGAAGGTGCGGCTGAAAAACCCCATTCTGATAGAGGGGCTCCCCGGCATCGGGCTTGTCGGGAAGATAGCCGCCGACCACCTCATTGCAGAGCTTAAGGCAAAGAAGATTGCAGAGCTTTACTCGCCACACTTCCCCCACCAAGTCCTTATGCAGAAAAACGGCGTAATGAGGATGATAAAGAACAGGTTCTACGCGGTGAGGGGAAAGAAGCAGGACCTTCTTGTCCTTGTGGGAGATGTGCAGGCGGTCACATCAGAGGGGCAGTATGAAATCACCGGCAAGATATTGGATTATGCCCAGAAAAAGGGCGCTAAGTTCATCATCACTCTTGGAGGATATGGGACTGGAAAGGTGCAGGAAAAGCCGAGGGTATTTGGCATAGCCAGCCACAAGGAGCTTGTGGAGCCGCACAAAAAATACGGCATCATTTTCGGGGAAAGCAAGGGTTCCATAATAGGCGCTGCAGGGCTTCTTTTGGGGCTTGGGAAGATACGCAATATGCGCGGCATCTGCCTGATGGGGGAAACCCACGGCAGCTTTGTTGACCCTCGCTCAGCCCAGCAGGTTCTTGAAGTCCTCTGCAGGATGCTTGAGATAAAGGTTGATGTCAGGAAGCTTGATGCGCGGGCAAAGGAAAGCGAGCAGTTCGCAAAAAAAATTGAGAAGGAAGCGATGGCTGCGAAGGGCATGTCGCCTGCTCAGCCAAGCGGGCACGACCTCTCCTACATCCGCTAAGAAGCCTACCAGGGAACTTTTTTCAGCCCAAACCTGTGCGCCACTATGTTTGCTCCGGCATGGACGAAGTAAGTCAGCACCGCAAGGAAAAGGACTGATTGGGGCGAAAGCAGATGCCATGCGATAGGGTAGGCAAAAAGGATGGCAAAGGCAAGGAATGTCAGCTGGTCCAAAAGAAACGACGGCTTGCCCTGCGCTATCCCCTGCCTTCTTTTGATGAAGCTTCCTACAAGGTCGCCAACCATTGTCCCTACACCAAGAAGCGCCCCGCAGGCAAGATAGGACAGCGCGCTTCCGCCGTATATGTCAAACTCCGTTCCGGGAAGCACAAGCGCCTCGGCAGCTCCTATGAAGACTGCGGCAAGCACCCCTGCGAAAAACCCTCTCAGCGTCTTGCCGCTTCCGAGGATGCGCCTGCCATCCCCCATCTTTCGCCCCCCATCAATCGGGACTCCCCCACCAAGCACCACGGGCACCGAGTTGGCAAAATAGGAGGGAAGGATGAAGATTATTGAGCGGACTGCGAGGCTGGCAAGCTCCATTGATATGACCTATGCCAGTTTCTTGAAGGTGAAGCTTATTAATGTTGGAAGGAAGCTAAATGAGGGGATTTTATGCGCGCAAAGAAAAAAAGCGGGCTCAGATACCTTTACCTCATCATAGGCGGGCTTTTCGCAGTGTCGCTTCTTGCCCTGGTTGCCTTTTCGTTTGCCCCGCTTGAAGGCTGCGTCGGCGTGGTCAGGATAGACGGTCCCCTCGTCACGCAGGATGTTGAGGCGACTCTGTTTGCAGACGAAATAAAGGGCTCGCAGACGATTTCAGCGGAGATAGAGTCCGCTGCAAAGAGAACAGAGGTCAAGTCCATCCTTGTCCTGATAGACTCGCCCGGCGGCTCGGTTGTCGCAAGCAGAGAGGTGTATGATGCGCTGCACAAGCTTGGCAAAAAAAAGGTTGCCTACATAAACGAGCTTGGAACCTCTGGCGCCTATTATGTAGCCGCAGGCACAGACTACATAGTCGCCAACCCAGACGCAATAACGGGAAGCATCGGGGCGCGCGCGACATTCGCAGACCTAAGCGGTCTTTTTGAGAAAATCGGCTACAACGAAACAAGCATAAAAACAGGCGCAATGAAGGACATCGGAACGCCCGCCCGCTCCATGAGCGAGGAGGAAAAGGCGGTCATCGCATCAATAATAAACGAGAGCTTTCAGGAGTTCCGCTCGGCTGTTTTGGAAAGCAGGGGAAGCAGGCTTGACAGGAAGGCGTTTGAGAAGGTTCTTGACGCTCGCATACTGACCGGCAGGCAGGCAAAGAAAATAGGGCTTGTAGATGAGCTTGGCAACCGCAAAGCCGCCATAAAGAAGGCGGCAGAGCTTGGCGGGATAAAGGCAGAGGAGCCGTCGCTTTGCGACCTGTCATCATCAAAAGGAAGAAGAAGCCTGCTTGGGTTTTCCTCCCAGCTTCTTGACTTTGTTGCCGCAAAAGCGGGAATCCCGAAAATAAGCTACTCGTGATTTCCATGGGGGCAAAACCCGATGCGGCTTGGGGCGGGCGGAAGGCTTCGCTTCTCCCCCTTCTTGCCGCCATCGCCGTTTTCATCGCTCTCTTCTTAGCCTGGCATCTTTTTTTCAAGCCAAAAACTCCTCAGCAGGAGGGCAGCATAGAGATTTTCCTTGAGGGCAGGGGCCCTTTTTTTTCCAACAGCTCCCGGCTTGCAAAGGCATTCTCTTCCTGCGGGGCATTCTCGCTTTATCTTGACGGAAAGAAGATAGCGGAAGGGGAGTCGCGCGCCGAGGCGGAAATTTACCCTTCTGCAGGCAGCCACACCCTTTTGGCAAAAAGCGCATCCTGCGCCTCCGCCCTCAACTTCACGGTTGTTGAAAGGCAGTGCGAGGGGAACGGCACGGAAGCCTGCTTTTCCGATGGCTGCGAGGGCATAAGAAGGTGCTTTGAGGGCATCTACACTGAGTGCGTGCTTCCAAGGAAGGTATGCGTGCCGAAAGAAAAGATAGGCTGCGTGCTTGATGGCTGCAGGTTCGGCTATGCCGAGTGCAATCCCTGCGGCAGCGGGTTTGGCAAGTGCCTTCCGCCAGAAAACGTTTCACAGCAGGAAGGATGCAAAGGCGGGGACTGCGACTGATGTTGCCCTACCTTTTCCTTCCCTTTTTGGATGGTTTTGCAGCGGAATGCTTTGCTTTTTTGCGGGCATGCCTTCTTGCGTGTTGCCTTGGCCGAGCCTCTTTCTTCTCCTCGCCTTCTTCTTGGTCTTCTTCCTCAGCCTCAATCGGCTCTTTTTGAGCCGGCTGTTCCTGCGCGCCTTCTTCCGGGCTTTCCTCCTCCTCTTGGGCTTCTTGGGAAAGCCCTTCCCTTCTTGCGCGAAGCCGCTCGCGGAGGGCTTCAAGCTCTGCGATGGTCTTTTCTATGTCCTCTTCCTCCTTTGCCATCTCCCCTTGGAGCAGTTCTTCGCCCTCAACCACGGCAGGCTGTTGTCGCTCGCCTTCCTCGTAAATGACTGTCTTTTCCGTCTGCCCCTCCTGCGCCCCTGCCGCCGCTCCTGCCGCTGATGGCAGTTCCTGCGCCTCGCCAAGCTTGCGCTTGCGCGCCTGGACAAGCTGCCTTGTGCTTTCTGTATCCACCTTCTTCTCAGGGGCAGATTCGGGCGAAACGAAGGAAAAGCGCTGGGAGTAGGTGGCTTGCTGGCTGGTCTGTTGCGCCGCCTCCTGATACTCATCCTCGCTCCGCCTGTTGAGAAAGTTGAGGAGAATGAGAACTATGACCGCCACTATGAAAATAGCAAGAAGGAGCGGAAGCAGAGAGGCAAGCGCCCCCAGCAATCCGGTGTTGCTGGTGACTGCGGCTGCCGAAACGGAAGGAGCCTCCTCCTCCGCCACTGCCTCTGTTGAAACAAGGCCAGCCACAGAGTAGCCTTCTGCCGAATAGGTGTAAAAGCCGGGCTGGCGGGCGGCGAATGATGCGCTGCCGCGCGAGTTTGTCTTCACCTGCCTGACTGAGCCGTCTGGGGCGGAAACCTTGATTATTGCTCCGAAAATGGGCTTCCCGTCCTGCGTTTTGAGCCCAAGCTGCACCTCGCTTCCCGCCTTGACTACTGAGGGGGCTGAAAAGACTGCAACAGGAGTTTCTGCGCTGACTTGCACATCTGCCATCTTCTCAACCTGCCCTGCTTCCATCCTTGCGGAAAAGGCATAAGCCACGGTTGCGGACTCTCCGCTTTCAAGATAGGGAATGTTCCAGCGCGCAAATTCGCCGTCAAAGGAAGAGGGATAGGGGTTGAAAACAAGCCTGGCGCCTGCCGGGACGAATGAGAGGATTTCTGTTATGACGATGTTCTTGCGGGGAATCTGCCCTATGTTTTGGGCAGTAAGAAGAACAGAGGTAGATGGGCTTGTTTTGCCATGGCTTTCCTGGATAGCCCCTGTGTTTGCGCAGGCGTCTGTCACCCCCTCCCCCAGGCACGAGGAAGACGCGCGCACCTCCACCGTCCTTGTTATTTTCAGCCAGTCGTCAGCCACGTATTGCGTTTTGTAGCTTTCCGCACAAGCAGGCAAGAGCAGAAGCGCAAGGACGGCAACCGCAAATCCGAGTTTTAATCTCATAAATATCCCCTTATGGCTCCAAATATTCTGTTGGCTTTAATATATAAATCTTTGTATTTAGTGGGGATGCGTGTGAAACGTTAAGCGCTCAGTCCTGCTCCTTGTGTTGCCCGCGCTTGCCATATATCATCTTGCGCCTTGCTTGGCGGAAAAGTGGCTTTGGGGGCGCAGCCTGGCCTTGCTTGTGCTGGTCCATGCCGCGCTCAAACTCCTCCCACTCAAAATTCACCTTCAGAGCCCTGCCGCTTTCTATGTCAACAAGCACGAATTTTTGGTGCTTTATCTGGAAATTTTTCAGAAGAAGCCCGCGCACAGCCTCAAGGCGCATGGTGTGGGCGGCTGAGCTTGTTATGAAAAACGCAAGCTGCGCACCGGATTTCACAAGCTTCTCAAGAGACGCCTTGAACTCGGAAACATTGCCGAACTGGACTTCAAAGGCGCAGGCTTCCCCTCCTTTCTTGATGAAATAAAGCCAGCAGGGCGACTGCGCCTCAAGATAGCCGAATTTGAAGGCTATAGCCGAATACTGCTCTGCCAGGCTGTCTATGAGCCTGGTTGGCGGCTTTTTCACCCGGATGACTTCCTCTATGAATTCCACGTGGCTTTGTTGGGGCGCTGAAGCATTTAATAATTGCACAGCAGAAAAGCGTAGGGTGGGGAGATGCCGCAGCTTTCGCTTGAAGAGGGAACCTATCTTGTCCGGCTTGCAAGGCGCGCGATAGAAAGCTACTTTGAAAGCGGCAGGAAGATTCTTCCCGACAGAAGCGGGGGCGTTCTCTCCGAGCCTCGCGGCGTGTTTGTCACCCTTGAAACCTATCCAAGCCGCGAGCTTCGCGGCTGCATCGGCTACCCCCTTCCGATAAAGGAGCTTGCCCTCTCGGTTGTTGATTGCGCACTCTCCTCGGCTTTTGAGGACCCCCGCTTTCCCCCGCTGGAAAAGCGCGAGCTGAGCCAGTGCGTCGTTGAGGTTTCTGTGCTCAGCGTCCCGCAGGAGATAAAGGTGAAAAGCCCGGATGAATACCCAGCCAAAATAAAGGTTGGCAGGGACGGGCTGATAATAGACTACGGCTATTCTTCTGGTCTGCTTTTGCCGCAGGTGCCTGTGGAGTGGAACTGGAACGAGGAGGAGTTCCTCTCGCACCTTTGCCAGAAGGCAGGGCTTCCGCCGAATATGTGGCGCTCCCCCTCCGCGCGGATAAGGTCTTTCCAGGCGCAGATTTTCTGCGAGGAAAAGCCTGCTGGCAAAGTCAGCCAAAAAAGGCTTATAAGGTGAGTTTGGCATGGCGCAGGCAAGGGCTTCAAGAACAAAGGACGGGGTTCTTCTTTCAGGTCCGCTTCCGCAGGAATTCCTCTGCGCCTCCTGCTTTGAGGTCGTCCGCCTGCGCGACGGCTCTTTCCTCCTCACGCCGCAGAAGGAGGCGAAAAAGCCGCAGGCGCCGCAGTTTGACGAGGCTGAGAAAGCCCTTTTGAGAAAGCTCCTTTCCATCAGGTTTGAGAAGCGCATCCCTGCCCAGGTGAACCGCCAGCTTTCGCGCGAGGAGCTGAAGACCCTGGACAGACTGATGGCGAAAAAGGCGGTCCAGATACTCTGGGGCGGAAAATACGCGAAGGACGGCGTTTACAACCTCTCCGAGTTTGCATTTCATCTCGTCAGGCAGAAGGAGACACAGCCGCAGACTGGCGAGCCCCCGACTGCTCCCCCTCCAGCCCCGCTCTCCGCGCTGGAGCAGCTTGAAAAATTCGGCTGGATGGTGGCTGAAAGCGAGGAGCAGGCAAGGAAGCTTTCGGCAGAGCTTGCGGAGCAAATCCGCTCGGGCAAGATAAGGGGGCTTCGCGCCTTTGACCGCAAGTTTTACTTTGTTTCGCAGAGATTCCGAGAGGCGTGGGAGAAGAAGGTTTTTGCCGCTCTCTCAAAAGGGGAAAAAAGCGCTGAGCAGATCGGGGAGGAAATCGGGCTTTCGGCTGAGGCTGCGCGCTGCCTCCTTTTGCATTTGTGCGAAAGCGGCGAGCTGCTTGAAAAAAGGCGCGGAATGTTTGCGAGGGCTTGAGGTGGAAGGTGAGGACTTGATAAGGATACGCGACCCTCTCCATGGGACCGTTGCGCTTTCCGAGGCTGAAAAGAGGGTCTTGGACAGCCCCCAGATGCAGCGGCTGCGCGGGGTGCGCCAGCTTGCCGTGGCATACCTTGTCTATCCAGGTGCAAACCACACGCGCTTTGAGCACTCAATAGGGACTTTGGCGCTCTCCGACAGGATTTGCCGCAATCTGAAGCTTTCCCCTGAAAAAACCGCAAAGGTGCGGCTTGCGGCTTTGCTTCACGACGTCGGGCACACCGCATTTTCGCACGAGGCAGAGGTGGTTCTGCGCGGCAGGATTGGCACCCATGAGCAAATCGGAAGGCAGATAATAGAAAAGAGCCAGATAGCGGACATCCTCTCTGAAGAATCGTTCAGCCCGCGGGAGATTGCCCTTCTTCCCCAGGCTCCGCTTGGGGAGATAATCTCCTCGGACATCGGCTCGGACAGGATGGACTATCTGCTTCGCGACTCGCACTACACCGGGGTTGCCTATGGGGTGATAGACGCGGACAGGATAGCAGACTGCCTTTTTATGCGCCGCGGCAGGCTGGTTTTGCAGGAGGGCGGGCTTGAGGCGGCGGAGTCCCTTCTTGTGGCGCGCTTTACCATGTTCTCAACGGTGTATCTGCACAAGACGGTGCGCATCGCAAGCAGGATGCTGCAGGAGGGCATCGCCCTTGCGATTTTTGATGGAACGCTTGACGCGCGCGAAGCTTCGCAAATGACGGATGCCGGCCTGCTTGATGCCGTGTCGCACTCGCCGCAGGGGCGCGAGTATGCCGAGCGGATTTTTCAGAGGCGGCTTTACAAAAAGGCTTACTCCCTGCCGGTTGAGAGGATGAAAATCAAGCCCAGCAAGGCGGAGGAGGAGCTTTCTGAAAAGTGCGACTGCCCGGTTCTCCTTGACATGCCGCAAGTTTCTCTTGATGCATCAATAAGGGTGGAGATGGATGGCAGGATGCTTCCCATATCCGCCTGCTCGGAGCTTGTCGCCTCTTTGCAAAAAATGCAAAAAAGCAGGCTTGAGGCGCTTGTGATGTGCGAGAAGAAGAAAGTAAAGGAGGTTTTCGCGGCGGCACAGAGGCTGTTTGGCTGAAAAGGGAGCCATCAGAGTCTTCTTGCAAGCAGAATGTCTATTATTTTCACCACTATTATGAAAACCGCGGCGAATATCACAACAGCGCGCGGATTGAACTTTATTCCGCCGAGGTTGGTGTTGGAAGAAATTCCCAGTATGCCTGCAGATGACTGTGGGCCTGATATGGATATCCTGTCAACGCTCATGGGTGTGGATGGGAAATCAAGGTTTTAAAAAGCTATATATGGAGAAGGAAGGCAAGCTGATGCGGCTTTGCCAGGGTTGTTTGACATGTTCGGCACTTCGGGAATAAGGGGCATTTTCGGAAAGGAAGTCACGCCTGAGCTTGCGATGAGGGTGGGCAATGCGATTGGCGCGGCAGGCGGCAGGATAGTGGTCGCCATGGACACGCGCCCCACCTCCCCCTTGCTTTGCGAGGCGCTCTCGGCTGGGGCGATGCTTGCAGGCTGCGGGCTTGTCAATGCTGGCATAGCCCCCACCCCGCTTCTTGCCTACGCAAGCATGAAGGAAAACTGCACCGGCGCGATGATAACTGCCTCGCACAATCCGCCCGAATACAACGGCATCAAGCTCTTTTTCTCGGGCGCGGAATACACAAGGCAGCAGGAGAAGGCTGTGGAGGAGGCGGTCGCAGGGCAGGCGCGGGCGGCGGAGTGGAAGATGGTGGGGCAGAAGTGCGCCAGAGACTACTCCTCAGAATACATCTCTTTTGTGGTTTCAAAGGTTGATGCCCCTTCCATAAGGGCAAAACGGCCGCGGGTGCTTGTGGATGCTGGCAATGCAGCTGCATACAGGATAGGCCCAGCCGCCCTTGAAGCCGCTGGCTGCGAGGTGGTGCGCTTCAACTGCGACTCGCCTGGCAAGTTCGTAAGGAACCTGGAGCCAAACCCCTCCACACTTGGGCAGACCGCCAAGCAAGTGGTTTGGCAAAAGTGCGATTTCGGGGTAGCATTTGATGGGGACGGAGACAGGGCAATTGCGATTGACGAGAAAGGCAATGTGCTCCCCCTTGACGTGCAGCTTTCGCTTTTCTGCTCCCATTTCCTCAAAAAGGATGGAAACCGCAGAATCGTCTCAACGGTGGAGGCGTCCCTCTGCGTGCGCGAAACAGTGGAGTCGCTTGGCGGAACAATCTACATCACCCCTGTGGGCAGCCTCCATGTCGCGCAGGAGGTTGCCAGGCAGAATGCTGTCTTCGGCGGCGAGCCCTGCGGCGAATACATCTTTCCTTCCGCAACGCCGTGCGCAGAGGGGGTGCTTTCTGCCCTTTTCATAGCCGAGATATTCGCAACGCAAGGCAGGCTCTCCTCTCTTGCGTCAATGGTCAAGACGCACCCTATGGAGCGCCGCAAGTACCGCTGCGATGAAGCCAAAAAGCACAAGATAATGGAGATTCTCAACCAGAAGCCGCAACTTGAAGGCAGCCTGACGCGCACCGACGGCTTGCGCTACGATTTTGCGGACGGCTGGGTGCTTATCAGACCCTCCGGCACGGAGCCGGCGATAAGGCTCACCTGCGAGGCGACCAGTCAGAAGAGGCTCGGTGAAGTAGTGCAGCGCGCCGAGCGCCTAATAATGCAGGCTATTGACTCTGCCTAAATCAGTGCGCTTTTCTCCTCCGCCAGCTTTATTTTCATCATTGTTACCGCGCCAAGCAGGTTCAAAAAGACGACTCCCAGCGGAACCAACAGAGGCAAGAGGCAGGAGAGCACTAATAGAGCCAGCACTAAGATGATGCCAAAAAACGATAGGATGAACCACAAGATTAGGAATGCGACAAGGTTGCGTGCCACAAGGAAGAACGATTTGCGGATAGACTCGTCCAAGGAGAGCCGGTCAAGCGCATAGTAGATGAAAAGCGGCTGCAAGAAAAATGCTGCCACCACCAGCAGAAGAGTGGAAACAAGAAGCAGAACCACAGTCAAAATCCCACTGGCTTCTTTCACGGACTGCCAGTTGGCACTTGCATTAAGGAAGGTCAGGGCGGGCACTATTAAGATGAGGACGACAAGGGCGATCCAGAAAACCGAAATTACTACTGCGCGGATGATATGCCCCTTGAAGCGCTCCTGCCACTTGCCGACTATCGCCTTGGATGTTAGGAGGGAGTAGAAATATTCGTAGGTATAAAAGCTGGTTGCCTGCGCCACTATGCCGATTGCGATGCGCACTGCTATGAAGATAGCTATGAAGGCAAGCAAAGGCAAGACAAAGCCGGCGTTATCCAGCTTATTTGCGGAGGCATCTTCCAGAGAGGAGCTGCCGCCGGCTGAAAGGAGGTCCGCATACAAAACCACGGAGTTGATGCCGATTTCGAAGATGTCTTGGCTCACTACGTCGTATGAGGAAAGAATGATAAGAACCATAAGAGGCACTGCGGCGCCTTTGTAGTTTTTCTTTATAAGCTCAAAAGACTCCGAAACCGCTTGGAAAACATCTACCTTCGCCACGCCATCACCCGTGATTGGCAGTGGCGAAGAAACTTAATAAACTCATGTCCCGCTAAACCCTTCATGGTTTCAATAAGAAAGGCAGTGGTGCTTGCCGCTGGGGAGGGAAAGAGGCTCCGCCCGCTCACCTACACGCGCCCAAAATGCATGATTCAGCTTGCTGGAAAGCCAATCCTGCAGCATGTTCTTGAGAACCTTGCGGCTGCAGGGGTGCGCGAGGCGGCGGTGGTCGTGAAATACAAAAAGGAGGAGATAATTGACTACTTTTCCAAAAATGCGGTTGGCGGCATGAAGCTTTGCTTTATTGAGCAGGGCGAAAAATACGGCACTGCGGCGGCATTCGCGGAAGCGGAGTCGTTTGCGACGGACATCTTCTTCGGAGTGGCAGGGGACATAATCACCGAGGCGTCTGCCCTCAAAAAGCTCGCCCTTGCCGCAGAGGGCGAGGTGACTGCCGCTCTCCATCCTGTTGAGGATGCCAAAGAGTATGGCACTGCGGTAGTGAAGGACGGCAGGATAGCGGCGTTTGAGGAGAAGGCTGAAAAGCCGAAAAGCAACCTTGCCAACTGCTCGCTTTATGTCTTTGAGCCAAGCGTCTTTGGCAAAATCAGGAACCTGAAAAAATCCACGCGCGGAGAATATGAGATAATTGACCTGCTTGTCGGAGCAAAGGCGGTTGAGATTTCTGAATACTGGCTTGACATGGGGATGCCCTGGCAGCTTTTCTCCGCAAACGAGTTTCTGCTCTCGCGCCTGCCGGAGAAGAAAGGCAAGGTGGAAAACTCAGTGGTGCGCGGCAAGCTCATAATGGAGAAGGGCGCAGAGATACACGACTCTGTGATTGAGGGCGATGTCTATCTTGGCGAAGACACCTATGTGGGACCGCACGCCTACATACGCGGGACTACTTCCATAGGGCGCGACTGTGGCATTGGAGACTCCACCACTGTGAAAAACAGCATAATATTTGACCATGTGAACGCCAAGCACCTCACTTACATAGGAGACTCCATAGTCGGCTCAAACTGCAACTTCGGAGCCGCGACGCAGATTGCCAACTACCGCTTTGACGCCGGCAACATAAAGGCGATTGTGAATGATGTGATAATAGACACCAAGCGCAACAAGCTTGGCGCCATAATAGGAGACAACACGAAGATGGGGGTGCTCTCCGCAGTCATGCCCGGCAAGATGATTGGCGATGGCTGCTGGATTGACGCCGGCGTGGTGGTGAAGGAAAACGTTGAAAGGAAGACGCACGTCATCTTGCACCAGGCGATAACAAAAAAGAAGATAGGGAATGAAAGCGTTGATTAGGCGGAAAAGCGGTGGCTTCTTGCGCAAGCACATAATCGCAGGGATAGACCCTGGCTCCACATTCGGAATTGCCATACTTGACCTGTCAGGCAGGAGCATAGCGCTCAAAAGCACAAGCGGCGGGATGGGGGAGGCGGTGCGCATAATAGAATCGTTCGGCACGCCATCCATGATAGCTACGGACGTTGCCCCTGTCCCTCAGACAGTGCAGAAAATCGCCTCCTACTTCTCCTGCCGCGTCTTCTCGCCCTGGCAGAACTTGCGGGAGGAGGAGAAGCGCGCAATCGCAAGGGGGGCGCCAGCCGCAAACAGCCACGAGCGAGACGCCTACGCGTGCGCAGTCCTCGCCTACCGCCACCACGCAAACAGGCTCCGCTCCATAGACGCGCTTTCAGAGCTTTCTGAGGAGGAAAAGAGCAGGCTGAAGCACCTTATTCTGCGCGGCTACCGGCTGAAGGACGCCTTCATATCACTTGAAGAGAAAGAAAAGGCGCCCTCGCCGCAAGGGCAGAAGCCGGCTGATGGGAAAGCCCACCCTGCCAGGCTTTCAGCAGAGGAGCTGAAAGAAAGGGCAGTCTTCCTTGCGCGCGAGAATGCGAACCTGCGGATGCTTGTGAAGCGCCTTGAAGCCGAAAAGGAGGAGCTTTCCCGCCGCCTCTCCGCCCTCCAAAACGAATACCGCCGCTCGCTGATGATGGACAGCGAGCTTCGCAGGCTGAAATTCAGGCTTAGGCAGGCGCTGGAAAGAATCAGCGGGCGGCATGGCAGCAAAAGGGAGCAGCAAGAGGGGCGGAAGGCAAGCCCGCCCAGCCAGCCTGCGCCGCAGGCTTCGGAGGGGCAGCCTTCTTTGAGGAGCCGGGCGCAATCCTCTTTAAATGAATCGGTTGAAAGAGAATTGGACATTGAAAGGATTGTGATGGAGTACAGGAGGGCAAGGGACGGTTCAAAGAGGTGATTTCATGGAGGGGCAGAACCAGACAAGTCCAGAAGCCAGGAAAGACCCGAATGTGATTTACATCGGAAAGAAATCTGCGATGGGATATGTGTTGGCGGTGGTTACGCAGTTCAACAACGGCCAGAAGGAAGTCTACATAAAGGCGCGGGGCAAGACAATAAGCCGCGCGGTTGATGTCGCCGAGATAGTGCGCAACCGCTTCCTTCCAGAAGTGAAGGTTGAAAATGTTTCCATAAAGACAGAGGAGCTTGACTCTGAGGATGGAAGCAAGAGCAAGGTTTCGGCGATAGAAATAAAGCTCGCAAAGTAGGGTTTTGCGCTGCCAAGCCCCCTGTGCTCCGTCTGAAAAGGAGGTGGCGCTATGAAAACCCCGGTTTGCGACTCGGACGTCAAGGCGGGGCAGCTTTGCGAAAGCTGCAAAAGGAGGCTTGCGGAAGGGAAGATAACCCAGCTTGACTTTGAGGTAGCAAAGATACTCTACGGAATAAACGAGCGCTACAACATATCCGCCGCAAGCTTCTCAAAGGCACTGGATCTTGGAAGGGTGGTTCTTATTCTGACTGAGGGCGAGGTGGGGATTCTGATAGGAAAGCAGGGGAAGGTCGTTTTGGAGCTCTCGGAGGCGCTTGGCAAGAAGGTGCGCATAGCCGAAATGCAGGGAGATGTCAAAAAGACAATTGCGGACATCGTGGCGCCTGTGAGGCTTTTAGGGGTGAACAAGATTTTCCACGAGGGGCGCGAGCTTACGAAAGTGAGGCTTGCGAAAAGCGACATGGCGCAGCTGCCCATAGACATTCCCTCGCTTGAAAGCGCGCTTTGCTCTCTTTTGGAGGAAAAAGTCGCCATCGCCTTCGAGTGAAGCACCTATTTAATCATTCCGCGGGATAGATTTTCATGTATCGCACGCACTACGTGTCCGAGGCGAAGTCCGCCATAAACAGCGAGGTGAAGATAGCCGGCTGGGTGCACGAGGTCCGCAACTTGGGCAGGCTCATTTTCGTGCAGGTGCGCGACAGGACGGGGATAATCCAGGTGACCGCGAAAAAAGGCCAGACGCCCGATGAGGTGATGGCAAGGATGGATGTCCCTAAGGAAACCGTGGTTTCTGTTAGGGGCAGGGTGGCGGCAAGCAGCATAGCAGAGGCAGGCTGCGAGCTTCTGCCTGAGGAATTTGAGATACTAAACGAGATTTCCATGAAGGTTCCGGTGGAGGTGACCGGCAAGGTGCCCGCCGAGCTTGATGTTCGCCTTGACCACCGCTTTGTTGACCTCCGCAGGAATAGCACCGCTGCGATTTTCTCAATCCGCTCGCAGATTGCAAACGCCTTCCGGGAGGCTGCACGCAAGCTTGGCTGCGTTGAGATACACCCTCCCTGTATTGTTGAGGCGGCGACAGAGGGGGGGACCGAGCTTTTCCGCCTGCAGTATTTTGAGAAGGATGCCTACCTTGTCCAGTCGCCCCAGCTTTACAAGCAGCTTTGCGTGATTGGCGGGATGGACAAGGTGTTTATGACCGTTCCTGTCTTCCGAGCGGAAAAGCACAACACGCTGACGCACCTGAATGAAGCGACGCAGATGGATGTGGAGATGGGGTTCGTGACTGCGAAGGAGGCGATAGACGCGCTGGAATACGTCTTCCTCTACTGCCTCAAAGCAGTCAGGCAGAACTGCGATGAGGAGCTCAAGGCGCTTGGAAGGGAGCTTTCCGTCCCTCAAAGAATACCGCGCCACACCTACACCGAGCTTGCCCACCTTCTGACTTCCTCGGGGGTGAATTTCAGCTGGGGAGAGGACTTCTCGCGCGAAACGGAGGCGATTTTGTGCGAAAGGCTGGGCTATTCCACCTTCTTCGTAACGGAATGGCCAACCGCCATACGCGCATTCTATTCCATGCCTGACGAGGCAAACCCGAAAGTCTGCCACGCTTATGACCTGAATTACGAAGGGCTGGAAATCGCCTCTGGGGCTCAGAGAATCCACAAGCCGCATCTGCTTGTTGAGCAACTCAAAAGCAGGGGGCTTTCCCCTTCCGAATTTGACTTCTACATAAATGCGTTCAGGGTCGGCGCGCCGCCGCACGCCGGCTGGTCAATAGGGCTTGACCGCTTCACCATGAAGATCTGCGGGCTGCACAACATACGCGAGGCAGTCCTTTTCCCGCGCGACAGGGTGAGGGTGAAGCCCTAGACTGCCGCCCCCTCTGCCTAAAGCGGCTTTTGCTTGAGAAAGCCCCGCTCTTTTAGCATCAGCCGCGCCTTTGCCTCATTCACCATCTTTTTGAGAGCATCTGGAAGCCCGATCATCCTTGAGATCTCATCCAGGGCAAGCCTGTTCCCCTTTTGGATTGCAAGGAGTATCTCGCGGTGATATAGGATATTGTAGTAGCCGCCAAGCTCCCGCAGGGCAGAAAGCTCTCCTGTGGCGATTTTCTTTCGCCTCTCCTCAACCTGCCTGTTTTGGCTTCTGGTTGCATGCTTCATCCCACCACCCCGCGCCCTTCCGCCTTCCAACCTTCCAGATGCGCTTTCAGATGCGTTAAGTATTTAAACCCCTATCGCCATATGCTTGCCTGCGAGTTTTAAGTCGTCGGCTGGCGAGATGCCGATGCGCGTGGGTTTGTCTGATGCCTTCGGGCACACCGGAACGCAATTAGGCTATGCCATTTGATCTCGCGCAGGATGGGAATGCGATGCTTTCGCGTTCGACGCACGCTTCAAGGAAAACACAGGAAGGGAAAGCGATTGAGTGCTTTACCGCCGATTGACTATGTCAATCGCTTGCGACGGAAACCTTCTAGACTCCAGTTGATTCTGCTGGAGGACACTGCTATCAGAGTACGCCTAAGCCATGCAAGTCTGCCCGGCGACTTCGCCGGACGGCGAACGGCTCAGTAACAAGTAGTCAACCTGCCCTTCGGACCGGAACACCCTCGGGAAACTGAGGCTAACTCCGGATGGTCCATCTTTTGCTGGAATGCTTGATGGGCAAAAAGGCGCGCGAATCGGAGCGCGTCCGCCGAAGGATGGGACTGCTTCTGATTAGGTAGTTGGTGAGGTAACGGCTCACCAAGCCGATAATCAGTAGGGGCAATGGGAGTTGGAGCCCCGAGAAGGGCACTGAGATAAGGGCCCTAGTCCTACGGGATGCAGCAGGCGCGAAACCTCTGCAATGCGCGCAAGCGTGACAGGGGGACTCTGAGTGCAAGCCGGCGTTTGCCGACTTGCTTTTGCCAACCCCAGACCGGTTGGAGAATAAGTTCTGGGTAAGACCAGTGCCAGCCGCCATGCGCTTTGCGCACAGGCGCACGGTACGCGGTAATACTGGCAGAACGAGTGGTGTCCACGAATATTGGGTCTAAAGAGACCGTAGCTGGCCCGTTAAGTCCACTGTGAAATCTTGGGGCTCAACCTCAAGGCGTGCAGTGGATACTGGCGGGCTTGAGAGCGGGGGAGGTCAGGGGTACTTGCGGGGTAAGAGTAAAATCTGTTGATCCTGCAAGGACCACCAGTGGCGAACGTGCGGCAGCCAGTTTTTCGCAGGATGGGTGGCGCCCCGTTAAGGCGCCTGACCAAAACGCGTCTGACAGTGAGGGTCGAAGGCTAGGAGAACGAATCGGATTAGATACCCGAGTAGCCCTAGCAGTAAATTATGCAGGCAGCGGCAACCAGTTTTTAGAAGGATGGTTGGCGCTGGCAGAAACTGTGGTGTTGCCGAAGCTTCGGGCTTCGGCAGTGCTGTAGCGTAGACGAGGGTTTAGGGGTTTTTAGGCACGCGCCTAACCCCTTGGCTCAAGTGTTAAGTCTGCCACCTGGGGAGTACGGCCGCAAGGTTGAAACTTAAAGGAATTGGCGGGGGAGCACCACAAGGGGTGGATGCTGCGGTTCAATTGGATACAACGCCAGGAAAAAGAGCGTGTTCTAGAAAGAGTTTTTAATCAGCCCCAGTATTTAGTACTGGGAATGAACTTGGGCGTCTACCAAGAGTGCATGAAAAATAAGAAGCTTGTCGCAAAGGTACTATTGCCGCTGATAGAGTTCGAATTCAGCTTGGTTGGGGACGATTCTCCGACTCTGTTGCAGAGCGTATCCAACGTTGACCAACTGAAGACTGTATTCGAGATTTGCCAGCGCCACAATTGGACAAATACAAAGAAGCTTCTCAAGAAGGGCAACAACCTCTATTTTAGACTGACTGCCAACGGTCTTCGGGAAATTTACCGGATTGCTGGTCCGTTCATAAAAAGTCAGCGGAACGATTGGACGTTGCTTATCACAGAGAGGGCAGGCAAAAAAGGAGGCTATCAAGTCGGCAAACAACCGACCGATAAGAAGATAGCAAAATTGATGAAAAAAGAACCGAAAAAATGGTGGAGCGTTGGCGAAGTCTGCCTTAGGCTAAAACTTACGTCAAGCACCATTAGAAAGTCCTTTCTGAAAATGCACATGCACGGGTTGGTAGAACGCAAAAGGGTTGGAAATGCAATTCTCTTGAAATTAAAATGAACACTACTCTTCCTGAATATTACCGGGGAAGACGGCAGAATGAAGGCCAGACTGAAGATCTTGCCAGACAAGCCGAGAGGTGCTGCATGGCCATCGTCAGCTCGTGGTGCGAACTGTCTCGTTAAGTCGAGTAAGCGGACCAACCAGTTTTTCGCAGGATGGTTGGCACGCCTTGAAACGAGCGAGACCCTCGCGCACAGTTGCCA
>JAOAJL010000011.1 GCA_026414185.1 Microcaldota archaeon | reverse complement strand
GTTTTGCTGAAACTACTTTTCTAACGCTTCGTTTGAAGCGCCCTGTCTTTCTAAAGAGGCAGTAGCAATCCTTGTTTTGCTGAAACTACTTTTCTAACGGAGATGCCCCTACAACAGCAGCAAGGGATTTATGTGTAGCAATCCTTGTTTTGCTGAAACTACTTTTCTAACCCTGCCGTTGTCGACGTGGGGGTTTTGGGGCGGTTTTTGGCAACGACGTTGGCGGGGTCTTGCTTTTTGGGGTTATTTATAAAGACCCCGCCGGATGCGCAAAAACGCCCATTCCAATGCCTTTTTTCCCGTTGAATTATTTTAAAGCCTCTGGTCTTCGCCAATTTTTTTACCGTGGTTTTATAAATACTTGTTATGAAAAGTATATGTATGTGGTATAAAGAGGCAAGAATAGCCCTAAATCCGCCTGTCAAACGCTCTGCGGTAGGGACGTGGATCGCAGATAGGGAAAAAGCGATGAGGGTGGGGGCAAGATACCGTCCCTGGAAGGAGATTGCGCCGTTTTGGCTTGCCAATGCAGGCATAACCAGGCCCTATCCCCAGTTCATCCTTGGAAAGCCGATGCAGGTTTATGGGCGCATGCTCAGGCTCTACCAGAAGGGGGACATCCCCGGGCTTCTGGATGTGCAGGAGGAAGAGCTAAAGAATGCGCGCCGGTTCATAAAAACCGCCTTTGGAGACGAGCGCGCCTCTGTCCTTTTTGACTCCAACGGCTCATGCGTCATATCCACGATTGCCAAGGGCATAAGGGCTGGAGGCGGAGATTTCAAGGCGCTCACCTTCACAAGCCAAGGCAGGCTGGTGTATTCAGCGCTTGGCTTTGAGGCAAAAAGCGTCTCGCACTTTGCGCAGAACTTTGACCAGCCAATCGCGCTTTTTGACCACGACCCTGTGGAAAACAAGCTCACCGCCCTGCCCGAGCTTCCCCCATCTGTCATCGTCATTGACATCTTTGACAAGTCCGGAAACTACGTTTCCGACGAGCGCCTCTGCGGCGAGCTTGAAATGCGGCTCAAAGCGGAGCGCGGGCTGAAGATGATTCTCCTTCTGCACGTGGCGCGCACAGGGCGGGTGATGCCTGTTGGCGAAATGGCGCAAATCGCAAAGGCAGTCTGCCCGCAGGCAAGCGTATTCATTGACGGCTGCCAGGCAGTAGGCAGGCTTGGCTTTGATGAAATCAGACAAGCATACGCTTCCTCGGACGGCTATGTCTTTGTGGGGCACAAGGCTCTGGGCTCAATGGTCTGCGGAGCCGCTGTCTTGAAGGAAGGCATGGAGGAGAGAATCGGCGAGGCGGCAAGGCGCAACGCACTTTTTTACAGCAGGCTTTTCCAGTTTGAAAGCCCCCTAATAAACAGCGAGATAGCCGCCAGGGTTGCATCCGCCGGCAAGGCTGCCTATTTGGTGTCCGCGCCCGAGATAGTCTCCCTCGTGCTTGCGCTTGAGGACAGCCTGGCAAAATTTGACTTTTACGCGCAGATTGCAAGGCGCAAGAGGGACGAGCTGATGGCGGCTCTCAGGCGCTTTCGCAGCCTCTCCATCATAAACGGCAATTGCAGGCAAATTGACGACATAATCTCATTTTCCACGCGCCCGCGGGGCGCCGCCTCGCAGATAAAGGAGCATCTCCAGCGGCTTTCCCCGCCGGTGACGATTGCGCCGATAAGCGACAACTGGGTAGGGCGGATTGCGATAGACCCTAAGCTTCCCTTCTTGGATGAGGCGCTTTCTGCTTTGCTTGACGGCTTGAGGTCTTTTTTCAGCAACCCCGGCGCAAAGGCAGGGAGGTAGCCGCGCCTTTCCAGCCGCTTACAAAGCCGGCTTCCAATCACGTATTTATTACTTGCCTGCGACAGCTTGGCTTGGGGGTGGCGCCATGCAGATAGAGAAGCCTCAAATCCTTGATGCTTCCGAGCCTGTTTCAAAAGCCATAAACGAGCTTGAGCGCACGGGCTTGCCAGTCATTGTCACAAAAAACGGCAGGTATTTTGGAATCATAGACGAGCGCGCCATACGCCAGCACGCCAATCCCTCAAGGGAAAAGTGCGGCACAATCGCAGAAAAGACGCCCGTCCTCTCCCCTGATTCCACGGTGCTGGATGCCTGCAAAGCGTTCTTCGCAGGGCGCTTCAAGGCGATTCCAATCATCAGCCGCGGCAGGATAGAAGGCGCGGTGACCAGGCACACCCTGCTCTCCGAGCTTCTTGCCGAGAAGATGCTTTCAAAAAAGAGGGTTTCAGAAGTCATGACTTCCCCTGTTGCCAGCATTGACATCTCGGCGACGGTGGGCAGGGCAAGAAGCGAGCTCCGCAAGCACAACATACGCAGGCTTGTGGTCACCCAAAACGGCAAGCTGGCAGGCATCCTCTCCGTCTTTGACCTTGCGCGCGCCGTTTCTCC
Source organism: Microcaldota archaeon (assembly GCA_026414185.1). Taxonomy (GTDB): domain Archaea; phylum Micrarchaeota; class Micrarchaeia; order Anstonellales; family Anstonellaceae; genus UBA10161. The sequence continues at coordinate 27,648 of JAOAJL010000011.1, read as the reverse complement.
CAAGGAAAGCTACGCTTTCTACCGTGGCGGGGAAAAGACAAGCCTGGATGAGCGCCCGATTGTCTCCTACGTAAAGCGAGAGGTGGAGTCTGTTTCGGAAAGCGACTCTCTCGCATCTGCCGTGCGCAAGATGCTGGAGGCGAAAGTCGCGGCGCTTGTGGTTGAGGAAGGCGGCTACCCGCGCGGCATAGTCACCGCCAAGGACATCCTGCACGCCGCGCTCTCGGAAGACAAGCCAGCGCAGGTCTTCGTTTCCGGTTTGCCCGAAGAAAACCGGGATTTTGCGCAGCAGATAGTGCGCGAAGGCGAAAAGCTCCTTTCCCGCATAGGCAAAAGCGTAAAGGCGAGGTCAATCGCCGTGCATATAAAGAAGGAGGGCAGCGGGTTTGCAGTTCGGGCGCAGCTTCTGGCAAGGCGCACCTACAACTCCTCAGCCTCCGACTTCGTGCTTGAGGCGGCTGTCTCACGCGTCTTTGAGGAGCTTCGCAGGATGGCTGAGCGAGACAAGGCAAGCGGAATCTCAAAAAGGAGGAACAGGAAGGAGGAGGGGCTGGAGTAGAAAGGGAAATAAAAAGCAAGCTTTCATAAAAAGGGGGTTTTGGTATGCTTTCGGTTTCGCTCTGCGGAAACAGGCTGCGAAACCCCCTGATTTTGGCATCCGGCGTGCGGGGCAACAGCGCCGAGCTCCTCATCCGCGCGGCAAGGGAGGGGGCTGGCGCAGTCACCTCAAAGTCCTGCTCTCTCTGCCCGCGCGAGGGGCACTCCAATCCCACGATGGTGGCGGACGGGGGGATTTTCCTGAATGCCATCGGGCTTTCCAACCCAGGCGTTGAAGAAGAAATCGGAGAGATAAGGCGCGCGGTGCGGAAGGCAGGGGTGCCGGTAATCGCAAGCATAGTGGGCTTCTCCCCAGAGGAATTCGGCAGGCTGGCGGAGAGGATGGAGGAGGCAAAGCCCCACATGATTGAAGCGGACGCCTCCTGCCCGAACATAGAGCACGGCGGAAAGATGTTTTCCCAGTCTGTTGAAGACGCGGTTGCGGTCACCAAGGCGGTCAGGGCGGCAACCAGCCTTCCATTCTCCATAAAGCTCTCCCCGGACGTCCCGAATATCGGGCAGATTGCCAAGGCATGCGTTGAGGCTGGGGCGGACTGCATAACAGCGGTCAACACGATGGGCGGTATGCTCATAGACCCCTATGCGAAGAAGGCGGTCCTGCACAACAGGTTCGGCGGTCTTTCAGGGCATGCCCTCAAGCCGATTGCCCTCAAAAGCGTCTATTCCATAAGAAAGGCGGTTGGCGATGGGGTGCCCATAATAGGGACAGGCGGAGTCGCCTGCGGGCTTGATGCAGTGGAGATGATTATGGCAGGGGCAACCTGCGTCGGCGTAGGGACCGCAGTGGCTCTGCGCAACGGCGCTTTCAGGCAGATTGCAGGCGAGATGAGGGAGTTTATGCGCAAGGAAGGCTACCGCAGCGTCTCGGAGCTTTCGCTTGATGAAGGGTAGGCGTGGCTTATGGCTTCCCACACAGTTGCAAAGATAAGGGGGATTGAGGCGGAAAACGAGCTTGTCAAAACCCTCACCCTTGACATTTCAATGCCGCAGGCGGCGCCAGGGCAGTTTGTGATGTGCTGGCTTCCGCAGTTTTCCGAGGAGAAGCCCTTTTCGCTTTCAGCAAAAAGCCCAGTCCGCCTCACAGTTGCGGCGAGGGGGGCTTTCAGCAAAAGCCTCTGCGGGCTGGCAAGGGGGCAGAGAATCTGGATTCGCGGCCCTTATGGCAGGGGCTTTGAGCTGAAAGGCAGGCGCATACTGCTTGTCGGCGGCGGCTACGGCTTTGCTCCCCTGAGGTTCCTGGCGGAAGAGGCAAAAAAGAGGGGGATAGCGGCGCTTGCGGTCTGCGGCGCGCGCACCAAGTCGCTTCTTCTCAAGCCCGCGCCTTGCGAAACCATCTTCACCACTGACGACGGAAGCGCAGGCATTGCGGGAAATGTGCTTGAGGGCATGCGCAGGGCTTTGAGCCGTGGCAAATTTGACCTTGTTTATGCCTGCGGTCCTGAGAAGATGATGGAGGCGGTTGCTAAGCTTGCGCAAAGGCACGGGATGCGAACCCAGCTTCTAACCGAGCGCTACATGAAGTGCGGGATAGGCGCCTGCGGGCACTGCTGCATGGGGGAAAAGCTTGTCTGCGCCGACGGACCGATGTTCTACTACGAGGAGCTGAAAAAAAACAGCGAGTTTGGCAAGGTCTGGAGGGACAAGGCGGGAAGGAAGGTGCCGCTATGATTGTCATAAAAGGGAGCCGAGTGGTCACGCACGACTCCATAATAGCGGCAGACATAGTTATTGGGGATGACGGGAAGATAGCGACTATGGGAAGGGGCATGCGCGCTGCGCGAAGCGAGAGGGTGGAAGCAGAGGGGCTTTTCGCCCTCCCTGCCGCAATTGACTCACACGTCCATTTCCGCGACCCAGAGGACGTTTCAAAGGAGGACTTTTCAACAGGAAGCGCATCCGCCCTGTGCGGGGGCGTGGCTGCGATTATGGACATGCCCAATTACCGCAACCCCCCAACCACGACAGTCTCCGCCTACCGCCAAAAGCTCCAAATCGCATCTTCAAAATCGCGCTGCGACTTTCTTCTGCGCTTCGGCGCGTCGGAGCACAACCAGCAGGAGGCGGCAGAATCAGGCGCGCCCCAGCTCAAAGTGTTCCTCACCGACACCAAAAGCGAGCTTTCCTGCTCCAAGCAGGCGGCGATTTCGCACTTCCGCGCTTTCCCGAGGGAAAAGCCGGTCTGCGTGCATGCCGAGGAGCAGTCAAGGATAGAGGAGCGCCAGAAGCACTATAGGGCGCACGAGAAGATACGCGACAAGCTCGTAGCCCGCTATGCTTCCGAGTTTGTGCTTGAGCAGGCAAGAAAGCTCAACCGCCGCGTCCATCTGTGCCACCTCACCACCGCCCTTGAAATTGAGATGTGCCGCCAGCTGCCGAATGTCACCTATGAAATCAACCCAGCCCACCTTTTCCTTTCAATCTCAGACCTCAAGCGCCTTGGCTTTCTTGGCAAGGTCAATCCTCCCCTGCGTGACCGGCGGGAGCAGGCTCTGCTTTGGAGATGCATCGGGGAAGACACGATAATAGCCACGGACCATGCGCCCCACCTGATTTCGCACAAGCTTGAGGGCGCGCCTGGCTTTCCGGGCGTAGGCACCATGCTGCCGCTCATGCTCAACGCAGTGCGGCAAAGAAGGCTGACGCTGGAGCAGGTGGCCAGAATCTGCTCCTACAACCCTGCGCGCGCCTTCCGCATTTTCTCAAAGGGGGAAATTTCGGCAGGAGCAGATGCAGATATCGTCCTTGTGGATATGAAGAAAAGGTGGAAGATAACTGCGGAAAACCGGCTTTCCAAGTGCGGCTGGACGCCTTTTGAAGGCTGGGAAGTCAGGGGAAGCATAGAGAAGGTCTTCCTGCGCGGCACCCTCGCCTACGAGGGAGACGGCAAAGGCGGCGGGGAGGTTCTTGCAAAGCCCGGCTTTGGCAGGGAAATGAAGCCGCGGCAGTGAGTCGGGCAAATCAAAGACCGCAGCAGCTGCCTACCTCACGCGCATCCCGACTTGCGCCTTTCCGTAGTCGGCTTCGGGGAGGGCATAAACCTCAACAAAGTAGGTGCCTGGCTTTTTCATCTTCTCAAAGCCTTCCGCCTTTATGGAGAAGTCCGAGGATTTTACAATCTGCTTCTTGCCGCTTGCGGAGTCCATCTCAAAAATTATGTCGGCTCCGCTGACGCTCACGGACTTCACGTAGGGCGGAAGCTCAATTTCGTCAGCAACCGCCGCGGCTCCGCCCAGATAGCCCACCGAGTCCGCAAGCCGCGCAAGCCTCTGGGCGGCAAACTCCGCCTTTTGCACCGCAAGGTCCTCCGCCGCCACGTTTGAGCGCTGGTAGGCGTAAAAAATGAGAGGGAGGAGAATGAGAAGCACCATCCCTATCAGGATGAGGACCTCTGTGGAAATCTGCCCCCGCAACTGCCCCATGAAGCAATTCCCCCGTTTGCAATTAAAATCCTATGCCATGCCACTCTTATCGCCAGCCGCTGAAGCCATCGCGTGCCTTGCGGCAATCTTCCTTCTTTTCTCGTCTATGGTGGCAACCACCAGCACAAGGAAGAACATGGCGGCAAGCAGGATGATGAGCATGGGGTTGAAGATGAAGAATGGGATCCGCGTGTCCGCAATCATATAGCCGTCCGCAATCGCCGAGAGGTTGAAGATGGAATGGAGGACGATGGCTACAAAGAGCCCAGGCACGAACGCAAGGCGCGCAAACCTTTTCAGCCTCTCAACAGAGCGGGCGTAGCCAATCATGATGGAAGCCGCGGCAGTGAAGCAGCCGTGCGCAAGGGAGTTGAAAAACGAGCGGTAGGCGACAAGGACAAGCCAGCCAAAAATGCCAGCCTCAAAGGGGCTTGACTTGGCTGAGAAGTAAAACCAGTTCTCCACAAAGGCAAACCCGACGCCGACAGTGAATCCGAGGAGCATGGCCGTAAGGGTGTCGTTGTATTCGTGGTGCCCTGATATGAAAAGCACGCCAAGCCCCTTCATAGTTTCCTCAACGATGGGCGCGACGAACATAAGCGCAAGAAGGAGGTAGGGGGCTGAGTCGGCGCCCTTCATCCCTCCTATCAGGGTTGAGCTGATAAGCAGGGAGAGGAAGGCGGCGAACATGCCCCAGACAAACATGGCGGCAAAAAAGCGGAGGGGCTTGCCCTCCTCGCGCTTTTCAAAATACCAGGCGGCGGCAAAGTAGAGAAACGGTATGAAAAACGAGCCTATCGCAGAAAGCAGCATTATTTTCATCCCATCCTCCATGCCTGAGGATTGGGCGACGTTGTCCAGCATCACAAAGACAAGCACCGCAACGCAGGCAAGCTCAAAAGCCATCATTATCGGGTTGATTATTATGTCAGCAACCTTCTCCTCAAAAGGCCTGCCTTCAATCTGCGGGAAGACAAAAGTCCGCATCGTGTATTCCCCCGGCGTCAGCCCGCGGCTTCTGCTTGTGTATGCCGTCTGGGCGATTAGAATCAGGAGGGCGATTATCACCCCGCAGAGAATCGGCACGACGCTCACGATGGCGTCTGTCATGTTGTTGCGCACCTGGCTCTCATACGGCTCCCAGTCCTCCTTCACCTCAAAATAAGTCCCGTAGAGCCTGCCATCCTCGCCCCTTCCGACAAGCGCATAGCGGGTAGTCCTTTCCCTTTCCTTCTGGTATGTCACCTCAAATTCAAGGTTCAGCTGTGTCTTTGAGCGCGGCGGCAGGGCGCCCACAAGCCTCACCACCTCCCAGTCTTTTCCATGCTGGCGAAGGAGGTAAAGCGGCATGGCGGACTCAGAAGGGTTGGTCACCAGTATTCCAGCAGTTATGACCTGCGGGCTTGAAACAAGCACGTCATTTGAGAGGGAAACATAGGCTTCAAGCGCCCTGTCAAAGTCGGCAAGCTCCGCCCCAAGCGCGTCGGCAGAAGGCAGGGAGAGGAGGGCGAAAAGCGCAAGAAAGCACAAAAGGATGCGGCGAGCCATCGCATCTCCCCTACACGGGTATCGGCACATACAAGCCTATGTGCCGCACTATCCACACATATACCTTGTACCAAAGCTCGTTCCTCCTCTTTATGACGTCAAGCAGGTCCTTGAAGGCTTCCTTTTCCGCCGCAGCAAGCTTGCTTTCCGTTATCTTGATGTGCTCCTTGCCGTCAACCACAGTCTTTTCCTCCTGCTGCCCTATCTGCTTCTTCGCCTGCTCATACCAGGGCGGAAGGGAGGATTTCTTCTTCTTTATCGCGGCTATGAAATCCTCGGTGGTCACCGGGCGCTGGTATCCTGTCTTGAAAGCCTGGCGCCAGGGTATTGCCGCCGCCTCCTCCACAATCATCTTCAGGTCCGCAGAGGCATAGCCTATCGTGGCAAGCGCTATCCTGCGAAACGCTATCCCCTTTGCCGCAGGCACGCGCTTGGTGTGCATCTTGAGTATGTCAACGCGCGACTGGAAGTCCGGCTCCGGGATGAATATCGTCTTTCCGAACCTGCCTGAGCGCCGCAGGGCTGGGTCCACGTCCCAGGGAGCGTTTGTCGCGCCCACCACAAGCACGTTTTCGTTGTTGGACTCAATTCCATCCATCTCGTAGAGCATCTGGTTAACAGCCATCTTCATATACTGCGTGGATTGCGTCATGTCCTCGCGCCGCCCGCCTATCGCCTCAACCTCGTCAAAGAACACTATGCACGGGGCGTTTTTGCGCGCCGTTTCAAAAACCGCATGGATGTTCTTCTCTGTGTTGCCCACATACATGTCAAGAAGGTCGGAAAGCTTGGCGTTTATGAAGGCAGAGTTGCACTCCCCCGCCGCCGCCTTCATAATGAATGTCTTTCCGCAGCCGGGCGGCCCGTAAAGCAGGATTCCGCCTCCTGCAAGCTTCCCATACTGCCTTGCGAGGTCTGGCTTGAGAAGCGGATAGACTATCGCCTCGTTTATCTCCTCCTTCATCTTCTTCATGCCTGCGACAGAGTCAAACTTCATGTTGGGCTTTGTGAGGAGCTTTGCCGCGTTTATCCCGCCCTGCTCCGCCCCGCCTCCGACAGCGGCTGTTCCTCCTCCCCCGCCCCCAGCCAGCTTGCCCTTGGCTATCTCGCGGTGGTTTATCGCCTCCGTGAATTGCGGGTTGAGCTCTATCGCCTTGTCGTAGTCCTTTATCGCCTTTTCAAGCTGGTTGAGGTAGTCGTAGGCAAGCCCCCTGATGTGATAGGCTTCCGCAAATTCCGGATTGAGGTTTATGACTTCGGTGAAGTCCTCAACCGCCTTTTCATAATCCTGCAGGCAGGCATATGCCAGCCCCCTGTTGTAGAACGCTTTGAGGTATTTGGGGTTGATGGCAAGCGCCCTGTCGTAGTCCTCAATTGCCGCGTTGAAGTCCTGCTTGCGGTAGTATGCATCCCCCCGGTTGTTGTAGATGACCGGGTTTTTCGGGTCAAGCTCCGCCGCCTTGGTGTAGTCGGAAATAGCCTTTTCAAAATTCTTGAGGTTGTAGTAGCAAAGCCCCCTGTTGAAATAAGCCTCGGAAAAGGTGGGGTTGAGTATGATGGCGGTGTTGTAAGCCTCTATTGCCCTCTCATAATCCCCCTTTTCATAGTAGGTATTGCCCCGGTGGTAGTATGTCCTTGCATCAGTCGGGCTTGGCTTGTCTGCCATCTGCTAGCCTCCTTTAGCTTCCCCTTCCGTCCCAAATTAAAATTCGGCTGAACTTTATAAATCTCTCTAAGCCTGCTTGACGTCGGTTATCCTTGCCACCCTGTTTCCAACCGCCTCAAAGTCCAATATCAGCCTGACGCTTGTGGCATTGCTGGGCAACGGCGCAGTCTTTTCAGTCTCAATGCCTATCCCCTGCGCCTTGTATCTTTTGCCGCCCGCCTCTATGAACGGCGGAAGCTTGGCTGCCAGGGTGCTTTTGGCAGAGAGCCAGGCGTTAATCCCTGCCTCCTCCAGCCTGGCAAGCGCGCTTTCGTAATCCTGCTTGCTGCTTCCGTTGGGCAGGGTCGCAACAGACGGCGGAAGCTCATATTCCAATCCGGCAGAGGAGAGGTCCTGCCCTGCCTTTGTGGAATTTGTGAAGTTGTTCCGCACGCTTATCAGCCCGGGCCGCACCCCAGTGACGTATTCCTTTGCTTTCATCGCCTCAAGCTGTTGCTGGGATGCGTTTGGACTGGTCAGTATGTAGGATTTCTCCCTGTATGATGCGCCAAGACTGCTTGCCAGCTCCCTTGCCTTTGCCCTGTCTTCCCAGCGGACTTCAATCTCGTAGCTTTCAGGCTGGGAGGGCAAAAGCTCCGCTTCCACCTCTATCCCCCGCAGAAGCTCCGGCAGGGGGTAGAAGTTGCCTATCCCAACCACTTCGCCGCCCTCAACTGCGGCTGTGAAGGTGGCGCCCACCCTGCTTCCCTCCTCAAAGATGGGATTTATCTGCAGGTTGAAGCTTGTGCCTTCCGCCTCGGTGGAAATGCCTCTCCCCTCCACCCTTATCGTAGGCGGGGTGATTATGAGCGCAGTTGCAAGCACGGTTGCGTTTGCCCCCTCAAACTCCGCCGCTGCTGCTGGGGCGAGGCGGGAATCCCGCAGGCTTATTATCAGACTGTCCCCGCTTGATGCCGCATAGGTGGCATTGCCGCTTTCAAGAAGCCTCTGCTTTGCCTTCTCAACTGCTTCCCCGCGCCCCTTTACGATTATATATGGCTGGTATTTTGCTATGGTGATGTTTGTGAAGACCGTGCCGGTGAGGCTGAGGCTGCCTTTTTGCTTCGCAGGCTGGGCTGCGCCCTTTTGGCTGTTGCTCATCAGCCCTATCGCAAACGGCTCAATAAGAAAAAGAAGCACGAGGACAACCGCGCCTATGATGTAAAGCTGTTTCTTCTCCATCCTTCCACTCCCTTCTCCTGTATTGCATTAGCTTTAAATAATCGTGCATCTTCATTTGGCAAGCGATAGCCATGGCAAGCATAAGGAAGGGAGACCTCCTGAGGTTTGAATACACAGGCAAGGTTGCATCCACGGGCGCAGTTTTTGAGACAACCGACGAGCAGATTGCCAAAAAATCAGGGATATTTGACCCATCCGAAAAATACGGCGCAAGGCTGGCTGTTTTCGGCAACGGCTCCATGATTGCCGGGCTTGAGGAGGCTCTGCTTGCGGCTCAGATAGGCAAGCAGAGCGAGTTTCTCATCCCGCCCGAGAAGGCATTCGGAAAGAAGATGGCGCAGCTTGTCCGCATCGTCCCTGAAAAGCAGTTTGCCAGGCAGGGCATAAAGCCGGCCGTCGGCATGCTTGTCACCCTTGATGGCATTCCGGCATTGGTCAAAAGCATCACATCCGGCAGGGTGGTGGTAGACTTCAACCACCCGCTGGCAGGCGAGTCCGTCATCTACTCAATCAAGCTCCACGAGGTAATATCGGACGATAAAAAGAAGCTGGAAGCCATCCTCGCGTCTGCACAGCTGAAGGCGGAAATCTCGCAGAAAGGCGGCGGGTGGGAAGTGAAATTCCAGCAGGGTGCAGACAAGGAAAAGCTCCAAGCCGCAAAAGAGGCGATAAGCCGCGTAGTGCCCGCGGTTTCTTTTGCTAACGCCTAAGCTTTTCCAGCGCGCCGCTTCTTTTCAGCACCTCCTCCACTTTTTCCGGCACCCTGTCCTCCCAGCGCTTCCCCTCCTTCATAAGCCGGCGTATTTCCGTGGCGTTGTATCTCTTCTTTCTGAAAAAAGGGATTCTCCTTACTCTCCTGCCCGCCTTTTTCATCAGCTTCCTGACAAGCGGGTTGTTTGAATAAGCCACGTCGTAGGGCGGAACGGATGCGTCAAGGTGCGCAACCCAGCGCTCGTTGCTGTTTATGTCCGTCACGGCGGCAAGGATGCATTTTTTGGCAAGCCCCTCGTGCGCAAGCTCCTTTTTCAGCATCTGCATCCTCTCCCTGAGGCTGAATGGATTGGCGGGAGTTCCGCTTTCCTGCGCGCTGCCGACTGCCACGATGACCCTGCCGCTTCTTGCGGCAATCCAGCGCAGAGCAGCCAGGTGCCCCTTGTGGAACGGCTGGAATCTCCCGATGAAAAGAGCAGTCGGGTTTTTTTTCATATTAATCGTTTCAAAGCAAGGATTTATTGCGCTTTGGTGTTCGCCTTAGTGCTTGAAGTGGCGCCTGCCGGTGAATATCATGCTTATTCCGTATTCGTCAGCCGCCTTTATTGAATCCTCGTCGCGCACAGAGCCGCCGGGCTGGACTATGCAGCTGACCCCAGCCTTCGCAAGCACATCCACGGCATCGCGGAAGGGGAAGAAGGCGTCGGATGCGGCAACCGAGCCGTTCAAGTCAAAGCCGTTGCGCCTTGCCTTGTCCACCGCTATGGTGCATGAATCCACCCTGCTCATCTGCCCGCTTCCGTTGCCTATCAGCTGGAAATTCTTGGCAATTGAGATGGCGTTTGACATCGTATGCTTGACTATCTTGGTGGCAAAATAGCAGTCTTCAAGCTCGCGGGCGGTCGGCTGCCTTTTCGTCACGACCTTTATCGCGTTTTTGTCGTAAATGCCGGGATTCCTTCCCTGATAGAGCATGCCGCCTGTTATGTAGCGGAAATTCACCGCCCGCTCCACGCTCATGTCCCATATGTTTGAAACGTCAAGAAGGCGGCGGCTTTCCTTCTGCTTGAGTATCTCCAAGGCATCCTCGTCATAGCCGGGGGCAAGGGCGACCTCTATGAACTTCGTTCCTATCGCCTTGGCGGTTTCCGCATCCACCTTCCTTGAGAATGCCACTACCCCGCCGTATGCTGAAAGCGGGTCGCCGGCATAAGCCCTCTCATACGCCTCCACAAGCGTTTTCCCGACAGCCGCGCCGCAGGGGTTGTTGTGCTTGAGGATGGCGCACGCAATCTCATCTTTGAATTCGCGTATGAGCGAAAAGGCTGTGTCCGCATCCAGAAAGTTGTTGTAGCTCATGGACTTGCTGCCAGCGTGTATCTTTGAGTCAAGGATGCTGGTCCTGCCAAGGAGGCGGTAGGCAGCTGCCTTCTGTGCGGGGTTTTCCCCGTAGCGCAGCGGATAAGCCTTCTCAAACCGCATCTCCAGAAAATCAGGATACAGGTCGGAACCCTCAATCGTAGAGAGGAAGCGGCATATGGCGGCGTCATAGGAGCTTGTGCGGGCAAACGCCTTGAGGGCAAGCCTCCTTCTCATCTCCAAGCTGATGCTGCCCTCCCTCATCCGCCCAAGCACCTCTTCATAATCATTCGGATCAACCACCACAAGCACAGACTCAAAATTCTTGGCGGCGGCGCGCACCATAGCAGGCCCTCCAATGTCTATCATCTCAACGGCATCTTCAAGCCTTGCGCCTTCCTTGCCTGCAATCTGCTCAAAGGGGTAGAGATTGACGACCACCAGGTCAATAGGCTCAATTGCTGCGCCTGCCGCCTGCCTGCGATGCTCCTCGTTTCCACGCTTGAAAAGTATGCCGCCGTGTATTTTCGGATGCAGGGTTTTGACTCTCCCTTCAAAAAGCTCAGGAAAGCCGGTTATCTGCGAAACTTCTCTGCACTCAATGCCGTTCTCCCTCAAAAACTTGGCGGTCCCGCCTGTTGAGATTATCTCCACTCCAAGCTGCGCAAGACCCTTCGCAAAGAAGGCGAGGTTCCTTTTGTCCCAGACGCTTACTAAGGCTCTTCTTATTTGCGCCTCCATCAAGCCGACCGATGCCATCTATGTGCTCAAAGTGCTTTTAAACCTCCCCCTGCCCAAGCTTACCTATGCAGGAAGCAATAGAAAAGAAAAAGCAGCAGGAGCCTGTTTTTGAGGCGCACAAGAAGGAGGAAAAGCAGCGCAGAGCCGGCGTCTGCCCCCCTGCTCCCGCAATGACGGAAGGGCTGATGGGGCTGAGGCAGGAAGCCCGCCAGGAAGGGAAGAAAGACGCGCTTGCCTCCGCCCTTGAAAAATCCGAGAAAATCGCGCAGATGGCGCGCAAGCAGTTTGAAAAGTCCGTTTCAGTTGAGCTTGCCGCAATGAAAAAAGCGGCGCAAAAAGAGAGGAAAAAAGCGCCAGAGCGCAAAAAGAAGCCCCGCTACGGCTGGAAGATTCAGGACGATTCCCCGCCCCCCAAAAAATAGCCGCTTTGCCGCCATGAGCTTTTCAGCTACTCTCCCCCTGCTTAGCCCCTGCCTGCGCCTTCTGCCAGTCCTCCTCAAAAACCGCAGCCAGCTCCCTCACTTTTTCGCCCTCCACAATCACAGCCGCCTCCCTGTTTGAGTTTAAGGCGGATTCGGAGAAATTTATGCTTCCTACAAGCGCCTTTTTGCCGTCTATTATCATGAACTTGCTGTGCGTCAGCTTGTAGGAAAGGGAAGCCCATCGGACTTCAATCCCAAGCGCACGAAGCTGCTCAAATACCCTCTGCTTTCTGCTGTCCTCTATGCGCGGCTCCATTATTACACGCACCCGCACCCCGCGCTTTTGCGCATCTGAAAGCGCTGAAATCACATCATTGGAAGTCAAAACATACATCTCAATGTCAATAGTTCTGCTTGCGGAGCCGATAAGCGAGAGTATCCTGCCTTCTGATTTGGGGGAAAACACGAACGAGACTATGGCGTTGCAGCCCGCGCATGGCGCAGAGGGCGCAAGCAGGATGTACAGCGCCAGGGCGGCGGCAATCAAAATCAGCAGCGCAATCGCAATGCGCTCTTTTTTGCAATCTTTCTGCCCCATCGCGACCCCCTCTCATGCCCCATACTCGTCAATCCTTCTTATAGACGGCTTTTTCCCCCTGCTTGCTGCCAGCGCCTCCACCAGAGCCTCGCACGCCTCAAAGTTGGTTATGCACGGTATTCCGTTCTCAAGGCAAGCCCTCCTTATCTTAAATCCGTCCGTGTTGGCTACCCTCCCTTTCTTGGGCGTGTTGAAGACCATCCTTATCCTGCCCTTCTTTATTTCCGAGATGATGTTGGGCTCTCCATCTGATATTTTTTTCAGAAGGCGGACATTTGCTCCAAGGAAGGTCGCGGTTGTCGGGGTGGCATACACCTCGTAGCCAAGCTCCTGCAGCTTCTGCGCAAGAGGCGCCGCCCTCTCCTTGTCTCCGTCCTTGAGGGAAATTGCCACGCCGCCGCCCTGCGGTATCTTCAGGTTGGCGCCCAAAAGCGCCTTCATGAACGCAAGCGAAAACTCCGCATCGCAGCCCATGCTCTCGCCTGTTGATTTCATCTCAGGCCCAAGCACGCTGTCGGAGCCAGGAAGCTTGAGGAAGGGAAAGACGACTCCCTTTACAGCGTAGTGCCTCAGCTTAGGCATTTCAACAAAGCCAAGCTCATGCAGTTTCCTGCCCATTATGACCTGCGTGGCAAGCTTGACAAGCGGGATGCCGGTGGCTTTGGAAAGGAAAGGCATCGTCCTGCTTGCCCGCGGGTTTGCCTCAAGGACGTATATCACGTCGTTCTGCACGACATACTGGATGTTTATCGCCCCCACTGTTCCAAGCGCCAGGGCTATCTTGTCGGAGTATTCCAGTATCTTGCGCTGGACCTCGGGCTTGAGCTTCACGCACGGCACGACGTTGTTTGCGTCCCCCGAATGCACCCCTGCCCGCTCAACATGCTCCATTATCCCGCCGACAAAGAGCCGCTCGCCGTCCGCCACCCCGTCTATCTCGCACTCAACAGCCCTGTCTATATACTTGTCTATGAGCACTGGCCGCTTTTCAGAGACTTCCACCGCCTCGCCTATGTAGCGGCGCAGCTGATCCTCGTCATGCACAATCTGCATGCCCCTGCCTGCGATGACATAGGAGGGGCGCACCACCACCGGATAGCCTATCTTGCTTGCCGCCGCAACCGCCTCCTCCTCGCTTGCCGCAGTCGCATTTTCTGGCTGCAAAATCCCAAGCTCATGAAGCAGCGCCTTGAATTTCTCCCTGTCCTCAGCGATGTCTATCCCTTCAATCTGCGTGCCGAGTATCCTGACCCCAGCCATGTGCAGCTTCTGCGCAAGGTTGATGGAGGTCTGCCCGCCGAACTGGACAATTACGCCCTCGGGCTGCTCGTGCTCAATCACATTCATCACGTCCTCGTAGGTCAGCGGCTCAAAGTAGAGCCGGTCGGACGTGTCAAAGTCGGTAGAGACTGTTTCGGGATTGTTGTTTATCATTATGGACTCTATCCCCATCTGGCGCAGGGCAAAGGCGGCGTGGCAGCAGCAGTAGTCAAACTCAATGCCCTGCCCTATCCTTATTGGACCCGAGCCGATTATGACGACCTTTCGCCGGCTGCTTGGCTTGCTCTCATTCTCGTTCTCATAAGTTGAGTAGTAGTAGGGCGTGGATGCCTCAAATTCAGCCGCGCAGGTGTCCACCATCTTATAGACAGGGACTATGCCAGCCTTCTTGCGCATCTGGCGTATCATCTCCGCCTCATGCCCCACGATGCGTGCAATCTGCTCGTCGGAATAGCCCATCCTTTTTGCTTCGTAAAGAAGATTCCTGCCGAACACTTCGCGCTTGAGCCTCAGCTCCATCTTGGCATAGGCTTCCAGCCTGTCCAAAAACCACATGTGGATGCCTGTGAGGGAATGGATTTCCTCCTTGCCCATTCCGGCTTTGAAGGCTTGGAGGATGGCGTATATGCGCAAATCGGTCGGAGCAGTCAGATGGTGCCTTATGTCTTCCTTCCTTATCGGCGGAACTTTCATCTCAATTGAGCGCAGCGCCTTGCCGAACGCCTCCTCAAAGGTCCTGCCGATTGCCATCGTTTCCCCGGTTGATTTCATCTGCGTCCCAATCACCCTGCTTGCCTCAGGCATCTTGTCAAAGGGCCAGCGGGGGATTTTCACCACCACATAGTCAAGGGAAGGCTCAAATGCGGCAGGCGTGCTTCTTGTCACCGCATTCTGTATCTCGTGCAGCCCAAGCCCGAGGGCTATCTTGGCAGCCACGCGCGCAATGGGGTAGCCGGTTGCCTTTGAGGCAAGCGCGGAGGAGCGCGACAGCCGCGGATTGACCTCCACGACGACATACTCCCCTGTTTTTTGGTTGACCGCAAACTGTATGTTGCAGCCGCCCTCAATCCCAAGAGCCCTTATTATGCGCAGGGCTGCTGAGCGCAGCATCTGGTGCTCGTCGTCAGAGAGGGTCTGCGATGGCGCCACCACCACGGACTCGCCCGTATGGACTCCCATCGGGTCAATGTTTTCCATGTTGCAGATGGTTATGCAGTTGTCATAGGAGTCGCGCATGACCTCATACTCAAACTCGCCCCAACCAAGCACCGACTCCTCAACAAGAACCTGGTGCGTGGGGGAGAGGGCAAAGCCAAGCTCCATAAGGTGGCGGAAGCCCTCCCAGTCGCGCGCTATGCCCCCGCCAGTCCCACCAAGCGTGAATGCCGGGCGCAAAATCAGCGGAAAGCCGTGCTTCCGTGCAAACTCCTCCGCCTCCCCAAAGCTGTTTGCCGCGACGGATTGCGGGATGGGCTCCCCAAGCCTCTGCATCAGCTGCTTGAACTTGCCCCTGTCCTCCGCAGTTTCAATCGCCTCTATCCCGGTGCCGAGAAGCTCAACCCCGTGCTTGCGGAGTATGCCGCTGTCGTGAAGCTCTTTTGCCAAATTCAAGCCAGTCTGCCCGCCCATCGTCGCAATAAGCCCCTGCGGCTTTTCCCTCTCAATTATCTGCTCAAGAAAATCCGCCCGCAGAGGCTCTGTATAGACTATGTCGGCAATCTCCCTGTCTGTCTGTATGGTGGCGGGGTTGGAATTCACCACCACCACTTCCACCCCTTCTGCGCGGAGGGAGGCGCACGCCTGGCTCCCCGAGTAGTCAAACTCCGCAGACTGCCCGATGACAATCGGGCCCGAGCCAATCACCAGCACTTTGTCTATGCCCTTCCTTTTCGGCACAGCCCCAACTCCTCCTAAGCCTTGCCAAGCAGGCGCAGCATTATGGCTTTCTGTATGTGCAGGCGGTTTTCTGCCTGGTCCCACACAACTGAGTTCTTCCCGTCAATTACCTCGTTTGTTATTTCCAGCCCCCGATGCGCAGGAAGGCAGTGCATCACAATGCAGTCCTTTTTCGCATGCGACAGCAGCTCGCCGTTGAGCTGATAGGGCGCAAATGCTCTCATGCGCTCCGCCTTTTCCTCCTCCATGCCCATGCTCACCCAAACATCCGTGTAGAGGACGTCCGCGCCCTTCACCCCCTCTGCCGCATCGTTGCAAATCTCCACCTTTCCGAACCTCTGCGCCTCCTTGACGAACTTCGGGTTGGGCGGGTAGCCCTTCGGGCAGACAAGCGCAACATCCATGCCCATCTTTGTGCAGGCAAGCATAAGCGAGTTTGCCATGTTGAACGCCGCGTCCCCGACAAATGCGAATTTTGCGCCCTTCCTGAGCTTTCCCTTCTCCTGCATTGTCAGCAGGTCGCCAAGCGCCTGGCAGGGGTGCTCCACATCGGTAAGCCCGTTTATCACCGGCACGCCTGCGTATTTGGCTATTTCAAGAAGGTCGGCATGCTTGTAGAGCCGAGCCATTATTATGTCCACATACCTGCCAAGCGTCCTTGCGGTGTCCGCCATGCTCTCCCCGCGCGAAAGCTGCGAGCTTGTGAAGTCAAAGTAGATTGCATGACCGCCAAGTTGCGCCATCCCAGCCTCAAAGGAAACCCTCGTGCGCGTGGATGCCTTCTCAAAGACCATGGCAAGAACCTTCCCCTCAAGCGCATGCAGATACCTCTCCCTGTTTTTCTTCACCTCGCCGGCAAGGGCAAGATAGCCCTCAATCTTCTTCCGGTCCAGCTCCCATATCGACAGCAGGTTTTCCATACTTCACACCCCCATATTCAGAGCATCCCGACAAATCTGTCAAACAGCCCCTTTGAGTCGCACGGTCCAGGATTTGCCTCAGGATGATACTGGACTGCGAATATCGGCAGCTCCCTGTGCGCTATCCCCTCCACCGTGCCGTCTATCAGGTTGCGGTGCGTCACCACAAATTCGCCCGGCAGGGACTTCTCGTCAACGGCAAAGCCGTGATTCTGCGTGGTGATTGCCACCTTGCCCGCCGCAATGTCCAGGACAGGGTGGTTGCCGCCGCGATGCCCGAATTTCAGCTTGAAGGTTTTTGCCCCGGCGGACTGCGCAATAAGCTGGTTGCCAAGGCAGATGCCGAACATCGGAAGATGGCGAAGCCGGCGCAGTCCCGCGCTTTCCTTTGCAAGCAATGCGGGGTCACCGGGACCGTTTGAGACAAGCACCCCGCGCGGGCAGAAGGATAGGATTTCCTCGGCAGGCGTGTTGAAAGGGAAGGCGGTGACCTCGCAGCCGCGATTGCAAAGCTCTCGGATTATCCCCATCTTGACGCCGTAGTCAATCAGGGCGACCTTCTTTCCCCCATTGCCGTAGGCAGTCGCCTTGCCGACTGACACCTTCTCAACAAAATTTATCTTTGAGTAATCCAGCCGCTGCGCCATCTCCAAAAGCTCCTGAGTGTCCTCTTCCTTTTCATAAACGGAAAGGCAGGCAGGCATCACACCCGCGTTCCTGATTGTCCTGACCAAAAGGCGCGTGTCAATGCCCCATATTCCCGGTATGCCCTCCTCCTCCATCCTCTTTGAAAGCGAAGCGGAGCTTTTTTCATGCCGCGGAGTGCCGCAAAGCTGCCGCACGCAGTAGCCTTCAACCTGCAAATTCCTGCTTTCGCACCACTCGGAGCAGGTGCCGTAATTTCCAATGAGGGGATAGGTGGAAACAAGTATCTGTCCGGCATAGGAAGGGTCGGTAAGCGACTCCTCGTAGCCTGTCATGTTTGTGGTGAAGACGATTTCCCCCACGCGCCTTCCGGTCGCGCCAAAACCCTTGCCGAAAAAAACAGAGCCGTCAGAAAGAACCAGGACAGCTTTCAGTTCGCCTTGCACGCAAACCCAAGGTTAATTTAACCAAGCTAAATGAATTTAAAGCCAGCGGAAAGCCGAAAAGGGAGACCAAGCACACCGCCGCTACTTTTTCTTCCTGCCGATTCTCCTCAAAACCTCCAAAGCATCAGCGTCCCTTCTTTCAACATGGCTCTTTCCATAGTCTATTATATTGTAAATCAGGTAAAAGCCGACCGCAATGCCTATCCACATGAGCGGGATGGTTGCAAGCTTTCCCAAATCCGTCTTTGGCACCAAGTCTCCGTATCCGACCGTGGTCATCGTAGCGGTGGTGAAGTAAACGCTGTCCAGCCAGTCCCAGCCCTCCGTGTAGTGGAAGAGAGCGATGGCAAGAAAATAAATCAAGGCAAGCATTGAAAGGGCATAAGCAAATCTTCTTCTTATCCGTTGCCTCTCGCGCACCAGTTCCAGCTCATAGTGCTCCTTGAAGTCCATCACACTCCCTTTCCGCTCTTTCTCATAGCCAGCGAATAGGCTCGGTAATAATTTTTCACAAGCACGCCCCAGTCAACGTATTTCATCAGCCTGCGCGCTTTGGTTTTTTCCTCCTCAAGCTTTTTTGGGGAAAGGCGGTAGATTCTCTCAAGCTCGCAGGCAAGCTCCTCGGCAGCCGCATCGGAGCTTCTTCCTGCCATGCGAAGGACCTTCACCCCGCTTCCTTTCCCAGCCTTTTTCATTATGAACCTGCCAAAGCCCGTCATGTCCGAGGTTATCGCAATGTCCATCGCAACCGCCGCCTCCACAGGCGTGTAGCCGAAAGGCTCGTATCGCGAGGGGAACACGCCCACATCCATCGCAGCTATCACGTCGTAGTAGTTCAGGTTCATCAGCCCATCGTTAGGCTTCATGTATGTCGGGTAAAATATGACCTTCACGACATTCTCGCGCCTGTTGTCAAGCCCCGCGGCGACGCATGCGGAAATTATCGCGTCATTTTGGTAGGAGAGGTCATAGACGTTTATGTGGGGCTTCTCCCCGTCCTTGTAAAAGCCCCGTGCCATATTCTCAACGTCGTGCCGTATCTCCCCGTCAAGCTGGGCGATTGCATTTTGCAGGTTGACATAGGGCTTTGCCCGCAGTTGCGGTATCTGCTCCATTATTTCGTTTATCTTGTCAAGCAGAAGGTAGTTTTTAATCACGGATATCTTCGGTCCCTTTACCGAGCTTGGCGCGAAGATGAAGCCGAAGACGCGGCGCTCATTCTTCCCCGCCTTCATCAGCTTCTTATTGAGTTTTCCGAGGGCGGAAATGAAGAGGTCAAAGCCCTTGTTTGTGAATTCGTACCTGCCCGAAATGTAAACGAAGAGGGCATTGTCATACCGCTGGGGGTAGTAGCTGATGAAGCAGGACTCCAAAAACTGCTGAAGCTCCTTGCGCGCGTATTTTGAGAGCCCATAAACCTGGCGCTCATTCCTCTCCTTTGCATATTCTATCCCATTCACCGTTATTACATCCGCCTCTCTGCCGAGTATGTACTTCACCTCGTCTGCAACAGTTTCGCTTACCGTGGTAAATACGGTGGCTTGTTTTGCAGCCGCAACCTCCAGCTGGTGTTTGCCCTCCACCCTGTTTTGGTAGGCTACGTTGAGGCTTATCGGCTGCGTCGCTTTTGCCGCTTCAGAATAAACATCAATTCCTGCGGAGGCAAGCGTCCTGCCAAGGACAGTGGCGTGGGTGGTAAAAACGGTCGGCGCGGCTACTCCTCTCATCTTGCAGTAGAGAAGCGCCGAGCCGGTTATCCACTCGTGGAACTGCAAAACCGTCTCGTCAGCCTTGAAAAGCCCCTTTCCCAAAAGCTTCTCCAGCAAAAGCCCGACCGCGGCGCCCCACACAACGTTCTCAGTGAAGTCCCAGCTTTTTTCCATCAGCGAGTCAATGCCGAAGTTTTTCCAAAGCAGGTATTTGATGTAGTTTGCCATGATGTCCCGCTGGGGCTTCCCGTCTTCAAAATCCACCACGCGCTCCCCGAATTTCTTAGCGCCGACTGAAATTATCCTCGTGTTGTCTCCGTAAAGCCACTTTCCGCATCTGCACTCTATCCCCTCTGTTGAGAGCTCGGAAAAAATCTGCGCCAGCGCCCCGACAGGCTCCTCAAAGCGCACGTCCTCCGCGCACTTCTCATCAAGCATTCCTACAAGAAGATAGCCTTCTCCGAATTTCTTATGGAAGTAGGGAGCCTTGCTTCTTATGACAGTGTATATCCCGCCTATCTTCCTTCCTGCCTCTGATGAAACCTCAATAAGCGCCTTCGGCTCCTCTCCTGCCATAAGTGGGCTTCTCTATTCTTATTTATATAATTTGGCATCGGGCGCGGAGGGGCGCCGCCGGCTGCTTACAGGATTTCGGCATCAATGGCAACCTGCACAGTGTCCTTGGAGTATGGGCGGACCACCCTGCGGAAAAGCACGCGCACATCCCGCCCGCAGTCAGCTGCAGCCTTTCGGAGCTCGCCCTCGGCATGCGAATAAGGGCGTCTGCTGTCCCCAAAAGAGTAGTAGTGCAGAACCCCGCCCCTTTTCAGGCAGGGCAGGACGCATGGCAGGTAGTCCTTCGCATCCTTTGGGAGAGGCATGGCAACGCGGTCTGCCCACCCTGCGTATCTGCCGGGCAGAAGCTCTTTGACATCCCCCTTAAGCACTTCCACATTTCCACAATTGTTTCTTATGACATTCCGCTCAAAATAGCCCGCCGCATCTGGATTCAGCTCAATTCCGACCACCTGCGCAGTCGGCACCTTCTTTGCGATCCTGATGGCAAATGGGCCTACACCGGCAAACGGCACAAGCACCTGCTCGCCCATCTTCACAAGTCCCGCAACCCGCCCGCGTTCTGTCCCAAGCCGGGGGGAGAAGTATGCCTTGTTCAAGTCCAGCTCAAAAAGGCAGCCGGCTTCGCGATAGACGGTGAAGGTCCTTTTTTCCCCAGCAATCACCTTCACGGGTCGTATGCGGAACTCCCCCGCAGTTCCCCCAGTTTTTTTGGCAACCACCCTGAGGTTCTTGTGGTTTTTGAGTATGGCGCGGGCAATCAGCCCCTCCTTCTTCGCAAGCGCAGGCGGTATTTCAACCACTGCGATGTCGCCGACAATATCAAAAGAGGCGACCAGCTCTTGCGCTTCCCGCTTGGTGAGCTTTCCCTCAAGCGCCTTGCGCAGTGGCTTGCCCCGCTCGCTTCTTTTCCGAAGAGCCCTTCTTGCAACTTTCAGCCCAAGGCGCGCGGGGGGCTTCCTTTTGAGCGCAAAATAAACGAACTTGCAGTCCCTTGCAGGCACGTAATCCGCATCAAGAAGCCCTGCCTGCGCAAGTTTCTGCCTTGCCTTCTCGGCGTTTTTCCTTTCAACTTTTGCGCAGAGAGCCAAATAGCCCACCCTAACTAATCAGTATGCTTGGCTTTCCTGGGAGGGAAAAGGCGGCTTTTGGGGCGTTTGAGCCCTCTTCCTTTGAGACCAAAACAGGACAGCCAAACTCGCTTTCAAGGACTTTCTTTCCGCTTCCAAGCGCCTCAAGCTCAAATTCTTCAGCGGGAGTTTTTCCAAGCGCCCCCGCGCTCTTCATATAAGCCTGCAGCACCCGCGCAGCTTCCTTCGCATGCGCCCTTATCTCCTCATCCGCCATCGCAAGTTTCATCGCCGAGTCAAACTTCTTTTCCTGTGCGGCAATTTCCCGCAATTTGCGCTTCCAGGCGGAGGCTACAAAAATCTCAATCTTGCCTGCCTTCTCCCTCCGCAAAATCCGAAGAATTGACTTTATGTCCTCAATAAGAAGCCCTATGTATTTCTCAGCCTCCTCAAGCGACTCATCCACCCTGCTTTCATCGCCCTTCGGAAAGGGCGCTACCGAAACGAAAGGCGCGTCCATCACGTAGTGCTTCTTCCCAAGCCTCTCCCACGCTTCCTCGGCAAAGTGCGGAACAAAGGGGGCAATCGCCGGAACCCAAAGCTCAAAAAACTCGCGCAGCTGCGGCTTTTCCGCCCTCTTCAGATACCACTGCAAATCGTTGAAGGTGTTGTAGAAAAGCTCCAGCGAAAGCTCGCGCAGCTGCAGCGTTTCGTAAAGAGCCGGGGCGGCGAGGAGGCGCTTGTGGAGGCGCGACATAAGCCACCTCTCAGCCATTCCGACCTTTCCATCCTTTTCTTTTGCGTGCCTTTCCATGATTTCCATAAACGCTTCCATCCGCGAAATCACTCCTTCGGCGGCAGGCCTGTTGAAATCGCTGTCCTGCGACAAATCCGCGCCGGAAACAGTTACAAAGCGGATGGTGTCCGCTCCAAATTGGGCGATTGCCTGCCTGATTGGTATTATGTTGCCCATGGACTTGCTCATTTTCTTGCCGTCCATCAGCACAAAGCCGTTTGTGACTATCTGCCTTGGCCAGTATTTCTCCGGGAAAATCGCCACGTGGTTGAAAATGAAAAAGGTCAGGTGGTTATGGACAAGGTCTGTTGCGGAGTGCCTGCTGTCAAGCGGATACCAGTATTCAAATGCGCGCCTCATCTCTTCCGCTTCTTTTGCCAGACCGGCGCTTTTTCTGCCGAGGAACACCCAGTCAAAAAGCTCATGGGTGAGCTGCTCGGGCTTCATTTTCATGGCAATGTGCGCAATGGTGTAAAAAGCCATGTAGATTGTGGAGTCTGAAAGCGCCTCAATCATCTTGCTCTCATCAAAGGGGAAGCGCGTGCCGAGCCCTGATGAGCGCGTGCATGCCTTCGCTTTCAGCCAGCCGATTGTGTATTCGTATTCCTTCCTTGCCTTTTCAGGCAGTATCTTCATCAAAGCAAGGCATTCCCTTGCCTTCTGCTTCCAAGTTTCATCCCCATAGTCAATGAACCACTGGTCCTCAACCACCTTGACTCCGACAAGCCCACCGTAGCGCGAATATATCGGACCGTTTGAAATCTCATACAGAGGAATCGCGCTTCCTGCCGAAAGAAGCTTTTGCCGCACCCGTTCCTTTGCTTCAACCCCTCTCATCCCGGCGAACTCGCCGACGACCATCACTCCGGTGTGCGCCTCTTTTTTGTATATCTCGGCAGTCGCCTCCTCGGCTTTCGGGTCGCTTTGGCTTGCAATCCCCATCCGCCTGCAAATCTCCTCGGCTGGAAAAGCGCCGAACCCATCAAGCCTTAGGACCTGCTTAAGCGGTATTTCGCCCAGCTTTCCTGCATCGCGCAAGGCGAGAAAGTCGTAAGGCGCGTGCGCAGGAACGGACATCACCACCCCAGTGCCGTGGGCTGGATTCACGAAGCTTGCTCCCAGAACAGGGATTTTCTCCCCGCTTATGGGATTTGCGGCGCTTGACTTGGTCATCTCCCGCCCGCTAAGCTCGCCTTCAACCTGCAAATCAAGCTGCATGCTGAGGGAAGGAATCGCCTCTTTTGCAACGTAAAGCACTCTGCCGCCTGACTTCACTTTCGCATAGGCTGCGCTCTCATTCACCCAGATATTCGTCACTCCGTAGATGGTTTCGGGACGGTAGGTGGAGCAGGCAAGATAGCCGTCCAAGAAAGGGAAGAGGATGGCAGTCACCTCCTCAACCTGCGGGTCAATATCCCCCTGGGTATCATGCGCCCCCACTGCCGCGTTTGAAACAGGGCACCATGGGACGGGGTGCCTTCCTTTTTTTATGTAACCCGCCTCCCTCAGTTTCTCAAACTGCCAGCGTATGAAAGCGTTGAAATGGGGGTCATAAGAATAGAACTTGCGCCTCCAGTCTATGGAATAGCCCATCTTTTTCATGCCGGCTTCAATCTCCTCCGAGAAATAGCGCACAAGCGCATTCGGGTCGGTCAGCTCAGCCATCTTGGAGCGGCTTATGCCATATATCTTCTCAAAGATGCCTATTATCTCCTCGTCGCCAGCCGCGATTCTTTTCGCCATTGCCAAGATAGGAGTTCCTGTCACGTGGAATGCCATCGGGTAAAGCACGTTCTTGCCCTTCATCCTCATATAGCGGGCGTAAATGTCCGTTGTGGTGTATGTCCTGCCGTGGCCGATGTGCTGCGGCGAGTTCGGGTAGGGAAAAGCGGGAGTGAGGAAGAATTTCTCCCCTCCTTCGTCCTTCGGCTCAAAAAGATGCGCCTTCTGCCATCTTTCCTGCCACTTTTCGTCAAGCTGGCTCATCATCCCACGGCAGTTTTCTTCAAGTTAAGAATAAAAAGCAAACCAGTTTCCGCGTCTTACAGCCCCCTTCTTTTAGGCAGGTGCGAAATTATCTTTCTGCTGCCATTTTTTAGCATCTCGCCGGTAGTGCTGATGCCTGTCTTTATTATCCTGCTACCGTGGCGCACCGTGCTCTCAACCGCCTTTCGCGTGAAGTTCCACCCGTCCAGAGCATGGTGCACCGCCCCCTGTGTCGGATAGACCGCCACTATGTCAAATATGACCGCGCGCTCCTGGCTTGTGTTCTGCGGTTCATGCCCGCCTTCTGCAAGCCTGGGGGTAAACAGCAGGACGACCGTCAGGCGCATAAGCGTTGAGATTAGGAATACAAGCAGTATCCCGCTGTAGCCGAGGAAGGAAACGTCCCCAAAAAGCTGGAGGAATGCCCCGCCTGCCAGCGCGCCAGCGGCGTAGAAGACGCCTGAAAATATGTTGTATTTAGACATGAAGGATGGGCGAAGCTCCCTGCTGACAAGGGAGAGGGCATAGTTGAAAACTGCCAAGTCGTAGCCGGACCAGACAAAGCCGGAATAAAGCTGGAACAGGACAAGCATCCAAAAGTTGCCTGACAGGAGCCACAAAAACGGGACGAATGGTGCTGCATAGGCGCACGCGATAAGCGCCGTGCGGTTGCCGAATCTGTCTATTATCTTGCCCCAATAGGGAAAGGAGACTATCTTCGCCAGGACGGCAACAGCAGTCAGCACCCCCAGCGTGCCGACATCATAATTCAGGTTTTCAAGGATATACGGCGTGAAGAAAGGCGAGGCGAACTGGACAGCAAAGCTCATCAGCGCGACGAACCACAAGAACCAAAGCTCATGGCGGTAGGCTGGAAGCAGGAAAAGATGCTTCATGCCGATTTCCTTTATCAGCTGAATCTCGTATTTGACATCTGCGGTCTTCCAGTGCAGAAACACAGTTGAAAATCTCGCAAGGAAAGCGAAAAAAAAGGCGACAGCAAAAGCCAGCCGCGCCCCGATTGAAACTTCAAGCCAGTTGAGCGCCACCCCTGCCAAAAACGTGACTGCAAAGAGGGTGAATTGCATAAGCCGGTTGCGGTTGGCAAAATACCTGGCTCTTTCATTTTCCGGGACAATGTCGGAAACCCAGCTTGACCATGCCGGATTGATGAAAAGGGAGAAGCCGGAGCCCAACGAGAAGAAGAGAATTATCAGCTCCACGGAAATCTCGCTTGGCCAGACAAGCGCTGCTACCACCGGAAGCCATGTCAGCGCCTGCAAAAGACAGCCAATCATCACAAGCATCTTGCGGTTTTTGGCGATGCGCAGGGCAGAAAGGGAGCCGAATTGGAAAAGCGCGCCTACAAAATGCGGCAGTGCCGTAAGCGTGCCGATGTAGAAGTTTGATGCCCCAAGGGCGACTGCCGCCGCAGACACATAGGCGTCTCCGGACCCCGCCATCGCCGAATATGCCATTCCCTCGGCAGTTATGAGCCGCATTGAGCTTTTCCTTTCCTTGTCGCTGAGCCCTTCTCCGCCCCCAATCCCTTCCATAGCCGGTCGCACCTCACTTTTATATGCAAGGATTAAAAAATGCTGCAAGAGGATTGGTTTTATGCTGTCGTTCAGGCAGGCGCTTTTTGCGGCTGGGGCGACCCTTATTGCCATCGGGCTTGCCATCTCTTTCTTCGCCGCCCAGGAGGCTGAAAGGCAGGAGGATGCTTTTG
Source organism: Microcaldota archaeon (assembly GCA_026414185.1). Classification (GTDB taxonomy): domain Archaea; phylum Micrarchaeota; class Micrarchaeia; order Anstonellales; family Anstonellaceae; genus UBA10161. The sequence continues at coordinate 2,291 of JAOAJL010000011.1, read as the reverse complement.
AGGCGCTCTTTTTCGGCTTTCATTCGGCATTCATCGCCCTCTTTTCGGGTGTTATGATAGGAGTCGGCTCGGCTTTCATCCTTGACGGGCTTGCTGCGGCAATGAGAAATGCCGAGTTGCGCCTTCCCCTCACTTTTATGCTTTCCGCGCTCTGCGCACTGATTGCCACAGCATCAATAATTGACGTACGCGTTTCTTTTCCAGCGCTTGTCCTGTTCTTCTCCGCTTTGTCATGTTCGGTTGCGCTTTTTGTTTCAGTTTCCATAATGCTGTTTTGCCAGTCTTTCAAAAAGTGCATTATGGGCAAAAGGAGATAGCCGCTCAGTCTGCTTTTTATTTCTTCCCTGAAAACTACCTGCGGTGGAGAGGGGATGAAGCTCAATCTTCCGCTAATGCTCATTTTCGCAGTTGCCCTGCCGCTTCTTCTTGTTGAGCTTGGGGAACTCTCAGCGCCAGGCGCCAACCAAGAAAATTCATCCCTCCCTGGCGCCAATTCCACCAACCTCTCATTCACAGAGCCTGCCTTGGAAAGCGCCGGCGCACTCCTGCTTAACTGGACCAATTCCTCATCGGTAGAGGAAAACTCAACCAACCAGACTTCCTCCCCCTATGAAAAGCCATACAGGGTGCTGAGCAAAGGGGACAGGGTGGCGATAGAAACGAATGATGGCTTTCAGCTTGAGATTGAGCCGCAGCTTTTATCCGTGCTTGAGAGCGAGGGCAAGGCAAGGGTCATAGTCCCAATCCAATCCCCCATCCCGGAAGAAGTGGATGAGCTGAAAGTGTTGCCGATAGCCGGTATAAAAGTCCTGCAAGTGGAGGGGGAGGAAGACCTCGCATCCCTGGCAGAGGCGGGCGTGCAGTCCGTTCAGCCGGATATTGAAATGGAAGCCTCGCTTTCAGACTCAATACCCCTAATCGGGGCTTCCCTTGCCCACGCAAACTACACAGGAAGGGAGGTGAGAATCTGCCTGCTTGACACCGGTGTTACGCCTGATGAATCACTGCAGGGGAGGCTCATCCCCGGCTTCAATTTTATCAACAACAGCACCAACACCGATGATGACAATGGGCACGGCACTCTGATGGCAAAGGTCATTGCCGCAGTTGCCCCTGATGCGTTTATCATACCCGTCAAAGTCCTATCATCAACAGGCAGGGGTTATTCTTCCGACATAATCGCAGGCATCTCATATTGCCAGCTTGTTGAGGCTGACATAATCTCCATGAGCTTCGGAGGAGGCGAGTATGAAAACAATTGCGATTCAGACGCGGTTGCAAGCAGGGCAAACGAAGCCTCGGCAGGAGGGATAATAGCCGTCGCCTCGGCAGGCAACAGGGGGCTTCCGAACATAACCTCGCCTGCCTGCGGCTCAGGGGTGATTGCAGTTTCCTCTTCCTCAAAGCAGGACGAGGTTTCGCCCTTCTCAAACATCAACCCCCTCGTTTCCCTTCTTGCCCCGGGCGAAGGGATAAACATAGGCGGTCAAGCCCGCTCAGGCACCTCAATCTCGGCAGCCCATCTCGCCGGCGCAGCGGCTCTACTTTTGGAGTCCAACTCCTCGCTTTCGCCCCAAGAGGCGCTCTACCGCTTCCAGACCACAGGCAAGCCGATAGAGCATGGGGGCAGGAACTACTCCCGCCTTGATGTTTATTCGGCAATCTTAAACATTCCAAGCGGCTTGCCGCCCTTTTCAGCAAACAACACCACGAATGAAACAGGAAACTACACCTATGAAACGCACGCAGTTTATTGCAACGAGAACCTAAACACCCCCAACACCGTCTATCTGATGACAGGGGACTGCTACGCAAACGGGACAAATGGTCTGAATATAACGGCGCAGAACGTCACCCTTGACTGCCAAGGCTATTCAATAATAGGGAACAACTCAAGCGGAACATACGGGGTTTATACCGACAAGCAGAGCACAACAATCCGCAACTGCCGAATATCGCTTTTTGATAGGAGCATATTCAGCACGGGCTCATACACGACGATAGACCGCCTTAACAGCACCTTCGCCAAGGTCAACCACGTCAGCCTCGGCGGACAGGGAGCAATAATAGAGAACAGCACAATCTCCGAAAACGCAAACCTCGTTTATGGCGTTTATCTCACGGGTGCCTACTCGTCAGCAAGAAACCTTCAGCTCTGGGGAAAGCGAGACATGATATTCTGGACAAACGGCAACTACATCAATTCAACGAACATAACAGTATGGCACACGACGCCTTTCCACAACAGCGGTATGGGGTCGGTCAGCTTCCAAGGGCAATACGGCAACCAC